>NZ_JEMA01000427.1 GCF_001589285.1 Sorangium cellulosum | reverse complement strand
GCCCCCGCGGACGCGCCGCCGGCTGCCGCGGGGCCCGCCGCGCCGCGGGCGCGCTTCGACATCCTCGGCTCGGCGCTGCTCGGCGCCTCGCTGATGGGCCTCGTGCTCGGCCTCGAGAACGCCCACCTCCGCTGGGCGGCCGCGATCGGCGCGCTGAGCCTCGTGCCGTTCGTGCTCTGGGAGCGGCGCGCCGCCGACCCCGTCATCGACTTCTCGCTGTTCCGGCGGCGCACCTTCATGGGCGGCAGCCTGATCATCGCCCTCCAGAACTTCGCCATGTACTCGGTCCTGTTCGAGCTGCCGCAGGTGGCGGCGCGGCTGTCCGACGTGGGCCCGCGCGACGTCGGCAACACGCTCGTCGCGATGATGGCGATGATGGTCGTCGCCTCGCCGCTCGCGGGCCGCGCCTCCGAGCGCTTCGGGGCGCGCGCTGTCGCCCTGATCGGCTGCTCGCTCGCCCTCGCCGGCATGGTCCTGCTCGCGGCGCGGCCGCTCGTCGTCATCACCGACGCGATCCCGGCGCTCCTCCTGCTCGGCGCGGGCCTTGGGCTCACGTCCGCGCCCTCCCAGGCCGCCGCCATGAGCGACGTCCCGCGCGAGCAGAGCGGGATGGCCGCGGGCCTCACCTCGACGATGCGCTACCTCGGCGGCATCGCCGGCCTCACCGTGCTCGGCCTCGTCCTCACCGAGACCCGCGACAGCGACGCCGTGCTGCGCGAGCACACCACGGCGATCACGGTCTTCTGCGTGGCGCTGCTCCTTGCGATCGGCTGCGCCCTGACCCTCCCGGGCCGCAGCCGGGCGCCGGCGAGCGCCCGGCTGTAACAGCCAGACGCGGGCGGCGGCGCCGGCAGGGCGCCGCGCCGGCGCTGCGCCCTCGCCGTGCGCACCTCGTTCGACGCCGTGCGTCCCTGTCGCTCGGCTCATCGTGACACACTATGGCCGGCGCCTCTGACCTGGTGTGGCACGCGCTGCGGCACACGTTGAGCAACTATCGAGATTCTCACGCGAAAGCGCGCTGGTACACAGGCTGCAAAGGCCCGGGTTCATGAGAACAACGGCTGGCTTGATGGCACTGCTTGTGTCGGGGCTTGTAGCGTGTGGCCCGAACCAGGGCGGGGGTGAGGGAGGGGGAGGCTCCGGTCAAGGCGGGGCGGGAGGAGGCGGCGGCTCGCGCCCCCTCGTCGAGTGCTTCGAGGCGAAGGCTGGCTGCGTGCTGGCCTCGGCCGCGGCGCGGAACACGACCCCGGACGTCCCGGAGGAGGATCGGACGTCGCTCTCGCGCAACAACACGAGCTTCGCGCTCGATCTCGGCCGCGCGCTCGACGGCGCGACGAGCAACGTCATCTACTCGCCCTTCAGCGTCTCGACAGCGCTCGCGATGACCTACGCGGGCGCGCGGAACGCGACGGAGCAGGCGATGGCCAAGGCGATGCGGTTCGAGCTTCCCCAGGCGCGGCTGCACGCGGCGTTCAACCACGTGGACCTCGAGCTGAAGACGCGGGCCAGAGATCCCGGTGAGACGGCGAGCGTCGGGTTCCGGCTCCACACAGCCAACGCGCTCTGGTCGCACGTCGGTCTCCCTGTCGAGCGGTCGTTCCTGGAGGTGCTCGGCGAGAACTACGGGGCGCCCGTGCGGCTCGCGGACTTCGACAAGCCGCCGGAGGCCGAGGGCCTCATCAATGCGTGGGTGAGCGACCAGACGGAGGGCAAGATACAGGATCTCCTCAAGGGCGCGTTGACCCAGGAATCGCGGCTCGTTGTCGTCAACGCGATCTCCTTCGAAGCTGCGTGGAGCACGCCGTTCGAGGAGGACGCGACGCAGCCCGGGGCGTTCCGGCGCGGCGACGACACGAGCGTGACCGCCCAGATGATGCGCGGCAGGCAGATGACGCGCCACGTCGCCAGCGACGGCTGGGAAGCGGTGGAGATCCCTTATGACGGGGCGTCCGTCTCGATGTTCCTCGTGATGCCCGCCGCGGGGACCGAGNCGATGTTCCTCGTGATGCCCGCCGCGGGGACCGAGGACGCGTTCGAGGCGTCGCTCGACGGCGAAGCGCTCGAGGGGCTCATCGCCTCGATGGAGTACCGGTCGGTCGACATCACGATGCCGAAGTTCTCGTTCGAATCGTCCGCCTCGCTCAAGCAAGCGCTCGAGGGGCTCGGCATGGAGGTCGCCTTCGGTCCGGGCGCCGATTTCACGGGCATCCTCGGCGGCGGAGGGATCCAGATCCAGGACGTCCTTCACAAGGCGGTCATCGACGTGGACGAGGCCGGTACCGAGGCGGCAGCGGCGACGGCGGTCATCCTCGCCGTCTCCGGAAGCGGGGGCGCGGTCGACCCCCCCGAGCCTGCGGCGATCGTCCTGGACCGTCCGTTCTTCTTCTTCATCAGAGATCTCCCGACGGGGGCGATGCTCTTCGCGGGGCGCGTCAACGATCCGACAGCGCGCTGAGCCGGCCTGGCGCTCGCGCAGCGCCGCGCCGAACGCCTTCCGTTCCCGCGCATGGAGCTCCATGAGAGGCCGAGGGCCCGCGCGATGCGCCCGCATCGCCGGCGAAGACGAGCGCGCGCGAAGGAGGCAGCATGAACACGATCCGGGTTCGTCTGGGGATCTCTGCGCTCCTTGCCATGGCTTCATTCTCCCTCGTGATCGCGGGCTTCACCGACACGATGGAAGGCACGATGGAAGGCACGGAGGACGAGAGAGAGGTGGACTGGAAGGCCTGTCAGCGCCGGAATGCCCACGCATCCAGCCAGGTGGAGCGCGTCCGGACCGCTTACCGGGCATGCGCTGCCGACAGCGATTGCGCCATGGTCGACACAAGCACCTATTGCGGCGGCACCTGTGGTGAGGTGATCCACCGGGCGGGCGTCGACCAGATGAGGCGCGTCATCTCTCGCCTCAACGCGACAGTGTGCCGCGAGAACTGGAGGATGGGCTGCCCCTACGGCACGCCTGCGTGCCTTTTGTCCAGGGCCGTCTGCGCCGGCGGGGAGTGCACCTCGGCACCCGCCCGCCGGAGCCTCACCCCCGCGCCGCGATAGAAGCGAGGAGGCTCTCCAGGGAGCTCGGCTCGATCGGCTTGGTGAAGTGCATGTCGAAGCCGGCTTCCTGGGCCCGGCGGCGATCTTCCTCCCGGCCGTAGCCTGTCAGCGCGATGAGCAGCCAGGGGGAGGCGCCGGCGCCGTCCTTCAGGGCCCGCGCCACCCCGTACCCATCCATCCCGCCGGGGAGGCCGATGTCGCAGAGGATCACCTCCGGCAGGAACGAGCGGGCCGCATCGACGCCGGCGGGCCCGGACAGGGCCACCTCGACCCGGTAGCCCTCCATGGTGAGCAGCGCCTGCAACATCGACGCGGCGTCCTCGTTGTCCTCGATGACAAGGATGCGCAGCGACCGCGCGGCGACCTCCGACGCCGGCGCCGGGCGCGCGGCCGACGGCGCAACGCTGCGCTCCAGCGGGAGGCGGACGACCACCGTCGTCCCGTGGCCGATGCCCTCGCTCTCGGCCGAGACGGCGCCGCCGTGCAGCTCGACGAGGCCCTTCACCAGCGAGAGGCCCAGCCCGAGCCCGCCCCGGCTGCGGTCGAGGCTGTGGTCGGCCTGGGTGAACAGGTCGAAGGCGCGGGCCAGCATCGCCGCATCCATGCCGATGCCCGTGTCGCGGACGCGGATCTCGGCGGAGCCCTCCGGCGTCGCCGACAGCGAGACCGTCACCCGGCCGCCGGCGTCGGTGAACTTGTTCGCGTTGTGCAGCACGTTGCTGACGGCCTGCGACAGGCGGGTCGGGTCGGCGTGGACCCACAGCGGCTCGGGCGGGATGTCCAGCGAGAGCCCGAGGCCGCTCGCCTCGAGCGTGCTGCGGTAGTCCTCGACGGTCTGCCGGAGCAGCCGCGTCAGGTCGCAGTGCTCCTTGCGCAGCGTGATCCTGCCGCGGGCGACGCGCGAGACGTCGAGCAGGTCGTCCACCAGCCGGGCCATGTGCGCGACCTGCCGCTCGAGCACGCCGCACGCCTGCGCCGCCCACGGCTGCTGCAGCCCGGACCGCCGGAGGATCTCGGCGGCGTTGCGGAGGGGCCCGAGCGGGTTGCGCAGCTCGTGGGCGAGCATCGCCAGGAACTCGTCCTTGCGCCGATCCGCCTCCTTCAGCGCGGCCTCCGCGCACTTCTGATCGTGGATGTCCGTGCCGGTGCCATACCACTGCACGATCTCGCCCGACGGCCCGCGGACCGGCAGCGCGCGGCCGAGGAGCCAGCGGTGCTCGCGCGCAGCAGGGCTGAAGAAGCGGTACTCGATCTCCAGGGGCTCGCCTGTCGCGACGGCGCGGCGCCACGCTTCCACGCACGGCCCGCGATCGTCCTCGTGGAGGAAGGAGATCCAGCTCTCGGAGGTCGCCTCGCCCTCCCGCAACGCGGTGAACTCGTACCACTTGCGGTTGCAGTACTCGGTGGTGCCGTCGGCGCGAGACGTCCAGACGATCTGCGGCATGGCGTCGGCCAGCGTCCGGAACTTCGCCTCGCTCTCCCGGAGCGCGTCGTCGGCCCGCTTCCTCTCGGTGATGTCGTGGGCGATGGTGACGGCGAGCCGCCTGCCCGTCGCGTCCTTCCCGAGCGGCGCCCCGCGGAACAGCCACGTGCGCCGCTCGCCGGTCGCCGTGGCGACGGCGGCCTCGAGCTCGTCGTTGGAGGGCACCTCCAGCGCGTACAGGGCCTGGATCCTGAGGAGGAGCTCGTCCTTCTGCGCCCCGTGTGCCCTGTCGAGCCACGCCTCGACGGTGGGAAGGTCCCCGGAAGCGTACCCGGCGATGTCCGTCCACGCGCGGTTGACGCAGACGACCTGGCCGTCGTCGGCGTGGATCATGACGGGGAACGGGGTCGCCATCACGGCGCGGCGGAATCGCTCCTCGCGCTCCTGCAGCAGCAGCTCGGCCTCCTTGCGCTCGGTGATGTCGATGACCGAGCCGACGTAGCCGAGGAACTCTCCGTCCGGGCCGAGCCGGGGGGTGCCCGAGGCGATGCACCAGCGGTACGCGCCGTCGTGCCGGCGCAGGCGGTAATCCAGGCGGAACGACGCGCGCCGCGCCTCGGCTCGCTGGAACGCCTGCAGGGTCGCCAGACGATCCTCGGGGTGCAGCGCGTCGAGCCAGCCGTGGCCGACGGCGGTCGCCTCGACCTGGCCCGAGAACTCCAGCCACAGCCGGTTGCCGTACGTGGCGCGCCCGTCGGGGCCCGTGACCCAGATCATCACGGGCGCTTGATCGGCCATGTTGCGGAAGCGCACCTCGCTCTCCCGGAGGGCCAGCTCGGCGAGCTTGCGGGCGGTGATGTCCCCGACCACGCCCACCATCCGGAGCGGCCGCCCGTCGCGATCCCGCAGCACCATCGCGCGGGAGTGGACCCAGCGCACCTGCCCGTCGGCGTGGAGGATGCGGAACTCGCCGGAGTAGTCCGCCTCGCCGCGCAGCGCGCTCTCGATGTGCGCCCAGACCGCCTCCCTGTCGTCGGGGTGCACGACGCGCGCGAAATCGTCCTGGGTGCCGCCGAATTGCGCCGCGCTGAGGCCCGCGCACTCGAGCGCCTCGTTCGACCAGAAGAGGCGGCCGCTCGCCAGCTCCCACTCCCAGACGCCGAGCTGGCCGCCCGTGAGGGCCAGCCGCAGGCGCGCCTCGCTCTGACGCAGGCCCTCCGCGGCGCGCCTGCGGACGGTGATGTAGCGCGCCGTCTCCAGGACCCGCCGCCTGCGCCCGTTCGGCCGGCGCGGCGCTCCTTTCCGTCGCCTCCGCTCCTCGATGTCGGTGGCCGTGCCGATCCAGCGCGCTCCGCGGCCGCCGGCGTCCTCGCAGCGCTCGGCGCGACCGAGGAACCAGCGGTAGACGCCATCGTGCCGCCGCAGCCGGACCTCCAGATCGAGCGCCGCGCCCCCCGCGACGGCCGCCCGCCACGCCGCGGCGTAGCGCGCCGCGTCCTCCGGGTGGAGGACGGCGGCCAGCCCGAGGCGCCTCGCCTGCTCGGCGGAGAGGCCGGTGTACTCGCGGAAGCGGCGGTTGACGTACTCGAACGAGCCGTCGCAGCAGGCGGCCCATACAAGCTGGGGGATGCTCTCGGCGAGCAGACGGAACTGCGGCTCTATCGCGCGCCGCGCGGCGTCGCGATCGTACTTCGGAGAGGTCACGTCCATTCGATGGGATCGACTCCGCCCGTTGTGAGCGGCGGAGCACCTCGGACGCTTTGTCTCCGCTGATGTATTCCGCAAGGGCAGCGCAGGAGTCGCCGCAGGGGGACCTCGGCAGGCCAGCGACCCGGCCGAGCTGCGCGCGCGGCTGTGCGACCGGCCTGCTCGGCTGCGGCGCCGCCGACCTCGACCTCGCGCTCGAGGGGGCGGCCGGGCGTGCTCCTGCTCGGGTGGATCCCGGCAACACGGGCGCGGTCCTCCACGCCGCCCTCGAGGAGCCGCGGCCCTCCAGCGTCGTCGGCTGGCCGGGCTTCGTATCGCTCCGGACGTCATGTGTTCAATGCGCGCGCATGCCCTGATGTTCGCGCCCTCGACGACCGCGCCGAGGATCAGCGGAATCCGCGCAGGCCACGTTGCCCTGACACTCTGGGATGTTCGTTGCGCGGAGAGCAAGAGGTGGGATGATGGGCCGTCTCGGGGAGAACCCGTGAGTCCGTTGCTGTGGCAATTGGAGCCGGGATGCTCTGGGCGAACATGAGTCTCTGAGGGAGGGCTGGTTTCGCTGCACGCCTCGCGCGGCGTGTCGAGCCGGTCAAGGGGGGCGGAGGATGACGCTTCGAGGGATCTCTGCGTGGGCTCTATGCATGGCGCTGGCAGGATGCGCGAATGAGCTCGTCGAGGAGGATGAAACGATGGAGTCGCGGCAGGCCCTGCACGCGCTGAGGCAACTCAAGCTCGACGTGATGTCGGGACCGGGCGCGAAGCTTGGGCCCCATCTGCTGGCGCTGCAACGAGCCGTGGCGGCGCACCCGCATCCAGCTGAGGGCGCGCTGGATCGCAAGTTCCCGATGCTCCGCGTGCAGGGCGGCTACGTCCGTGTCAGCGCCCGCGGCGACGACGGCGCGGCGCTCGCGGCCGAGCTCACTCGACGCCGAGGACGACATCGCGAGCGGCGACCTGCCATCGAATATCCGCGTCCTGAAGGATCTGCACGATGAGCCGAACGCAGAGTGCATCGATGAAGGTCGCGCCATGATGCAGATCATCCACGATGTCGCGCCGGGAGCGAGCCTGTCCTTCTACACAGCGTTCGTCAGCGTGGCGGACTTCGCCGACGGGATCGTCGCGCTCGCGCGCGACGGCGCGGACGTCATCGTCGATGATATCATCTATCCCGCCGAGCCCATGTTCGAGGACGGGATCGTCGCCGACGCTGTGGACGAGGTGGTCAAGAAGGGCGTGGCGTATTTCTCGTCCGCGGGTAACCAGGCGCGTCAGTCGTATCAGTCGGAGTTCCGCGACTCTCGACGGCGCGGTCCGCTCGGCGGGCGGCGCCACGACTTCCAGCCGGGCCCCGGCGTCGACGATCTGCAGCGCGTCTCGGCGAGCGCCGGCTCGACCACCATCGTGGCGCTCAACTGGGATCAGCCTTCGCTCTCGGCGAACGGCGTGCGCGGATCGCGGAGCGACATGGATCTGATCTTCCACGACACGAACGGCGAGCCGCTGGAAGAGTGCAACCTCGATGATGTGCAAGAGGTCTGTCAAATGGCGGGCATCGCCGACAACGTCGGCGGCGACGCTGTCGATGTCGCGATGGCCATCAACCGCTCTGCCGAGAATCGGCGCATCCAGCTCGGCCTGGAGCTGATCGCAGGTCCGGCGCCGGGGCTCGTGAAGTACGTGTGGTTCGAGGTGGCGGGCACCTTCAGCGTCGAGGAGTTCGACACGCGGAGCTCCACGATCTTCGGCCACCCGAACGCCGCTGGCGCCGAGGCGGTCGGCGCGGCGGCGTGGTTCCAGACGGAGGAGTGGGGCAGCCCGCTCGAGCCAGCGTGCCGGCCAGCGTGCCTGAACTTCTTATCGTCGGCGGGTGGGACGCCCGTCCTGTTCGGCGATCGCGGCGAGCGCCTCTCGTTTCCGCACCTGCGGCTCAAGCCCGGCGTGACGGGGCCGGACGGCGGCAACACGACGTTCTTCCTCGCCGACCTCGCGGTGCCGATTCCTGGCACCGACGAGCCGGACGGGTTCCCGAACTTCTTCGGCACCTCGGCGTCCGCGCCGCACGTCGCGGCCGTCGCCGCCCTGATGATCGACAGGCGCGCGCGCGACATCGCCCGCAGGTTCAGCTCGGATCGGCTCGCGCCGTTCGAGATCTACGGGGCGCTGAGGCTCACGGCGGACGACGTGCGGCTGCGGAACTTCGAAGGCGACATCGGTCCCCAGAGGGTGCCCGGAGCCCTCGGCTTCGACTTCGACTCGGGCTTCGGCTTTGTCGACGCGGCGCGCGCGGTGCGAGCGGTCTCGCGCTGAGCTCGTGACGGGCGCCTTCCCGCGCGCCGGCGCTCCGCTCCTTTCGGTCCTGGCGTCGCGTCACCCTTGCTCCAGCGCCTGGGGCGCCGGCGGCGCGCGGCGCGCCCGCTCGCGCTGGGGGGAGCGGGCGGCCAGCCGCTCGAGCGCCCTCGGGGCGACCGCGCCGGACTTGAGCTGTCGTATCTCCGCGGCCGCGGCCTGCGCGCGCTCGCGCAAGGCCCCGTCCGCGAGCAGCGCCCGGAGCCGCGCTCGGATCGCGTCCGGCGTCGCCTCGGCGAGGGGCAGGCGGTAGGCGAACCCGCCGCGCTCCGCCTGCGCGGCGTTGATGGGCTGGTCGCCGAAGAGCGGGATGATCAGCATCGGGACCCCGTGCTCCAGCGCGCGACCGCAGGAGCCTGTCGGCGAGGGCGTGGAGGAGCGCGGGCCGCTCGGCGACGAGCCGCGGGAGCTGGATCGACCGCGCGAGCAGCGGTATCCCCGCCGCGTCGAGCACCGTCGCGGCGTTCCCCGCGCTCGCCCAGGGGATGCCCGCGCGCTCGGCCGCGTAGCCCGCGCCGAAGCCGAAGGTGTCATGGACGAGGCAGTCGACGCCCTCGCGCCGGAGGATGGGCGTGAGCTCCTCGGCGAGATCCACGCTGCTCGCGATCAGGGCCTCGCGGAACCGGATCAGGTTGCGGGGGATGGACGGGACCCACCGCAGCGCGCCCTCCACAGGGCGATCGCGGAGCCGCATGATGATGTTGTGGTGGCGGGCGTAGGGCACGAGCTCGGCGCCCGCCGCCCTGACCGCGGCCTCCGCCGAGGCCTGCGTGTGCACGAGCACCCGGTGGCCGCGCGCTGTCAGCCCCCGCGCGAGCTCGAGGATGCGGAGCAGGTGCCCCGTCTCATTCGGGGTGGTCATGAGGAAGGTGAAGGGCCCGGGCACACCGCCGGACGTCGCGGGCGCGTCCGCGAGATCGGGTGAATCGGGCGAGCCGCTGCTGGATTCGATCGGTTTCGTCATGTGTCCTCGGCGCTCCTCGGGCGTTGTTCACCTGTCGAACGTTGCACGCGCCTCGCCGTTCGAGGCTCGGTCGAGCCCGCGTGTGGAGGTCATCGCGGGTCTCCGGCCGGATCGAGCGTCCGGCAGAGCACGTCGACGACGAACTCGAGGTAGGCGCGGCCCTCGGCCTGGCTGAACCCGTCGCGCGCGATGTGCTCGTGGAACGGGCGGAACTGCAGCGCGCCGAGGAAGAGGTCGGCCGCGTGCTCGGGCGGGACCGGGCGCGCGACGCCCCGCGCGGCCGCGCGCGCGAACCACGCCGCGAGCTCGCTGCGCGCGCGCACCGGCGGGAAGTCTTCCCGTCGCTCGTAGGCTGTGTCGAGGGTGAACCCGGCCGACCGGAGCACCGCGATGCACGGCACGATGCGCTCGAGGTGCACGGAGATCTCCTCCGCGAGCTCGAGGAGCTGGGCCCGCGCCGCGCGGTCGTCGGGGCCCGAGCGCGCCCGCGCCATCCACGGCGGCTCCGCCGGGGGGAGCAGCGCGGCGCACAGGAGCTGCTCCTTGGTGCCGAAGCGCTGGAACAGCACCCCGTGCGAGATGCCGAGCCGCGCCGCGATCGCTGTCGTCGACACGCCGGCCCCGTGCTCGAGGAAGCAGGCGCGGGCCTCCTCGAGGATCTCCTCGTCCGTCGTGCACCGCGGTCGTACCATTCATTACTAACATGTCACTTACGAACCAGGATGCAAGGGGGCACACAGAGGGTGGACCGGGCCAGCCGACCCCGCCGGAGATCGGGCGCGAGGTGGTGCCGGGTGCGGCGATGAACGTGGTGTCGACGGGCGAGGCACCGGGCCCGCCCCCCCGCCCGCGAACCGTGGTGTAATCGGCTGCGCCCCGCGCCCTCGCGAGGTCGGCGACCCCCGCGGTGACCCCTTGATCGATTCAGCCCCGAAAGCGACGATCGCCGTGCTCGAGCGGAACCGCGTCGTCGGCCAGCGCATCGCGCGCGTCATGTCGGCCGCCGCCGGCATGCAGGACGTCCCGGTGGCCAGCGACCCGGCCGAGCTGCGCGCGCGGCTGTCCGACAGGCCCCTCTTGCTCGGCTGCGACGCCGCCGACCTCGACCTCGCGCTCGAATGGGCGGCCGAGCGCTACCCGAGCATGCACCTGCTCGTGTGGACTTCGGGCAACACCGACGCGGTCCTCGAGGCAGCGCTCCGGGAGCCGCGGCTCTCCAGCGTCGTCGGCTGGCCGAGCTTCGCCTCGATGCCGCGGCCGTGGGAGATCGCGCTCGCCGTCCGGCGCATCCTCAAGCCGCTCGCGCTCCCGCCGCGCCTCTCCGACCTGCTCTCCTGGGGGGCCACCATCGTGAAGTGGCGCCCCCGCACGAGCGAGGACCGCGACCGCACGGTCGCCGAGGTCGCGCACTGGGCCGAGCGCGCCGGCGCCCCCGCGCGCGTCGCCGAGCGGCTCGCCGCGCTCGCGCACGAGCTGCTCATGAACGCCATGTACGACGCGCCCGTCGATGCCGGCGGGCGCCCGCGCTACACGCACGACCGGCGGAGCGACATCGTGCTCGAGGAGAGCGAGATCCCCACGCTCCGGCTCGGCGCCGACGGCGCGCACATCGCGCTCCAGGCCCACGACCCGTTCGGCACCCTCCAGCGGCGCCACGTCTTCGAGGGCATCACCCGCGGCCTGAGCGCGCGCGGCGCGGACTCCGCCCGCACCCCCGTGCTCGACACCTCGCGCGGCGGCGCCGGCCTCGGCATGCTCAAGATCTACGCGGCCGGCGCGGTGCTCGTCGTCGACGTGTCGCCCGCCGCCTCGACAACTGTCACGTCGTTCTGGGACCTCGACGTGAACCCGCGCGAGTTCCGCTCGCTGCCCGCGTCGATCCACTACTTCGAGCGCTCCACCCCCGCGATGGAGACGCCGGAGCGGGCCGCGTGGTGACGCGCGGGCGCGCGCTGGCGCGAGGGCCCGTAACGACGCGCACGCGCGCGGCGCGGCCCGGCCGGGGAGGTCTCCGTGGCTGAGATCGATCCGCTCCTCGCCCGGCAGCTCCGGCGCCTCGGGCTCGACGACCTCGCCGAGCCGCC
Source organism: Sorangium cellulosum (assembly GCF_001589285.1). Classification (GTDB taxonomy): domain Bacteria; phylum Myxococcota_A; class Polyangia; order Polyangiales; family Polyangiaceae; genus Sorangium; species Sorangium cellulosum_G. The sequence goes on along the minus strand of NZ_JEMA01000427.1, from coordinate 1,276 downwards.
CGACAGGGAGACATGGCACAAGGTCGTCGCGCGGATCAGCGAGCACTACCGCCACGTCGCCGACGACCGGAGCCTCCTCACGCGCTCGCTCGACCTCTCCACGAACGAGATGGGCGCGCTCCACCGCCAGCTCCTCGCCGAGCGGGACCGGCTGCGCAGCGTCGTCGTGGCGATCGGCGACGCGCTCACCCTCTTCCACGACGCCGCCAGCTCCCAGGTCGAGCCGTCGATGCCGATCGAGGTCACCTCGACGATCTCGACGGCCAAGCGGCGCTTCGCGGCGAAGCTCGCCGAGCTGCTCTCGCTGGGCAGCGCGGCCCAGGGCGGCGCCGGGGCGAGCGGCTCGGACGAGGCGATCCACGAGGTCCGCGTCCAGCTCGTCGGGCTCGGCGACCGGCTCGTCCAGCTCCTCTACGACACAGCGGAGCGCGCCTCGCTGAAGAAGCAGCTCGAGGTCGCGCGCGCCGTCCAGCAGATGCTCGTGCCGAGCGACGACGTAATCGAGCGCCGCTCCCTGCGGCTCGCGAGCCACTTCCAGCCCGCGGCGGAGTGCGGCGGCGACTGGTGGACCTTCCACGACCTGCCGGACGGCAGGCTGCTCACGGTCATCGGCGACGTGACAGGCCACGGCATCTCGTCCGCGATCATCACCGGGGCGGCGAAGGCCGCCTGCGACATCGCGCGCACGTTCGGGGGCGAGGAGCTCAGCGCCGCGCAGATCCTTCGGGTCATGAACTGCTCGATCTTCGAGGCCGGGCAGCAGAAGTACCTGATGACGTGCGCCGTGTGCATCTTCGATCCCGGGGCCCGCTCGCTGACGATCGCGAACGCCGGCCACCCGTTCCCCTACCTGGTGAGGAACAGCGCCGTCCGCCAGCTCACCTCGGAGGGCGCGCCGCTCGGGGCAGCGAGCTCGGCCGAGTTCACGTCGAGCACCTTCACCCTCGAGGCCGGCGACGCCCTCCTCTGGTTCACCGACGGCGTCACCGAGTGTGAGAACCCGGCGAACGAGCAGTTCAGCGAGCGGCGGCTGCGGGCGCTGTTCCAGGGCGTGGCCAGCTGCGCGCCCGAGGAGGCGCGGGACGCGATCGTCGCGGCGGTGTCCAGGTTCCGCGGTGAGCGATCGATCGACGACGACATGACCCTCGTCGTCGCCCGCGTGCTGTAGCCTGGGGGCGAGGAGCCCCCATGATCCTCGAGACGTTCCACTACGACCGGGAGACCAGGAAGTGGTCGGTGCGGGTGCTGCCCGTGCTCGACAGCGACCGGACGCTGG
>NZ_JEMA01000426.1 GCF_001589285.1 Sorangium cellulosum | reverse complement strand
GGCGCGGATCGCGCCTACGCGCGCGCGTCCCAGGAGCTCGAGGCCGCGCTGCGCCTCGGCGGCGACAGGGCGGACGCGCGCGCCCTGCTCGGCGANGCCTCGGCGGCGACAGGGCGGACGCGCGCGCCCTGCTCGGCGACGCGCTGGTCGAGCGCGCCGCGCTGGCCGAGCGCGAGCGGCGCTTCGTCCAGCGCGACGAGCTGATCGCGCGGCTCGCCGCGCACGACGACGGCGGCGAGCGCCGCCGCCTCTGGGACGCGCCGGGCCGCGTCGCCGTTGTCACCTCCCCGCCGGGCGCCGATGTGTCGCTCCGGCGGTTCACGGCGGAGGGCGGCCGCCGCGTCCTCTCGGCGCCGCGCGCGCTCGGCAGGACGCCGCTCGACGAGCGCGACGTCGAGCAGGGCTCGCTCCTGCTCACGCTGGCGGCCGAGGGGCGCGCCGAGGTGCGGCTCCCTGTGGTGATCGCGCGGGGCGAGCGCGTGCGCCTCGACGTCGCGCTCCCGCCGGCGGGCGACGTGCCCGAGGGGTTCGTCCACGTGCCGCCGGGCCGCTTCCTGTACGGCATGGGCGAGGAGGGCCAGCTCCGGGGGATGCTCAAGGCGCAGCCGCTCCACGCCGCCGAGACGGGCGCCTACCTCATCGCGCGGCACGAGGTCACGTTCGCCGACTGGATGGAGTACCTGCGCGCCCTGCCCCCGGACGAGCGCGCGCGGCGGACGCCGGCGGCCCACAAGGACTGGCACGTGCTGGAGCTCGCGCAGCCCGCCGGCGGCGCGTTCGAGCTGCTGCTGAAGCCCACGGTCGAGGCGTACCGCGCGCGCGAGGGCGAGCTGCTCCGCTACCCGGGGCGCGCCCGCCGCGCGGCGCAGGACTGGCGCCGCTTCCCTGTCTCGGCCATCTCGTTCGACGACGCGACCGCCTACGCGGCCTGGCTCGACCGGACGGGGCGCGTGCCCGGCGCGCGGCTCTGCACCGAGGCGGAGTGGGAGCGCGCCGCGCGGGGCGCCGACGATCGCGTCTTCCCGGGCGGCGACCGGCTCGAGCCCGACGACGCCAACCACGACGCCACGTACGGCCGCGATCCGCTCGGGTTCGGCCCGGACGAGGTCGGCGCGCACCCCGCCTCGGCGAGCCCGTTCGGGGTGCACGACATGGCCGGCAACGTCTTCGAGTGGACCGTCTCGGCCGACGGCGCCCGCGAGCCCGTGCTGCGCGGCGGGAGCTGGTACGAGAACGCGCTCACGAGCGTGAGCAGCAACCGCGAGGCCTCCGAGCCGACCCTGCGCGACGCCCTCGTCGGGGCGCGGATCTGCGCGACGCCCCGGCCCCACAGCGACTGAGCCGCGCCTGGCGTCGAGGCGGCAGCGAACATCGACAAAGGAATTTTCCGCTGCACATGCACACCGCTGGCGCAGGGCGAGCGCGACCGCCGGGCGCTGGATACGTGCAGCAGCGCACGCCGCGCGGCGCGATGACCAGGTGGTACGTCGCTTGCGAGGACTTGCGGGCACAGGCGCGCGCAGGCGTGGCATCGCGCGCGCCGGCGGGTCGCTCGCGCTGTCGCACGCTCGTGCGCGCGCAGAGCACGGAAAGGTGAAGAGAGCTCGATATGCAAGGTTCCGAGAGGCGTGGGACTCCCTGGCTTGGCGTTTCGACCCGGCGGCGCGGCGGCGCCCGGCGCACCGCTGTCGGATTGAGCTTTTGCGCCGTCATCGCCTCGGGCGCCGCGTGCACAGCGGTGGACGTGGAGGAGACGCTCGCGGGCGAGAGCGAGCTCGGCGCGAAGGGCCCGGCGAAGGACCCGCCGATCGAGGTGGTCGTGTCGTGGCCGATCGCGATACAGCTCGTTCCGCCGCTCGGAACATCGCTCGCGACGTGCACGCGGCCGCGCTCGAAGCCGGCCGATCCCTCGGTCGACTCGCCCGCTGGCGACCCGATCCTCCAGTCGCCCAACCACCGGTCCCGTAACGGGATCGATCTGCACGGGCGCTGGGATCCCGGCTCGTCGTATGACGAGCTCGAGCAGTCCGAGGTGCCCACGCATTTCCGCCTGGCGGAGATCACGAAGGGCGGCAGGCGCGTCGGCGCCCACGTCGAGAAAGGCAAGCTGATGGGCAGCTTCGATAACGGCGCTCGTCTCGTCGACGCGGACTGGGCCGGCGCCGAGCTGAAGGTCGATCTCCTCTGCGTCGACGGCGGTTGGCAGACGTTCCCCGCGCGCATCGGCGGCGTGAGCGCGACAGGCGATGGCTACGATGTCGAGATCCAGGACCCGGACAGGGCGGAGCGGGGCGAAGCCTCGTGGAGACCGGCGTGTCGCGCGACGCTGGAGATGCCCGAGGCGAGCTGGGCGACTCCCTTCGCCGAGGTCTGGGACGAGCGCGGGACCCGGAGCTCCTCGACGGCTCACTTCACGTTCGCCTGCGCGACGTCGGCCATCATCAAGTGCGACAGGATGGGTTACATCGACGTACCGGACAACGACGACGCGCAGCGCCTCCGGCAGGCGTGCACCCGCATGGTGCGGGCCGATTTCTCCGGCAAAGACCGATCCGCCACGGCGGAAGGGACCCTGATCGACGTCGAGGACAACAGGGGGATCCAGGTCCGTGAGCAGGGGGACCACGTCCCCGTGCTCCCCCTGGAGGCCGTCTGGAGCCCCGACGGCGCGATTTGCCAGAATCACTGGCGCATCGCCGGCCATCCCAACAATTACGGGGGCGCGCCGACGACGTGCTCGGCCGACGACGCGGCGCTGGACCCCTCTCGCCCCCACCTGATCCGGAGCTGGTCTTGCCGTCCAGGCTCGCTGTGCGAGCGCCAGTACTCCTCGGTGTTCCTCAAGAACTGGCCCGCGCCGGGGGGCCTCACGCAGTGGTCGAACGTCACGGTGGTCAACCCGAACGCCGCGGAGGCCACCGTGAAGCTGACCGTCTTCCCGACCGGCGGGGGGGCGCCGCTCGGCGCCGTGCTGATCAAGATCCCGGCCGCGGGAGCCTACAGCACGTACGGCGATCCGCGCTGGAACGCGATCGACGACGGCGATCTCCTGAGCGATCGCGCGTCAGGGTGGATCGCGCTGTCGTCCGACATGCCCGTCGTGGCGACGCACCGCACCTCGCTCCGCGCCGGGAACACGTGGAACGCGCCCGCCCGGCTCGTCGAGGACGAGCCTTTCCTGACGTCGCCCTCCAGGCGGCTCTTCTCGAGCTACTACCTGAAGAGCTGGCCCGAAGCCGGCGGCCGGACCCAGTGGTCGAACGTCGTGGTGAACAACCCGGCGACAAAGCCGGTATCCATCACGGTGCGGATCCATGGAGTCGACGGCAGCCTCCACGAGCTCGACCGCGCCCTCCCCGCCAGGGGGGTGTGGAACTCGTATGGCGACAGCGACTGGCTGGCCGTGCCCAACACCCCCACGAAGACAGGCGCGCTCGGGTGGGTCGAGATCAGGTCGGACGAGCCTGTCGTCGCGACGAACCGCATCGTTCACCGCGACGGCTCGACGTACGACGCGCCCGTGGCGCTCCTCGACGACGTGGGCTTCGCGGGGGCGACGTCGGCGGCGAAGGAGCTCGCCGCGAGCTCCTTCCTGCGGAACATCCCCGCGACGGGCACGATGACCCAGTGGTCGAACCTGATCGTCAACAACCCCCATCCGGAGCAGGTGACGCTCACTGTCACGGTGCACCGCAACGGCGGAGGCGCGGCGCTCAGGAGCTTCACGAAGGTCATCCCTTCGTTCGGCGCCTGGAACGCCTACGGCGACCCGGACTGGACGAGCGTCCCGGCCACCGGCAGCGGCGGGCGCTCCGAGGGCTGGGTCAGGATCAGCGCCGACCTGCCCGTCTTCGGTACGAACCGGGTGGTCCTGCGCGACGGATCCACCCTGAGCTCGCCGGTCGCCCTGTTCAACGACGAGCCGCTCGTCGCTCCCTCCTCCGACAGCCTGGTCAGCTGGCCTTACATCAAGAACTGGCCCGGCGGCGAGGGGCTGACGCAGTGGAGCGCGCCGGTCGTCAACAACCTGGGCGGGCAGTCCGCGACGATGAGGGTGAAGGTCTGGACGACCGACGGGGACCTTCTCGGCGAGCTCACGCCGACGATCCCCGCGAAGGGCTCGTGGGACGCCGCGACCGATCTGGACTGGGACGCGCTACCGCACACCGACGGGGCCAATCGCCGCTCGCTCGGATGGATGACGCTCATCCCTTCGACGCCGCTGATCGCCACGAACCGCCTCACCTTGCGCGAGGGGACCACGGCGGACGCGCCGATCGTGCTCTACGACGCGACGCCGTTCGTCCGCCCGCGCAACTGAGCGCGACGCTCCCCGTCGACCGCGGGTCGACTATCTCCCCTTCGAGAACGACGCGCCCCACGTCGGCGCCACGTCCAGGAGGATGTCCCTGAAGCGCGGCGGGATGTCCGAGAGATCCGTCATCTGCTGGATCGTGAGCACCTCGTCGCTGCCGAATCCGACGGGGCAGCGCAGCGCCCATGCGATCGCCTCCTCCTTCGAGCTCACCTCGATCAGGTAAAAGCCGCCGACCAGCTCCTTCGTCTCGACGAAGGGCCCGTCGAGCACGGCGCGCTTCCCGCCGGCGATCCCGACGCGCGCGCGGGCCCCGGCGGGGTTGAGCCCCTCGGACGCGATCAGCACGCCGGCCTTCGCCATCTCCTCGTTGTATTTCATGTAGGCCGCGAAGAGCTCCTCGTCCGGAGCCCCCTCCGCCTCTGTCGTCGCCTTGTCGTTCCCGGGTGCTGCGGTGATGATGAAGCGCATCGTCGTGTCTCCTTGGGGTGTCGTGAGGGGCGCCGGACGGTCGTCCCCGCCGGCTGGGCCCTGGCTCCACCATCACGACGAACGAGGGGGCGCGCGATCGACACGCCGGGGGAGCTTTTTCTCGGTGCCGCCAGGTGTCGGAAACTACACGATTTTCACGCCGGCGAGCGCCGCCGGGCGCCGCGGCCGCGCGGCGGCGGGATCTGCGCGGCGCAACCTCGGTCGGGTCGGGTCGCGGCGCAGGCGGTTGGCGCTTGACATTTCGACACGGGTTGAATCTTCTCCTGAGAAAACCTTTGACGTCCAACCTTCTATCAGGACGACGCCGCATCACACGTGAGCCGATGCGCGCCGGTCCATAGGTCTGGGAGCATGGATCTATTCCAAGTCTCAGCGGCCCTGCTCTCGCTCGCTGCGATCTTCAGCTATCTCAACCATCGGTTCCTCAGGTTGCCGACAACGATCGGCTTGATGCTGATCGCGATGACCACGTCCATCGCCATGGTGGCCGTCGGCGTGCTGTTCCCGGCCGTGGAGGCGTCGGCGCGGGAGCACCTCTCGGGCGTCGACTTCAACAAGACGTTGATGCAAGGGATGCTCGGCTTCCTGCTCTTCGCCGCGGCACTGCACGTCAACCTCGCGGATCTGAAGAAGCAGCGGCTCGTCATCGGCATCCTGGCGACCGGGGGTGTGCTCATGTCCACGGCGCTGGTGGGCGGCATGACCTACTGCCTCATGACGCTGATGGGCGTGGAGGTCCAGCCGATCTACTGCCTGCTCTTCGGCGCGCTGATCTCCCCCACCGATCCCATCGCGGTGCTCGGCGTCCTCAAGCACGTGGGGGCGCCCAAGGAGCTCGAGATGAAGATAGCCGGGGAGTCGCTCTTCAACGACGGCGTGGCCGTAGTGGCGTTCATCGGGCTCCTGGAGATGGCCTCGGGGACGTCGGGCTTCGACCTGCAGAGGCTCTCGCTCCTGTTCGTCCAGGAGGCGATCGGCGGCGTGCTGTACGGCCTCGCGCTCGGCTTCGTGGCGCTCGCCATGCTGCGACAGGTCGACGACTACAAGGTCGAGGTCTTGATCTCGCTGGCGACAGCGGCGGGCGGGTACGCCCTGGCGTACGCGCTCCACGTCTCCGGTCCGATCGCCATGGTGGTGGCTGGTCTCTTCATCGGGAACGAAGCGCGCGCCGGCGCGATGAGCGAGAAGACCCGCGAACATCTGGACGACTTCTGGGAGTTGATGGACGAGATCCTGAACGCTGTGCTGTTCGTCCTGATCGGCCTCGAGCTCTTGATCATCGCCTTCAACGGTCAGTCCGTGCTCGCGGGGTTGCTCGCGTTTCCTGTCGTGCTCCTGGCGCGGTTCATCGCTGTCGCGCTCCCTGTGAGCCTCATGAAGAGGCGCCGGCCCTTCACCCCGGGCGCGATCCGCATCCTCACCTGGGGCGGTCTGCGCGGCGGCGTCTCGGTGGCCCTCGCGCTCTCGATCCCGGCGAAGCTCGCGGACGGCTCGCTCGTCCACGAGCGCGAGATCGTGCTGTCGATCACCTATGTCGTGGTGGTCACCTCCATCGTGGTGCAGGGCCTGACGATAGGCCCCTTGCTGCGCCGGACGATCGCCGCCGCTGCCGCCCGTGAGCCGGACGAACAGCTCCCCGTGGCAGCCGCCTGATCGGGCGTGATGACGACGCGCCGGCTCGGCCGCCGATGCTTGCCCGTCATCGACAACCGGCGCGTTGGTCGTCCGCATGGAGGCCGCGCAGCACGATCGCCAGCCCGCCGAAGAACTCCTGGTCCGGGGGCACACGCCGCGCGTCGCGCGCCGTCGCCGAGAGAAACGGGTACGCCTCCTCGGACAGCGCAGCGAGCTGCGTGGTCCCGGGACCTGACAGCGGTCCGAGGTGTTCGGCCTGCAGCGCGCCGATCACATAGCTGTTCAGGCAGCGAAACGCGATGACCCGCCGCGCTCCGGAGAACCCGGCCTCGGTGAGCACCGCGAGCAGCGCCTCTCCGAACCGGCGCACCCCCTCGGAGCTGTGCCGATGGGCCAGCGTCAGCGGCACCACGGACGGGTGCGCGCGGATGGCGTCGCGCACCCGTTCGACGAGGATCGTCACCCGCTCGCTCCATGCGCCGCGCGCCGGCACCTCGACGTCGACAGCGCCGAGCACCAGGTCGACCACCAGCCGCTCGAGCTGCTCGCGGTCGTTCACGTAGCGGTAGAGCGCCATCGTGCTCATCCCCAGCTCGCTGGCGACCGCGCGCATCGAGAGCGCCGCGAGCCCCTCACGGTCGATGACGGCGAGCGCTGCGGCAGCGATGCCCGGATGGGAAAGCGAGCGCGGGCGCGGCATGGCCTTGACAGCGTACACCGCACGCTCATACTTTGGTAAGTGTACGACGTACGCCTAAAAAGGAAGGAGGGCTGATGTCCAGGCAAGTGAGGCCCGGCGCCATCGTGACCGGACGCGAGCTCGTGAGTGTCACCGGCGTTCCGCTGCGCGTCCCGGACCCGGCGTTCCTGACGCACCTGCAGTTCCGGCGCTTCGCCGGCTGCCCCGTCTGCAACGTGCACCTGCGCTCGTTCGTCCATCGACACGACGAGATCAGCGCCGCAGGCGTTCGCGAGGTGGTGCTGTTCCACTCGCCCGCCGACGAGCTCCGCGAGCACGTGGCCGGCCTGCCGTTCGCCGTCGTCGCGGACCCGGACAGGCAGCTTTACAGCGAGTTCGGTGTCGAGTCCGCGCCCCGCGCGCTGCTCGATCCGCGGGCGTGGTGGCCGATCGTCAGGGCGATCGCGCTCAGCCTCCCGGCGGTCATCGCGGGGCGGCAGCGACTCCCCTCGCGCGATCCGCACGGCGGCCGGCTCGGGCTGCCGGCCGATCTGCTGATCGCGAGCGACGGGCGGGTGCTGGCCGCAAAGTATGGCGAGCACGTCGACGACCAGTGGTCGGTGGACGATCTGGTGACCCTGGCGCGACACGCGACAGCGACGGCGAGCGCGACGACGGCGAGGAGCGCGTCCTCGATCGCTGCGTGAGCGTGGACAGCGCCGATCCCGGACGTCTGATGTTCCTCACGTCGCGACGAGGCCACCGTCGACCGTGAGCGTGTGCCCCGTCATGTACGGGTTGGTCATCGAGAGCTCGATGGCGTGCGCGATGTCCTCCGGCTGCCCGAAGCGCCGGGCCGGGAGGTCCTTCAGTGCACGCAGGGTGTTCTTCACGCCTCCTGCCAGGCATCGCGGGCCCGGCCCTGCGGACATTCCATGCTACTTTGCCTCCCATGCATGACCGTTCGTCCGGCGAGGCCGCCGTGCGGCTCGGCTACGACTTCGAGGCGGCCTTCAGCCGCGCCTTCAAGCGATTCTCGGGCGTGCCGCCGAGCGCCCTGCGGCGGCTGGGGCGCGACGAGGGCTCGCGCGCGTCGCGCGTCGAGGATCCCTGGAGCCCTGTCGCGCGCTCCGATCGTCGCGCGCGCCGCCGGCGCCTCACGCCTGCATCGTGAACGTGGCCAGGATCTCCTGCAGAGAGCTCGGCTCGATCGGCTTGATCAGGTGCATATCGAAGCCAGCCTCCCGCACCCGCCGCCGATCCTGCTCCTGGCCATAGCCCGTCAGCGCGATCATCAGCGAAGGCGAGACGCTCGCGTCCTCCTTCGCGCTCTCCTTCAGCTCCTTCAACGCCCGCGCCACGCCGTATCCATCCATGCCGCCGGGCAGACCGATGTCACACAGGACGACCTCCGGCCGGAACGCGCGGGCCGCCTCCACACCGGCGCGCCCGGACAGGGCGACCTCGACCCGATAGCCGTCCATGGAGAGGAGCGCCTGCAACATCTCGGCGGCGTCCTCGTTGTCCTCGATGATCAGGATGCGCAGCGACCTCGGGTCGACGCCTGGCGGCGGCGCGGCGCGCTCGGGGGACGACTCCGGGTCACGCGAGAGCGGAAGACGGAGGACGATCTCCGTCCCTCGACCGACGCCGGCGCTCTCGGCCGAGACCGCGCCGCCGTGGAGCTCGACCAGGCCCTGGACGAGCGCCAGCCCCAGCCCGAGCCCGCCCCGGCTGCGATCCAGGCTCCGGTCGGCCTGGCTGAACGGCTCGAACATGCGCGCCAGCATCGCCGGATCCGTGCCGATGCCTGTGTCGCGGATACGGATGGCCGCGGCGCCGTCCGACGTCGTCGAGAGCATGACCGTCACCCGGCCGCCGGCGTCGGTGAACTTGTTGGCGTTGTGCAGCACGTTGCTGACCGCCTGCGAGAGCCGGGTGGGATCGCCGGAGATCCAGACAGGGCCGTCCGGCAGCTCCAGGTCGAGCGACAGGCCGCTCGCCTCGAGCGTGCTGCGGTAGTCCTCGGCTGTCTGCCGGAGCAGCCTGCACAGGTCGCAGCGCTCCTTGCGCAGCGGGATCCTCCCGCGCGCCACGCGCGAGACGTCGAGCAGGTCGTCGACGAGCCGGGCCATGTGCGACACCTGCCGCTCGATCACGCCGCACGCCCGCACGAGCGGCGGTAGCTGCCCGGCGACCCGCCGCAGGATCTCGACCGCGTTGCGGATGGGCCCGAGCGGATTGCGCAGCTCGTGCGCCAGCATCGCCAGGAACTCGTCCTTGCGCTGGTCTGCCTCCTTCAGCGACGCCTCCGCGCATTTCTGATCGTGGATATCCGTACAGGTGCCATACCACCGCACGATGTCGCCCTCCGGCCGGCGGACGGGCACGGCGCGGCACAGGTACCAGCGGTGCTCGCGGCCGGCGGCGCTTCCGAAGCGGTATTCGACCTCGTAGGGCTCGCCGGTCGCGACCGCCCGGCGCCACGCGGAGAGGCACCTCTGGCGATCGTCCTCGTGCACGAAGGAGGCCCAGCCCTCACCGGGGGCATCGCCCTCCTTCATGCCGGTGCGCTCGCGCCACTGGCGGTTGCCGTAGTCGATGCTGCCGTCGGGGCCGGCCGTCCACACGACCTGCGGCATCGCGTCGGCGAGCTCCCGGAACCGCGCCTCGCTCTCGCGGAGCGCGTCGTCGCTTTGCTTCCTCTCCGTGATGTCGTGGGCAGCGCTGATGACGAGCCGCCTGCCCGTCGCGTCCCTCCCGAGCGGCGCGCCGCTGAACACCCACGTTCGCTGAGCGCCGCTCGCCGTCGTGACGTTGAACTCGCTCTCGATCGGCCTGCCCTCCAGCCGATAGACGGCATCGATCGCGGCGCGGGCGGCGCCCTGCAGCGGGCCGTGGGCCTTCGCTGTCCACTCCTCGATGGTGGGGATCTGCTCGCGGGTGTACCCGCTGAGGTCGAGCCACGCGCGGTTGACGATGATGATCTGCCCGTCCTCGGCGTGAATCATCATGGGGAACGGAGCCGCCATCACGGCGCGGCGGAGCCGCTCCTCGCTCTCCTGCACCAGGAGCTCCGCGTTCTTCCGCTCGGTGAGGTCGATGATCGAGCCGATGTAGCCGAGGAACTCGCCCCGCGGGCCGAGCCGCGGAGAGGCCGAGTCGACGCACCAGCGGTAGGCGCCGTCGGCGCGGCGCACGCGGAAATCCATCCTGTAGTCCTCGCCCCGCGCCCAGGCCCGCAGGAAGGCCTCCGCCACCGCCTGCCGATCCTCGGGGTGGACGGCATCGAGCCAGCCAAAGCCGAGGGCGTCCGGCTCGGGCTGCCCCGTGAAGTCGATCCAGCCCCGGTTGGTGTAGGTGCAGGACCCGTCGGAGCCCGTGATCCAGATCATGACGGGAGAGTGATCGGCCATGTTGCGGAAGCGCGCCTCGCTCTCGCGCAGGGCCAGCTCCGCGAGCTTCCGGGAGGTGATGTCTCCGATGACGCCCGTCATCCGGATCGGGCGCCCGTCGTGGTCCCGCTGCACCAGCGCGCGGCTGTGGACCCAGCGCTCGCACCCGCCGGGGTCGACGATGCGGAACTCGCAGGAGTAGTCCGTCTCGCCGCGCAGCGCGCTGTCGACCTGCGCCCGGACAGCGTCTCTGTCGTCGGGGTGCAGCAGCCGGGCGAAGCCGTCCATGCTGCTGCCGAGCTGCGCATCGCTGACACCGACCTGATCGAACACCTCACGCGACCAGAAGATGTGTCCGCTCGGCAGGTCCCACTCCCAGATGCCGAGCTGGCCGCCCGCGAGGGCCAGCCGCAGCCGCTCCTCCCCCTTGCGCAGGCCCTCCTCGGCGCGCCGGCGGACGGTGATGTCGCGACCCGTCTCCAGGACGAGGCGCCGGCGCTCGCCCCCCTCGACGAGCTGCATCCGGCTCTCGAGGACGATCTTCCGGCCGTCGCAGGCCGTGTGCTGGAGCTCACCCGCCCAGCGGCCTTCGCGCTCGAGCGCCCTCTCGATGTCCGCGAGCGGCACAGGGAACACGGTGGACAGGAGCTCGTGGCTCGACCGCCCGAGGGCGTCACGCGCGGAGAAGCCGTAGAGCCGCTCGGCTCCAGGGCCGAAGTACACGATCCCGCCCGTGCCGCCGTGCTCCCAGGCGAAGGCCGCCTCGCTGACCTGATCCAGGAGGGCCGCCTTCAATCGAAGCTCGCCCGCGACCTGCCCCGCCTCGCAGCAGCCGCCCGCCGGGAAGGTCTCGGGTACGAGAGGGCTCGCCGCCCCGCGGTCGGGCCCGCTGCAAGCACGCTCCGGCTTTGCCTTCAGCACGTCGCTCCTTCGGTCGATCTTCTGTCGGCCTTCAGCGCATGCTGCAAGCGCTGCGACGTGTGTTCCTCAGGATGAGGTCCACGGAATGACAGGCAACCTGAGCGGCCCTGGCGAAACGGAGATCAGGCAGCCTGAACCAAGCCGAGCAGACAGGCGCGCTGTGCGCCGCGGCCATGTCGCCGCCCGCCTGGTACGGCCAGACGTCTGGCTGTCCGTGGCCAGACGTCTGGCCACGGGTGATGCGGCCCCTCGAGAGCAGAGCGGCGGGTCGGAGGATCATGGGACCGCATCCTGTCGGACGAGGAGGCGGCCACGCACGAGCTGGAGCGTGGTCTCGGCGACACGGCGACCGAGGTGCTCGGCGGTGCGCAGATCCGCCTCCGGGGGCGCGACGTCTGGGCCCTGGTCGACATTCGACTGAGCACCGGCGCCGAGCCAGAAGCCGAGTCGATTCAGATCCTCCTCCGATCCCTTTGTAGAATTGTTCGCGGGCGGCAGACCGAGGCTGACCCAGTGCATGCCGTGCTGGGCGGCGAAGAGGGCGATCTGGATCAGCGTGGCCAGCTTGTCGCCGGACCGGGAGCCCGAGTTCGTGAAGCCGGCGGCGATCTTGTCGCTCCATGCGAATCCCCTGGCCATGACCGCGCGGGACGTCGCTTCCTGGAACGCCTTGAACTGAGCCGTCGCGCTGGCCATGTACGTCGGCGCGCCGAAGATGATCGCCTCGGCGCAGGCCAGATCGTCCCAGCGCGTCTGCGCCTCCTCGACGGTCAGCAGCAGGGCATCGGCGCCCTCCACCTGCTCCACGCCTGCTCTCACGGCCTCCGCCTGACGCCCGGTATGACCGTAGCCGCTGTGATAGATGATCGCGACGCGAACGCTCGGCATGCATCTGCCTCGCGTCGACGCGGGCGGCGCGCTCTGCCGCGCCGTGGAATGGCCCCTGTGCACGCTCACGTACTGCCTCCTTTGCTCTCGCCGCCGGTCGCGGTGGTCGGTTGTCCCGTCTGCTCTGACGAAGCGCGGCGAGGAAAGGTGACCGCCCGGACGATCACATCGCTCCGCGGAGCGGATCGATGACCTCCGCTCTCCCTGGGGCGGCAGCCGCCTACCGGAGGCTCGGCTCGTCGAGCGACGCGGGCCGCGCCGTGTGGATGCCGGTCGGGCTGTTCGACCCGTCGCGCGGCGGGGTGTCGACGACCGCGAGCTGGAGCTGGCGCAGGCGGGTGGGGTCGCCGATGACGTCGATCGCCGCGATGCGGCCGCCGTGGATCGCGACCTCGAGGACGAGTTGCAGTCGCCCGCGCGGTGCGACGGCGATTCCCAGGGCGCCGTTCACGAGGACGGGCCGGGCGAAGCGCGCTCGACCGGCGTTGGTGACCGTCTCCTCGGCCACGCGCCGGGCGCCGCGCACCTCGGTCTCCACCCCTCCTCGCAGCGCGACACGGTCCGCTCGCCGGACGATGTCGGGGGCCAGCACGGCGAGGAGGGCGCTCAGGTCGCCGGCCCGTGCCGCGGCCAGGAAGGCTTCCACCACCTCGCGCTGCCTGGCGAGGTCGGCAGCGGGAGCGGCGGCCGCGCCGTGCACGCGGTGGCGGGCGCGGCTCGCCAACTTCTTCGCGGCGGCCGGTGACCGCTCGACGATCTCGGCGATCTCGTTGAACGGCACGGCGAACAGGTCGTGCAGCACGAAGGCGATGCGCTCGGCGGGTCCGAGCGTATCGAGGACCACCAGCAGGGCGAGCCCGACGGCGTCGGCCAGCGCCGCTTCGTCCTCGGGACCGGTCGCGTCGTCGTGGGCGACCACCCGATCGAGATCGGCCAGCTCGGTGAGCTCCTCACGCCGACGCCGGCGTGAGCGCAGCATGTCGAGGCAGACGCGACCGACGATCGTGGTCAACCATCCCGTCACATTGCCGACAGCGCTGGCATCGACGCGACTGGCTCGCAGCCAGACCTCCTGCACCGCGTCCTCCGCCTCGTGCGCTGAGCCGAGCATGCGGAACGCGACCCCCCGCAGATGGCTGCGGGACCGGTTGAACTGCTCGGCCAGCTCGGTCTGGCTGATCATCGGTCACCTTTCGCGCTCGCGGTTCGTCATACCCCCGGCGAGAGGATCACGCAAGATCGACGAGGCGTGCGGGTGTGTCGACCGGCCGGCGCACGACGCCATCAGCCCCCCTGAGCGTTAACAAGATATCACAGACCGAAGCTCGCCTTGATCGCGTCGAACTCCGCGAAGGCGTCGCTGTTGGCCCTGTACGTTCCGCCCTGCGACGTGAAGAGGGACGAGCCCCATGAACCGCTCTGCGTCGGCTCCCAGAAGAACGTCCCGAGCCCCCTGCCGTCCGGCAGATCGCGCATGATCTGATTGGCCTTCGTGCGCTCGGGGTTGTACTCCGCGATCGCGAACGACAGATCCGGGAACGTCTCGGCCAGGGTATTGAACGTGTTCTCCCATACTTCGGGCTCGCCCTGAAATGCCGTGTAGCAGGAGAGCCCGAGGACGTCGAACGCGACGCCTCGCGTCTTTGCGCTGTTGACCCACCACGTGACGCCGTCGACGTCCTCTGTGTTCTCGACGTGCAGCATGATCTTGATGCTGTCATCGACCTCCTTGACCCCGTCGATGCCTGCCTTGAGCAGGGCGGCCAGGTTGTCCCAGTTCTGGTTCGTCGCTCGCCCCGTGAGGCCCTGCGGATTGACGACCGAATCGTTGCCCCAGCAGTCCGTGCTCGCGGACGGCACATGGATGAGCATGCCCGGCGTGATCTCGTTGCCGATCTGCACCATGTCAGGGCGCGCGCCCGCGCTGACGAGCGCGCCGACGACGTCCCTTGTGTACGCCTTCAAGAGGCCCGTCATCTCGTCGATCGATCGGGCGCTCCGCCAGGCCTCGGGGATGATCTGTTTGCCAGGATCGGCCCAGGTGTCGCTGTAATGGAAGTCGAGAAGGAACCCCATGCCCGCGGCCTTGATCTGCTTGCCGAACTCGACCGTGTGGTCCTCGTCGCAATAGGTCTCCTCCTTCGCGCAATCGCCGCCGGTCCCGAAAGCATACCCGTAGGAAGCGCCTGGATCCACGAACGTCCGGACCCGGACGTAGTTGAATCCATGATTCTTCAGCAGCTCGAGCATCCCTTTTTCGCTTCCGTCCGTGTCCGTGTACCTCGCGCCTTCATCGACCGCCTCCTGGACGCTGGAGATGTCAGCGCCCAGGATGAAGCTGGGCTCGAACACAGGCATGCCGCCCATTCCGCCCGTCCCGGAGCCGCCCATACCCGCCGAGGTGGAAGAGGACGAGCTCGTCGCGACGGATACGCCTCCCCCGCTCGAGCTCGCTGCCGTCGCGCTGCCGCCGCCTCCGCCCGAGGTGGCTCCCCCCTGACCAGCGCTGCTGGGATCACCTCCCTCCGGGCCTGGCTCGGTGCAGTGACAGAGAAAAAGTGGGATGCACAGCGCGCCAATCGCGGCGCAGGAGGATACGGAGGAGCGAATCGTGGCCTTCATGCCACCATCCTACCCGAGCCCGACCGCCAGCGTCATGCGGCGCTCGCTCCGCTCGCCGGCGAGCCATGTCGATGACCATTTGCATCCGGCGCGGTCACGATGCAGCCGCCACGCTCGACGGGCACCAGCCCCCCCGGGTCAGTCCCCCCCGCGCCGTCGCGCCCTCAGGTCTCTCCCGCCGTGAACGTCGCCGTACCCTCCTGGCCGAACGTGTCGACGCAACGGAGCACGACCTCGGCTCCGACGAGCGCCTCGGGGGCGAAGCGCACCTCGACACGGAGGACCTCGGCCGCGCTGCAATCCACCGCGTCGCTCTTGACGGACATCACCCGATCGATGATCCCGAGCGCCGGCTCGACGATCGCCGCCTGGCTCCGGTCCGGTTGCGAGGCCTCGACCACGCAGTAATCGAGGTTGCCGCGCGTCCGCACCGTGGCGAGGTACGACGTCCCGAGAGGGATCGTCTTGGCCGAAGGGGTGATCTGCGGCGGGCCGCTCACGAGGACGCTCCTCGGCGCGGCCGAGGCGCCGCCGGCGGAGACGGAGAGCAGCGCTGTTCCCGGCGCCGTCGAGGCGAAGTACGCGAGCGCAGCCGCCCTGTCCCCGTCGCGCGCCAGCGTGAGCTCGAGCGTGGGGGCCGTGCCCGAGAAGCTCCCCTGGCTCGCGTGCAGCTTGACGGAGGAGCCGGCCGACCTCGCGTCAGCAGCGACCTTCACGATCGCCGCCGCCTGGCCGTCGGCCGGCAGGTAGCACTCGCCTCCCGGCAGCTCGATCGGCAGGAGCTCGAGCCCGGTGACGGACACGCCGGGCGCGTCGCCGACGGGCAGCACGACCGTCCCGATCTCGTGCGGGTTACCGCAGTAGTCCCAGGCGACCACCTCGATCTCGGAGACCCCCTCGCCGGGCGTGCGGCCCCCCTCGAGGTCTTGCCGCTCGAGCGAGGCCGACCACGAGGCGTAATTGCCAGCGCCCTTGTTCTCGGCCAGGACGCCCCCGACCATGACGCGATCGATGAGCACGTCCGATCGCAGCGTCCCCTCGATGTTGTGCGGCGAAGAGACGATCACCTCCGACGCGCCGCGGGTGATGGTGCCGTCGACGGAGATCGCGGAAGGATCCCCGCAAGGCGACTCCTCGGTGGACGCCACGCAGCTCGGCGCAGAGAGCGCCGAGAGCGTGACCAGCACGAGGCAGCGAGCGCTCGTTCTTCTCGGATCCAGCATGGCTCAGGTCCCCCCAGCGAGCGGCAGGCCCGCCGCCCTGAAGAAGGCAGGTACGAAGTTGATCATGAGGCCGACGTGCGGCGTGAGGCCGAACGTGGTGTCCACCTTGGTCGCGCCGTCGGGAGCGACCCGCCCCGGCCGGAAGCTCTCTTTCGGGGCGTCGTGGCGGTGCACGCCGGCGGCGAGCCCTATCGAGAAGTCGCGCCCGATGGCGAGCTCCGGGCCCACCACCAGGGAGGTGAACGGATTGATGCCTTCCGAGCCGACGCCGAGGACGCCCAGCCAGGCGCCGAGCCCGCCGCACACCTTCGCCGAGAGCTGCGGCATGTCGCAGAAGAAGTGCGAGTAGCCGAGAAACAGCTCGGCGCTCGTCAGGCCCGATATCGCCCCCTCCCCGGCGGTGACGTCGACATACTTGCGGCCGTCCGCGGCCGTGACGATGTCGACCTGCCGCGCCCACGGCGACCAGCCCAGCCCGAGCGCGACGCGGAGCGCGCCCCGATAGAGGTTCTCCACCACGTAGAAGTGCTTGACCGACTTCACCTGCTTGTCGCCGCTCTTCAGCGTCACCGTGAGCGTCGCGTCCTTGCCCGAGCGAGGCGCGAAGGCCAACCGCGATCGGGGGGGCACGGGGGCGTCTGGCTTCTCCGGTGCCGGGGCGACCAGAGCGGCGCCGAGCGCGTCGCCGACGGGGTGCCCAGCGGGGACGTAGGTCCACGGCGCCATCCCCTGATCCCCGTCCAGCTGGATCTCGGCGTCATGGTCCGAGTGCCACACGTACACCACGATCGGGCGACGCACATGGAGGACATGCCCCACGACCTCGCACGTCTCGCCGGAGCACTTCTCGCCGGAGCCCTCCTCGCCGGAGCCCTCCTCGAACGCCAGCGTCATCACGTAGGGCGAGCTCAGCTCCCTGAAATTGACGCAGATCGCGTAGAACTCGTGCTGCGTCACGAGCTTCTGCTTACGCTCCTCCTGGACCCACCCGGCGCAGTGCTTCTCGAGGTCAAACTGCTTCTGCTTGAGCCTGACGGGGACCCGTCTCCACGCGCCGGCCGGGCCGGAGGTCGCGTCGATCGCCTGGACCACGAGGACCGGCATCTCCCCCCGGGCGACGCTGGCCTCGATCATCTTCTGCAACGCGGGGGGCGGGGTGACCTTGCCGCCTTTGCACGGGACCGGCGACCAGTGCCCCGCGTGCACGAAGCACCGGGGCGGTGCGGCCTGACCGATGTCCGCGGGGAGCGTCCAGTCAGGTTTCAGCTCCTGCCCCCCCTCCGCGACGGCCTCTATCTCCGCGGAGGTGGTCGGCGATGCGGCGTACGCGGCGGGCGCCTCGAACCGCACGAGGGCGTACGCGGTCGAGCCGGGGGCGCTCACGGCGCGCTCCCAGGAGTCGCGGGAGGTCAGGAGCGCCTCGCAGTTGTGGTTCCCCGCCTTCAGGTCGGCCGCCCGCGCGGTGGCGAGATCGAAGAGCGCGACCTGCGTGGCGGCCTCCACGTCGAGCTGGCAGGCTTTGCTCGCTCGATCCGCCACGCTGCTCGACAGCGGATACAGCTCGATCGGGCCGCCACCCACGCCCGCGACCTGGAATGAGATACTTTGGTTCCCGACATCTTCGAAAGGCACCGTGGCCACGGCTGGAGGGGACGGCGCCGACGTCACCTGGATAGGGATGGGCGCCGCCGAGGAGTATCGAGGGAGGAGAAGGAGCCCGCCTGCGATCAGCACCGCAGGGGAGAGCAAAGACCATCGCATGACGTTCACCTTTCCAGGGCGCGTGCCCTGGTGTTCAGCGGGAATTGCGCCGGATGAGCCGAGGATGAGCCCCGGCGTCAGCCGTTCATGGCGGCCGCCGCAGCGACGGCCTTCGTTGCGTTCACCTTTCCGTGACCGAACCAGAGGCTGAACCCGCGCGCGTCGAAGTGGCCGGGGCGACGCACCTCCGTCTCCGAGTCGATCACGAGGTCCTTGTCGGCCGTCTGGCAGAGGATCTGCCGGACCTGCGTCGCCGTGAGGTCGGGGTTCGCCGAGATCATCAACGCGCACACGCCGGCCACGGTGGGCGTGGCGCTCGAGGTGCCGCCGAAGCGCGACGTGTACCGCGAACCCGGCGTGTATTCTCCCCGTGGCCCTGTCCCCTCGTTGTCCGTCGTGGTGATCCCGCGGCCGCGCACCACGACCCGCTCCAGCTCATCGAAGTTGCTCGACGGCGCGCAGACGCTGACCTGCTCCCCCCAGCACGAGTACGCCGCCCGCGCCTTCAGCGACGTCGAGGCGCTCACCGTGATCACGTCCGGATGAGCGGCGATCCAGCGGTGGATGGGGCCGCTGTAGTCGACGATCCTGCCCTCGGAGGTGCGGAACGTGTACGTCGACTGGTTCTCCGGCTCCTTGATCGGGCAGTTGTTGTTCCCGGCCGCGACGCAGAAGACGAGCCCTCTCCCCCGCCGGCCACCCGAGCGCGCGAGGCGCGCGATGAGACCGTGGAGGTAGCTCGACACGGGGCGGTTCGTGGGCCCGACGGCCCAGGAGCATGAAACGATGTCCGCCTTCGCCGAGATCTTCTCGAACATCTCCGCGAGCTGCGCGTCGCTCATCTGCTTGAGCGGGAAGCGCACGGCGAGGAGCGAGCACCCGGGCGCCACGCCCACCGTGCCCTGGCCGTTGGCCTCGGCGACCGCCACCCCCGCGCAGGGCGTGCCGTGGTAATCGCCCTCGCGCGGCATGACGTCGTCGCGAACATCGAGTTTGCTGTTTCCTCGAAGGACGATGTTGAGGCGGCCGCGGATCTTGTTCGGGGCGTTGAGATCGGGGTGGGTGAGGTCGAACCCGTCGTCGGCGATCGCCACGACCACCTCCCTCGACCCGCGCGTCACCGCCCACGCTCCCAGCACGGCGATGTCCGCGCCCTTCACCAGGTCCGGACCGTCCTCGGGGGCAGCGAGGTGCCACTGATGCCGGAAGAGCGGATCGGTCGGCGCCGGGCTGGACGGCGAGAGGTCGTGGACGATGTTGGGCTCGGCGTACTCGACCTCCTCCCGCTCGGCCGCGGCGTTGGACGCCTTGATCGCGTTCCTGCCGGTCGCGTCGGTGACCCGGACGAGCAGCGTCTCCTCGCCCAGCGCCCGCACGACCTCGAGGCTGTCGTCCCGGAGGATCTGCGCGATCCGCTCGTCCCCGGTGCCGGGCTTGAACTTGAGATAAAACGTGTCGGTGATGATCACCTCGTCTTCAGGCTGACCCGCCGTGTGATACAGGTGGTGGACCACGTGGTCTGTGCGCAGCCGCGCCATGGCGTCGTCGAGCTCGCTCCGGATCTGCAGCTTCACGAGCCCTCCTCCCAGCGACTTCAGCGACCCGATGTTCACCCTCGCCTTCTCCGCCGCGCGGAACGCAGACTCGACGTCCGGCGCCCGGAGGACGGCGGTGTCGTCCTTCTTCTCGATGCTGATCTTGTTGCCACCCTGCCAGAAGTGCATCTTCGCCACGCGAACCTCCATCGTCGACGCGAGGTGCGGCTGCTCGGCCGGACGCCTGCTCGACCCGTCGAGGCGCAGTCCGGCGGCGACGCCGGCGCCGCCGCACCCTGCGCGTCTCACCTTGCGATGTGCAGATAGCAATCGCCGCACCAACGCCCAGGGCGCTCACGCCTTGCGCCTTGCCCCTTCTCGTCCTTCTACGTGGCGCTCACCGCAGGCCGGCGATGCCCCCAGCGCGATCCGCTCCGGCGTCCACTCCTCCGGGCAGCGTGTCCGGCGGAGTGGACACGCTGCCCGCTCCGCTCGAGCGGGGCGCTCTTCCGACGCACCAGCCTCGGGCGAGGATCGCATCTTGCAGCGTGCATACGAAGCCTGCAGAGACGACGTCTCGCAGACGCGTAGGGAGCAGGACGAAGATCGAGGTGGTCCCCTGCGGAAAGCGCCGGCGAGAGCGGCGCGTCCGAGCTCCACGCGCCGGCCCTCCCCCCCCACACACCTCCACCACCCTGAGGCCCGATGTACATGTCGTTGGTCATGAAGCTGAATCGTTCACGAAGATCGTCCCTCGCCGGCGCTGCCCTCATGGCGGCCGCATCCACGGCGGTGGTGGCGGGCTGCGGCCAGCAACCTCCGACGGGACCTGTCCTTGTCAACGCGTCGCCCCCCGCGGCGCCGCGCCCCGAGCCGCCGACGCCCGCCGCCCCCCTCGCTCCGGAGGAGAGCGCGGTCACCCCGGTCCCCCGGCCCCAGGCCCCGACGTACAACGGCGGAGGGCTCGAGGAGGTCGCGTACATCGAGGGCCGAGTCCAGGATCTCGAGGGCTCGAAGGATCCGGTGTTCAGGGCGACCGCGCTCTCGAGCGATGGCAACACGATCAAGCTCGCCGTGCAGAAGGTGGCGACCGATCCTTGCGTCCAGGTGCCGCTCTACACGGTGAAGAAGCTGAAGGCGGACGGCAGCGTCGACGAGAAGACGGATCTCTGCGAAGGCGAGAGCTACCCGGAGTCGCCTCGGGAGGCGTGCGACAGCGACTCGGTCCTGACCGGCAAGGCGATCGCCGTCCCGGGCTACTGGGATCGACTCGCGGGAAAGTACCAGACGGAGTGCCCGGCAGGACAGTGCCGCTTCACCCTGTCGTGCATCACCGGCTCCGTCGCAAAATGCGTCCACTGGGGGTACGTGCCCGGACGCACCCACGGGACGGAAGAGCTGCTCCCTTACTTCCAGGCATGCGTTCACGCCTCGCGGGCACACTACCTCGACGACGGAAAATCCTTCACGTGCAACCGCACGCCGGTCGACATGTTCGACAAACTCGGCATCCAGCGGCCGCGCCCTCAGCAAGGGATGCGCTTCGAGTCCCTCTGGCGCAAGGACCGCCTCCACTGCCTTGCCAAGACGAGGTACGCGCACTGCGATGACGAGCTCGCCGGCGGTCCCAGGCCCAATCCATCGGAATGTCTCGACCCCTCCGGGAAGCCGCCGGAGCTCTGGCCGAAAGACGCCCTCGTCGGGATCTCCAGCCGCCTCCACGAGGCCGCCGATTGCCCGTCGAACCCGAAGCATTGCCCTCGATGAGGTGGCGCGAAGGGCGGGCGCGCGGGCCCGGTATCCGGCGGCGCGGTTCGCTCAGCGTGGAGGGAAGTCGGCGCAGACGCGGAGGCCTATCGTGACGTCCCGGGTCTCGGGCTCGACGACTGTCCGGTTCGGGATCGAGACCGAGAGCTGATCGTAGTACCAGGCGCCCCCGCGGACGATGGCCTCGTCGGGCGCGGCCGCCGACCGGGTCCACTCGTACACATTGCCGGTCATGTCCAGGACCCCGAACGGGCTCTCCGAGGCCGGGTGCGATCCGACCTCGTCCGGGCCGAACGACTGGGGCTTCCGGCCGTAGGTCTCGTCGAAGTTGGCGTCGTCCGGCGCGAGCGCGTCGCCGTGCGGAAACCTGCGATCGTCCGCGCCGCGGGCGGCGCGCTCCCACTCGTGCTCGGAGCAGAGCCGGGCGCCGCGGAGGCGCCCCGTGCGATCGAGCCAGTGAACGTAGGCCTCCGCGTCGGGGAGCGAGATCGCGGCGACGGGGAAGCGCTGCCAGTCCTGGCGCTCACGGAGCGAGCGGCCCGTGAACCAGGCGAGCTCTCCCCGAGGGACCTGCCGGCGAGCGGCGTTGAGCTCCAGCGCGAGCTGCCAGTCGCCGTCAGGGAGGCGCTCGAGCTCCTGCGCCCATTGCCGAGAGCGCGCGCCGGGCGTGTGCTTGTCCCGGAGCGACGGCGGCAGATCGTCGAGGAACCGGATCCACGCCGCATACGTCACCTCGGTCCGCCCGATCAGGAACCCGCCGGTGCGCACCTCGTGCAGCGGCTGCGCGGCGAGCAGGCCTCGGCGGAGCTGCTCGACATCGGCGCTCCCGAAGAGGAACCGCCCGGGCGGGACGTAGACATACCCCTCCGGCACCGCGTCGCGCGCCGGCAGCTCCACCGCCACGCGGAGCCGCTCCCCGCGGGCGAGCACGAGAGGCCACCTCACCTCGGCGCG
Source organism: Sorangium cellulosum (assembly GCF_001589285.1). Taxonomy (GTDB): domain Bacteria; phylum Myxococcota_A; class Polyangia; order Polyangiales; family Polyangiaceae; genus Sorangium; species Sorangium cellulosum_G. The sequence goes on along the minus strand of NZ_JEMA01000426.1, from coordinate 9,816 downwards.
CCCCTCGGCGACGAACGTGAGGCGGTAGGAGCCAGGCCCCGGCGTGATGTCGAGATCGTGCAGCGGGGCGCGGCCGAGCGATCCGAGCGGCACCAGGCGGCGAGCGCTCCCCGCGCGTTCGTATCGCTCCAGGCGCACCTCGGCGCCCGCCGGTGACGCCTCGACGGACAGGCGCGGCACGCGCGCGAGGCCGCCTCGCCGTGATCGGTCGTCGTCGTGACCGTCGAGCTGGCGCACGAGCTCGGTGCGCCGCTCGTCGGCGTGAAACAGCTCGGCCAGCCCGATCCTCTCGACGAGGACATCGCCGAGGAGGTCGCGCAGGTCGGGCCGCGCGGGCTCGACCCGGAGGCCGTCGTTGAACAGCTGCTCCGCGCGCGAGAGCGCGTCGTCCGCCCGCCTGGAGGCCTCGATGGCGCTCGCCCACGTGGCCTCTGCCTGCGCCTGCGCGGCCCCGGCGTCCTCCGCGCGCGCCGTGCCCGCGGCGTCGAAGCGCGCGAAGGCCTCGCGGCGCAGCTCGTCTGCCTCCGCCTTCCGGCGCCGTCCATCCGCGAACGCCGCGCTCCCGGCCTCCAGGTATCCAGCGATCGTTCGATCCAGCTCGTGACGTGCCTGGATCCGTAGCCCTGCCGCGGACAGGCCGATCACGAGCGGGACACCCACGATCAGGGCGCGCCGCCACCGGCGCCGACGGGCGGCGATCTTCCGGGAAGTCCGGAGAAACTCGCCGGTTTGCGCCGGGAGCTCGTCCTCGCCGATGACCGCCGCCTCCGCGAGCTGGCGGTCGCCCCAGAGCGCCTCCTGGGACCGACCCAGGCGTATCCACTCGGCAGCGGCGGCCGCGACGCGCTCGCGAACCGGGCGCTTCTCCCCGTCGGCGTCGAGCCAGCGGCGCAGCGAGTCCCAGCCCTGGACCAGCGCCTCGTGAGCGACCTCGTAGGCTGTCTCGCCGCTCGCCTCGCTCGCCACCAGCAGCCGCCCCCGGACGAGCGCGTCGATCGACGCGCGCGTGGCCGGGTCGTCGTCGTCGAGCTCCGCATCGGTGCGCCGCGCCCGCATGCCTTCGGGCGTCACGAGCTGGAGCAGCACGCGCCGGGCCGCCCTGCGCTGCTCCGGCAAGAGACGGGAGAGAACGCCGTCTGCGTGGCGCGCGAGGGCGCCGGCGACGCCGCCGATCGCGTCCAGCGCCGAGGCGGTGATGCGAGAGCGCGCGAGATCCCGCGCGTCCCAGAGCTCGGCCATGGCGAACTGGAGCAGGGGGAGACCGCCAGGCGCGCGGATGGCCGACGCCACGAGCTCGTCGACAAGCTCCTCCGGATCGAAGGCGAAGCTCTTGCTCCGGGCGGGCCCGGTGATCGCGGTCCGCATGGCTTCAGGCGAGAGCGGGCGCAGCAGGTAAAGCGCGCGCGAGAGCTCCTCGCCCAGCCCGGGCAGCGCCGCGATGCGCGTGAAGAAGTCGCCTCTCACGGCGGCGAGGACCCTCGCGCCCGTCGCGTTCGCGCTGACCCGCGCGATGACCTCGCCGAACCGCGCCGCCTCTTCAGGGCTGGCCAGCGTGCTCAGCTCCTCGAGCTGGTCGACGAAGATCAACGCGCCCCGCTCCTTGCCGAGCGAGCGCTGGAGGGAGCGCCCGAGCGCGCCCGGATCGTCGTCCGCGCACAGCTCCACCGCCGCCTCGTCGCCCCCGAGGAGCGGAGCGAGCGCAGCCGCGAGGGCGGCGAGCGGTCGCCTCCCCGGGACGAGCGACAGCGTGGCGTAGCTGCGGCCGTCGCCGAGGCTGCCCTCCGCCGCGCTCGGCAGCACGCCGGCGCGGCAGAGCGAGGACTTCCCGGTGCCCGAGTCGCCCACCACGACGACCAGCCTCTCGGCGCGCAGGCGATCGAGCACGGCGTGGATTTCCGGCTCGCGCCCGAAGAAGACGCCGCGGTGCTCTGCCTCGAACGGCCGCAACCCACGATAAGGATTGCCGTCGGGCACACCGCCGGCGCGCCTGTCGCCGATCTGCTCGAGCGCGTCGGCGAGCGCGTCCGCCGAGGAGAAGCGGCGCGCCGGGTCGACGTGGAGGCAGCGGCCGATGACGTCGGCGAAGCGCGGATCGACGAGGAGCGTGCCTGCGGTGAGCGGCGCGGGCTCTGCGATGATCCACTCGTCCCAGGAGAGGTCGTCTGGCACGGTCTGGCGCGGCGGTGAGCCCGTGCACAGCTCATAGAGCAGCGCGCCGATCGCATAGAGGTCGCTTCGACAGCTGGCCTGCTCTCCGCTGAGGACCTCGGGGGCCATGTAGAGCGGCGTGCCGATGATCTTGTCCGCCCCGGTGAGCTCCACCGCCGACCGCGACCGGCCCGCCGCCCCCTCGCCGAACGGAGGCGCAACGGCGCCTGGGGTCGAGGTCGCCGAGCCGCTCGACGGCGCGGCGTCTGCCGGTGAGGCCTCTGGCGCGAGCAGCTTGGCGAGCCCGAAATCGAGGAGCTTCACGTCGCCGGATTCGGTGAGCATCACGTTGGCGGGCTTGATGTCCCGATGGAGCACGCCGTGACGGTGCGCGGCCGACAGCGCGCGGGCGAGGCTCAACCCGATCACGAGCGCGCGCTCCCAGGGGACCGGACCGGGGAGCTGCGCGAGCGTCTGGCCGCGGACGAACTCGGTCACGAGGTAGGGACGGCCCTCGAACTCGCCGATACGGTGGACGGCGACGACATTGGGGTGCTGGAGCCGGGCGATCGCGCGGGCCTCCATCGAGAACCGCCGCCGCGCAGGCCCGTCCGGCCGGACGGAGGCGATGAATTTCACCGCGACCGGGCGCTCGAGCAACGTGTCCTCGGCCAGATAGACCTGTCCCATTCCTCCCTGGCCGAGGAGGCGAATCAGTCGATACTCTTCGATGACCTGCGGGGGGCTCCAGCTCGGTCTGATCAGCGGCTGCGCCACACGCCCCTCCGCCGTGCAATGTCCGGTCGCCGCCGTCCCCCGTTCAGCGACGCCGGGTGACCTCCGGCGTCGACGGTCGCCTCCGCTCGCCGTCCGGGGGCGAGGACCGCCGCCGCTCGAGCCCGAAGGCGTGGATGAGGTTGTATGCATGCGAGCGGGCGAGATCCAGCCGCTCCGCGGCCTCGGTGACGTTCCACGTGGTCTCCTCGAGCGTCTTGCGCAGGAGCTGCGCCTGGAATCTGCGGGTCGCTTCCTGGAAGGTGAGCCGCGTGTCGCTCGCGTCGTCCTGGCCGGGGAAGAGATGCCGTATCTCCACCTGGAGCACCTTGTCGGCTGCAGCGAGGATGACGGCCGCCTCGACGGCGTGCGCGAGCTGCCGCACGTTGCCCGGCCACTCCGCTGCCTCGGCCGCGCGCACCGTGCCGGCCGAGAGCCGGAGCGCCGGTAGCCGGTGGACCTCGCACGCGCTCGCGCAGAAACGTTCGGTGAGCGGCGCGATGTCCTCCGGGCGCTCGGCGAGCGCGGGGATACGGATGCTCATGACCTGAATGCGGTAGAAGAGATCCTCGCGAAACTCCCGTCGTGCCACCGCGCCCTCGAGATCCGCGTTCGTCGCGGCGATGATCCTGACGTCGGCGCGGAGGGGCTTCGAGCTGCCGAGGGGGTAGTACTCTCTTGACTGGAGGAGCTGAAGCAGCTTTGCCTGCGCCGAGAACTCGAGCTCGCCGATCTCGTCGAGAAAGAGCGTCCCCCCCTCGGCCGCAGCGACCTTGCCGAGGACTCGCTTTGCGGCCGTCGAGTGCGCGCCCGGCAGCGCCCCGAAGAGCTCGCTCTCCAGCAACGTTGAAGGCATCGCCGCGCAGTTGAGCTCGACGAAGGGCCCGCCCCGTCGAGGGCCATTCTGGTGAATGATGCGGGCGACTTCGGTCTTTCCGGTCCCGGAGGCGCCCGTCAGGAGGACATTGATGTCATGCGGCGCGACCGCCTCGACCCGCTGGAGCACCTTGGCGAGCGCCGCGCTGCGTCCGACCAGCCCCTCCACGCGGAGCGCCTTCCGGAACGGGAGCGTCGGATCCGTCTCGTCCTGTTGCCGCCTGCGGAGCAAGAGCCGATCGGCGAACGCGGCGATATGCGACGCGAACAGCTCGACGTGGAGCCGGTCGTCCTCGGAAAACGGGCCCGAGGGGGTGCGGTCCTGGAGGTACACGACCCCGAGCGGCGGGGCAGCGCCGATCGGCGCGCAGACCACGGCCTCGGTCCGATTTCGCTGGACACTGCCGCGTTTGAAGAAGCGAGGATCCCGGAGCGCGGACTCCGTGACGATCGTTCGTCCGGTGGCGATCGCCTCGGCGATGATACCGAGAGAGAACGCCTCCCGGATCCTCGCGACATCCTCGTCGTAACAGCCCTGCGCGATCCAGAAGCGCGGCGGTCCCTCCGCGTCGCGATCGTCGCGCAGCTCGATGTACCCCCGCTGCGCGCCGGCGAGATCGACGATCAACGCCAGCGCGTCTTCCAGGAACGGCTCAATCTCTGTCCTCCGCCCGAGCTCCAGGAGGCCACGGTAGAAGTCGCGCTCCCTTTGCAGCCTGTCCCCGTCGCTTTGCTCGCACGGCATCCGAGATCATCGTAAACCTTGCCGTGCCTGTAGTGAAGCACCCCCGCTTCAGGGCTGCGCCGCCGCGCCGCCGTGGAGGCGCATGCGCGCGTCAGGTCGCCTCGGGGGCCTATCACACAGGAGCGCACCGCGTGACGAGCATGCTCACCGGCGGGCGGGCAGCTCGGCCGGTCGTTCCCGTCATTCCTCCCCGTCCGCCTCCCTCCGCAGCGCCGCGAGCCTCGACGGCCGCGCCAGCAGCCCGCCGACCGTCTGGTCCGCGACGAGCTCCGCGATCTGCTCCGGCCGGTACCCGAGCGCCGCGCGATCGCTGGCGGCGAGCGGGTGGACGCGCCCCGCCCCCTCGGGCCGATACCAGTTCTGCACGCTCTCGTCCTGGGCCAGCACCGTCAGCGCGCACAGGTAGGCGTCCACCTCGCGGAACGTCCCCTCCCCCACCCCGCGGCCGACAATCGAGGCCACCGCCTCGGTCAGCGCGCGCCGCTCGGCCCAGTACGTCGCGAACGCCGCCGGATCCCGCTCGCTGAAGCGGTGCACCTCCGTGATCTCCAGCGGGAAGCCGCACACAGTCTGCACGTCGAAGCGCACGAACCGCCAGAGCTGCACGTCCGCCGACTCGCCGCCCGCCGCGAGATGCTGCGCATACGAGAGCGGCAGCCGGTTCACCTGCTGCAATATCTCCGCGACGATCAGCTCCTTGCGCCGGAACCAGTAGTACAGCGACGACTGGCGCAGCCCGGCGGTCTCGGCGATCTCGAGCATCGACACATCGACGACCCCGCGCTCCGCGAACAGCCGGCCCGCCACCTCCAGGATCTGCTCGCGCGGCGCCAGCGCGCTCCGCTGCGGCTTCTTGCGCGGCCGACCCATGCGGCGCGGCACGCCCCCGGCGCTCTGCCCCTCTCCGGCGCTCTGCCCCTCTCCGGCGCTCTGCCCCTCTCCGGCGCTCTGCCCCTCTCCGGCGCTCTGCCGTCCATCGATCTTCCGAGGGGGCATCTCTGTCTTCATCATCCTTCCAAGCTGGCAATCACGTCGTCGCGCTGAGCCATCGGGCCGCGCTCGCGACCTCACGCTATCCGCGCCAGCGCAGCGCTCGGACGGGAATAGTACAAACCGTCAGGATGCCAAGGACGCCAGCGGAGGCTGAAAGCAAGAAATTTCTTGTCCTGGCGTACTTGGCATTTCTGGTGTCTCGGCGGCTGTCTTGATCAGCGCGCCGCCCCCGACGCGGCCCATCACCGCGCCCGCGCGGCCGGGAAAAAACGCGCGCACCTTGCATTTTACCCCCGGGAAACAGACCGGAAACCCGGCCCCCGGATAGTCCACTCAGCAGTTTCGATTCTCTATCGAAAGTGAGGCGGGCGATGTCTGAAACGGCCACAACGTACGCCGCGCGCGAGCACGCGCGCGCCCAGGAAGGCAGCGTCGTCGAGACGCAGCCGACGGTACCCAGCACCTCGATCGGCGACCCGCCCCCGGGCGTGGAAGCGCGCGACGTCCTCTGGGACGAGACCCTCGGCGCCGGCGGCTACGCCGCGCGCACCCTCCCGGCCGGCAGCCGGCTCCGGCTCGTCGATATCGAGGGCGACACATGCGTCGCCCTCCTGCTCCACCGGGCCGACCGCCCCATCGAGCGGCTCTGTCTCGCCGACACAGTGAAGCTCCAGTGGCAGGCCTATCCAGGCCCGGGATACCTGCTCCTCTCGGACATGGGGCGCGTCCTCGCCTCCCTCGTCGAGGACACCGCCGGCCGACACGACACCTTCTGCGGCGCCTCCCTCCCCGGCGAGATCGCCGCCCGGTACGGCAGCGACGCCCACGGCGGCGCCCTCCGCTCCGGCCGCGAGCGGCTCCTGCTCGCCCTCGCCAAGCACGGCCTCGCCGAGCGGGACCTGCCCACGCCGATCAACCTCTTCAAGGGCGTCCGCGTCGAGGCCGACGGCGCCATCACCTTCCTGCCCGACGCGCCCCGGCCCGGCGCCCACGTGCTCCTCCGCGCCGAGCAGGACGTCCTCGTCAGCGTCGCCGTCGTGCCCCACCGGCTCGACCCGCGCCCCGACTACCGCGCCGGAAAGGTCCGCCTCACCGCCTGGCGCGGCCGCCCCGCCGCCGCCGACGACCCCGTACGCAACGCCACGCCCGAGGCGCGCCGCGCCTTCGAGAACACCGCCGAGGAGCTCGCCCTCGGCCTCCGCAACGGAGGTGCCCGATGATCCCCGCCGCCAGCTACAGGCCCGTCGCCGCCCTGCGCGACCCCGCCCTCGCCGGCCTGCCCGGCTCCCTCGTCTCCGACGAGGTCGTCCCGGCGCGCGCGCCGTGGGCCAGGGTCGTCCGCGCCGGCGAGGTCCTGCGCGTCATCGACATCGAGGGCAACCAGGCCGTCGACTTCCTCGCCTACGTGCTCGCCGACACGGCCGAGCGCTACAGCGCCGCCGACACGATCGTCGCCCAGCGCAACATCTTCCTCACCACCGGCGCGCAGCTCCGCTCGAACCGCGGCCGCGTGATGATGACGATCACCGGCGACACATGCGGCCGCCACGACACGTCGGGCGGCGCCTGCTCGTGCGAGTCGAACACCGTCCGCTACGGCCACCACACCAGGCACCAGCACGCCTGCGTCGAGAACTTCCTCATGGCCGCGGCGCCGTACGGCCTCGGCAAGCGCGACCTCGTCGGCAACATCAACTGGTTCATGAACGTCCCCGTCGAGGCCGACGGCACCCTCGGCATCGTCGACGGCCTGTCCGCGCCCGGGAAGCACGTCGACCTCAGGGCCGAGCTCGATCTGCTGCTGCTCGTCTCGAACTGCCCGCAGATCAACAACCCCTGCAACGCCTTCAACCCGACGCCGATCCGCGCCGTGGTGGTGCGGCCATGAGCGCGGCCGCCGCCCCGCCGTTCCGGCGCGTCCTCGTCGCCAACCGCGGCGAGATCGCGTGCCGGATCCTCCGCACCCTCCGGCGCCTCGGCGTGGAGTCGGTCGCCGTGTTCTCCGACGCCGACCGCGCCGCGCTCCACGTGCGCCTCGCCGACAACGCCGTCCGCCTCGGCGGACAGACGCCCGCCGAGAGCTACCTGCGCCTCGCCGCCGTCGTCGACGCCGCCCGCAGCGCCGGCGCCGACGCCGTGCACCCGGGCTACGGATTCCTGAGCGAATCCGAGGATTTCGCGCGCGCGGTGGAGGACGCCGGGCTCGTGTTCATCGGGCCGACGCCGGCCCAGATGGAGGCCTTCGGGAGCAAGCACCGGGCGCGGCAGCTCGCCGTCGAGGCGGGCGTGCCGCTCCTGCCGGGCACCGGCGTGCTGCGCGACGCGGACCACGCCGCCGCCGAGGCCGCGGCCATCGGCTACCCCGTGCTGCTCAAGGCGAGCGCGGGCGGCGGCGGCATCGGCATGGCCCGCTGCGACGGGCCGGCGGAGCTCCCGGCGGCGTTCGAGCGCGTCCAGCGCCTCGCCCGCGCGAACTTCGGATCGGGCGAGGTCTTCCTCGAGCGCTTCCTCGCCGCGCCCCGGCACGTCGAGGTCCAGATCGCCGGCGACGGCCGCGGGAACGTCCTCGTCCTCGGCGACCGCGACTGCTCGGTGCAGCGCCGCAACCAGAAGGTCATCGAGGAGGCGCCCGCGCCCGACCTGCCCCCGCGGCTGCGCGCCGCGCTCGCGGAGTCGGCCCGCGCGCTCGCGGCGAAGGTCGCCTACCGCAACGTGGGCACTGTCGAGTTCCTCGTCGACCCCGCGCGCGCGGAGCACTACTTCCTCGAGGTCAACACGCGCCTCCAGGTCGAGCACGGCGTCACCGAGCTCTGCACAGGCGTCGACCTCGTGGCGTGGATGCTGCGCATCGCCGCGGGGGACACGGCGTTCTTCGCGGAAGGCGACCCGATGCTGCGCGGCCACGCGATCGAGGCCCGGCTCTACGCCGAGGACCCGGCGCGCGGGTTCCTGCCGAGCGCCGGGCTGCTCACCGAGGTGCGCTACCCGGAGGGCGGGGGCGGGCGGGGGCGCGTGCGCGTCGACGGATGGGTCGAGACAGGCACCGAGGTGTCCGCGCTCTACGACCCGCTGCTGGCCAAGCTCCTCGTGCACGGCGCGGACAGGGCCGCGGCCGTCGCGGCGCTGCGCGAGGCCGTCGGGGAGACGCGGCTCGGCGGGATCGAGACGAACAGGGAGTGGGTCGCCGTCGCGCTCGACCACCCGGACTTCCGCGAGGTCCGGCACCACACGGGGACGTTCGCGGCGCTGCCGTTCCGGCCGCCGACGGTCGAGGTGACAGCGGCGCCGGGCGCTGTGACCGTGCAGGAATGGCCCGGGCGGCTCGGGCTGTGGTCGGTGGGCGTGCCGCCGAGCGGGCCCATGGACGACCTGTCGTTCCGCCTCGGCAACCGCGTCGTGGGCAACCCGGCGGGCGCGGCGGGGCTCGAGTGCGAGGTGCACGGGCCCACCCTGGTGTTCCACCGGCGCGCGCTGCTGTGCGTCGCGGGCGCCGCGATGCGCGTGCTTGTCGACGGGGTCGAGATCGCGCCGTGGACGCCGGTCGAGGTCGCGCCGGGCTCCACCGTGGCCTGCGGGCCGGTGCGGGGGCCGGGCGCGCGCGCGTACCTGCTGCTGCGCGGCGGCATCGACGTGCCGGCGCACCTCGGCAGCCGCGCCACGTTCACCCTCGGCGGCTTCGGCGGCCACGCCGGGAGGCCGCTGCGCCCCGGCGACGTGCTGCGGCTGGGCGAGGACGTCGACGCCGCGATCGACCCGGGCGCGCTGCCGCCCGAGGCGCGGCCGGAGATCGGCAGGTCGTGGGAGCTCGCGGTGCTCGACGGGCCGCACGGGGCGCCGGACTTCCTCACGCGCGAGGGGATCGAGGAGCTCTACGACGCCGCGTGGGAGGTCCACTACCACTCCGCGCGCACCGGCGTGCGGCTCGTGGGGCCCGCGCCGCGGTGGGCGCGCACCGACGGCGGCGAGGCGGGGCTGCACCCGTCGAACCTGCACGACAACGCGTACGGCATCGGCGCTGTCGACCTCACCGGCGACATGCCCGTCATCCTCGGCCCCGACGGCCCGAGCCTGGGCGGGTTCGTCTGCCCGCTGACTGTCGCCGCGGCCGAGCGGTGGAAGCTCGGCCAGCTCAGCGCCGGGGACAAGGTGCGGTTCCGGTCGATCGCGGCCGCCGAGGCCGACGCGCTGGCGCGGCGGAGCGACGCGCTCGTGGCGCGGCGCGGGCCCGCGGCCAGGGCGAGCGGGACGAGCGGCACGAACGGCGCCGCCAACGGCGCCAG
>NZ_JEMA01000425.1 GCF_001589285.1 Sorangium cellulosum | reverse complement strand
GTGCCGCCCCCGCCTTCGTTCGCACCGCCTTCGTTCGCGCCGCCTTCGTTCGCGCCGCCGGAGCTGGTCGTCGACGACGCGCCCGACGGGTCCACTGTCTCGCCGCCATCGCAGCCAGCGCCGAGGGTGAGCGCGCTCGACGCCAGCAGGGCGAGGAGGAAGCCATGATGTCGAGAGACTTTGTTCGAGGTTCGCATGCGATCTCCAGGGCAAGAATCCGGGTGAGCGCGACAGTACAGAATCGGCGCCCGAGCACAAGGGCACATCATCGAGTCGCGACGATTCCCTCCTGTCGTTGGCAGACACAACAGTCGCCATGAGCCGCCTCAGCCGCCCTCGGGAGATCGCCGCGCGCGACACCCCGGTACGTCTCAGGCGCAGCCGAGCCCACGACGGGCGGAGGTCGTCAGCGCAGGACATGACAGCTCGAGAATCGACACCGACGATCCGACAAAGACATAGATCACGCCCGCTCCGCCGCGCGCCGCGCTGCCCTGCATTCACAGACAGGCTGAACAACTTGACTATCGGTCGCACAGCCGTAATCTGCGCCACCCGCCGACGACCATCGAGCGCGGAGCGTGGCCCGTTCAAGAGGTGGCTCGTGAGCTCCGGACATCTGGTTACGCCCAAGCTCCGGCTGGTGAGGCCGCGCGGACAAGGAGGCATGGGGACCGTCTGGGTAGCCGACCACCTCTCGCTCGGGTCGCAGGTCGCCGTGAAGCTCATGGCCCCGGAGATCGCGCGGTGCCCCGGGTTCATCGAGCGGTTCCGGCGTGAGGCGGTGGCGGCGGCGCAGATCAAGAGCCCCCATGTCGCCCAGGTGTTCGATCACGGGATCACGGACGCGGGGGTCCCGTACATCCTCATGGAGCTGCTCGAGGGGGAAGATCTGAAGCGCAGGATCAGCCGCCTTGGCCCCATGTCGCTGCACGAGATCGCGCGCGTCGTGCGGCAGGTCGCGAGGGCGCTCGGGCGCGCGCACCAGNTCGTGCGGCAGGTCGCGAGGGCGCTCGGGCGCGCGCACCAGCTCGGCATCGTCCACCGCGACATCAAGCCGGACAACATCTTCCTCGCCGACGCCGAGGGCCAGGCCTTCTTCGTCAAGGTGCTGGACTTCGGCGTGGCCAAGCAGCCTGTGAGCCGCGATCAGGCCATGACGTCGACGGGCAGCTCGTTCGGGACTCCGATGTACATGAGCCCCGAGCAGCTCCGCAGCGCCAAGCACGTCGACTTCCAGCGCGATCCCGCGGCGCGGTTCGGATCGGTCAAAGAGATGGCCAGCGCGCTCGACGAGGCGGTGCTCGGCCTCGAGCGCGCGCCGAAGCTGCCGGCCAGCGCGCGCGCGCCCCGGCCAGGGCCGCCGCCGTGCTCGACGGGCGGCGCGGGAGCACCGGCGCACGGGCCCGGAGGCGCGGGATCGCCGCACGGCGGCGGCCAGGCGCGCACGTTCAACGGGCTCGTCATGCCGGGCGCGGGCGCCCGTCGGGGCGGCGCCGGCGTCCTGATCGCAGGGGTCGCGCTCGCAGGGGCGGCGGCGCTCGGCCTGGGCATCCCCTGGATGC
>NZ_JEMA01000424.1 GCF_001589285.1 Sorangium cellulosum | reverse complement strand
CTGGGCCTTCGCGGCGGTCGGGGTGTCGGCGGCGCTGCTGCTCCTCAGCGTCGCCTTCGCGATCCGGGGCGCGGGTCGCCCGCGCCCCGCGGNGTCGGCGGCGCTGCTGCTCCTCAGCGTCGCCTTCGCGATCCGGGGCGCGGGTCGCCCGCGCCCCGCGGCGAGCGCGGGAGCGGCCTCCGCGGCGAGCGCGGGCCGCGCGGCGCTGCCGGCCGAGGAGGTGCCCCCCTGGATGCAGCGCCCGTTCGCCGTCGAGGGCGACGCGGTCTTCGTTGTCGGCGAGGGCACCGGCGAGAGCCAGGAGGCGGCGCTGTCGGTCGCGCGCGCCGACGCGATCTCCCGGCTCGCGAGCAACGTGGTGCCGGCGCTCGCGGGGTCGGAGGCGTACGCCTTCCTCCAGGCGCGCGGCGGCGGCGAGCGGCGCGCCGGCATGGCGGAGGCCGAGGCGAACCGCTACCTGAAGCAGGTCGGCGCGTTCGCGACCCCCGAGCGCGTCGACGCGCGCTTCCAGGAGCGCGACGGCGCTGTCGTGGCGGTCGCGCGCTACCGCATGCGCAAGGACAGCTTCGACGCCGCCGTGCAGAGCTACCGCAGGACGGTGAGCGCGCTCGGGCTCACCGCGTCGCCCATCTTCCCGCTGCTCGAAGGCGAGCTGAAGACGAGCGGAGACGCCGTCGTTGTCGCCGTGGAGGACGCCGGCCCCGCGGCGTCCGCGGGCGTGCGCGTCGGCGACGTGGTGGTCGCCGTCGACGGCAGGCCGCTCGCCAACTTTGACGCATTGCGTTATTCGTTGCAGAACACCCGGAAGAGCGGCTCGGTCGAGCTGACGGTCGAGTCGGCCGGCGCGCGGCGGACCGTCGCGATCAAGAGGCCGGGCGGGGTGCAGGGCGGCGGCTGAGCGAGCGGCGTGGCGCCGCTCCGCTGCCGTCGAGGCGAGCGCCGCGCGCGGTGGATGAGCCCTTCGGTGGGCTCCTGATGAAGCAGCGGACGCCCGCGGCCGCGCGGCCGCGCCGCGCGGGGGGTGTTGCTCTTCGACGCCGCTGAATTTGATGCGAGCGCCTCTGCGGGCGCCGCGCGCGCGGGGGCCTACGGTATGCTGGAGAACGCGGCGCGGCGCTCTCGGTCGGAGGTCTCGAACATGCGCGGCCTGGAAGAGATCCAAGGGCTGGAGGTCGGAACCCTGATCGCGGGCAAGTACCGCGTGAGCCGGCTGCTCGCCAAGGGCGCCATGGGCGCGGTGGTCGCCGTGACGCACGTGGAGCTCGGCGAGCTCCGGGCCATCAAGCTGCTGCTGCCGTCCACGGCCGCCGATCCGGAGATGTGCGCGCGCTTCCTCCGGGAGGCGCGGATCGCGGCGCGGCTCAGGAGCGAGCACGCGGTCAAGGTGCACGAGGTTGGCCGGCTCGAGGGCGGCCTCCCCTTCCTTGTCATGGAGTTCCTCGCCGGCCGCGATCTTCGGGTCATCCGCAAGAAGCGGGGCCCGTTGCCCGTCGAGGAGGCGACGCTCTACGTGATCCAGGCCTGCGACGCGCTCGCGGAGGCCCACGCCCTCGGCCTTGTGCACCGCGACGTGAAGCCGGCCAACCTCTTCCTGACGCGCGCGCGGGACGGCTCGCCGTGCATCAAGGTGCTCGATTTCGGCGTCTCGAAGGTAGCGGTAGCGGGCGCGGCGTCGGCGGAGTTCGGGGAGATGCAGACGAGCACGGGCCAGATGCTCGGGACCCCGCACTACATGCCGCCCGAGCAGATGCGCGGCCAGCGCGACGTCGACGCGCGCGCGGACATCTGGGCGATCGGCTCGCTGCTCTATGTCCTGCTCACGGGCCGCTATCCCATGCACGCGCGCTCGGTCGAGACAGTGTCGCTCGTGCTCGGGGGCAAGTTCGTCCCGCCGCCGCCGTCGGAGGTCCGGCGCGGGCTCACCCCGGAGATCGATCCGATCATCCTGCGCTGCCTCGAGCGCGACCGCGACCGGCGCTGGCCCGACGTGGCCGAGCTGGTGCTGGCGCTCCGCCCGTTCGCGCCGCCGGCTGTCGAGCCGCTGGTCGAGCGCATCCAGCGCGTCCTCCGCGAGGGGCCTGGCGACGCGCCGGCCAGCGCGCGCGTCTTCCCGGACGGCGCGGACGCGGCGGACAGCGGCTCGATCCCGCCGGCCTCCGGTCCATCGACGGCGGGTGTCGTGATCGCGCTGCACCGGGGGGACCCGCTCCCAGTCATCGCGCTGCCCGGGAGCCCGAGGGCGCCGAGCGAGGCGCCGAGCGAGGCGCCGGCTGCGCCGGGAAGGGCGGGGGGCGGAGCGGCGGCCGGCGCCGTCGGGCCGGGCGAGGTCGCCAGGGGGGCGGACGGCCCGGGCGCGGCAGCGTCGGCCGGCCTTGCGGCGGCGAGCGAGCCTGCCGCGGTCGAGGGCAGGTGGCGCGTCGAGGTGGCCCCCGAGGAGATGGAGCTCGTCGACTGGCGTCCGCGCGGCGCCCTGTCGGCGCGGCTCGGGCGGCTGGTCTCGCCCTCGAGGGCGGGCTTCGGGGCGGCGGCGCTGACCGCGGCGCTCGTGGCGGTGGTGCTCGTGACCGGAGAGCGGCGCGCGGAGCAATCGGAGCTATCGGAGAGGGCGGAGCCATCGGAGCGGTGGTCCGGGGCTCGCGCCTCCGGGCCATCCCCGGCGGACGCGCCGGTGACAGCGGCGGGCAGCGTCGAGCCCCCCGGTCAGGCCTCCCCGGCGGCCGCGGCCCTCTCCGCGTCGCCGTCGCCGTCGCCGTCGGTGGGCATCCAGCGCGAGGAGCCGCGAGGACAGGCCCGGCGCGTCGAGCCCGGCTCCCCTGCGCGCCCCGCGGCGGCTCCGAAGCTCCCCGCGAGCAGGAGCGTCCCGGCGCCCGGGTCCTCCGCGCGGCGACAGGCGATCTCCGTCAGCGCTGCTCCGCGATGACGCGGCGGCGGGCGACTCCTGTGCTTCCCAGGTTCAGCGAAGAAATTGAACAGGGAGGCGGGGAGGTGGGGAGGATTTGAAGATTCTTCCTTCCCGCCTCCCTGTGATTTTCTGAAAAATTAGAGAGGATGCCTCAGCCGTGCTTCGGGAGAGGTCGATTCCGTGTTGCTGCGGAGGTCGACTCCAGCGCTGCGGAGGTCGACTCCCGCGCTGCGGAGCGCGCGACTCCCGCGGGGCGGGGAGAGGCGCCCTCCAGGGGCGGATGAGGTGAATTCAGCGTCTCATGAGCCCGAAGCGGGCTGCGTCACTTGCTCTGGCCGATGACGCCGCAACCGATGCGCCCTCCGGCGTTGCCGGCGGGCTGGCTGCCGTCGTCCTGCTTCTCGTGGACGATGATGGCGCGGCCGAGGAACGAGTTCGGGGCGCCCTGCTTGAGGTTCGCGCCCTTGGCGACGATCTCGTGGGTGCCGGTGCCGTCGGCCTTGACCTCGATGTTGCCGAGATCGCCGAGGTGGCGGGCCGAGCCGTCGGGCAGGCCGTGCGGGTGGTTCTCGGGGTTGTAGTGCGCGCCCGCGCTCTTCGCGTCCGGCGCGCTGCAATCGCCCGTCTCGTGCACGTGCACGGCGATCTTGCCCTTGGGAGCGCCCGAGACGTTGATGGTGACCTTCACGCCGCCCTCGACCTCGGCGAAGGTCGCCGAGCCCTTGAGCTTCGAGTTGGTCCGCGCCTCGATGGGCACCTCGACCGTCACCGGCGGCGCGGCCGCGGGGGC
>NZ_JEMA01000423.1:191-2842 GCF_001589285.1 Sorangium cellulosum | reverse complement strand
GTCCGCGGCGATGCCGAGCGCCGCGAAGAACCGCGCCTTGGGCGTGCCGGGCAGCTTGCCGAAGCCGGGGCCGGCGCCCGCGTCGAGCGTGAGCGGGCCGAGCGACCACCGCGCCGTGAGCAGGAGCTCCGNGTGAGCGGGCCGAGCGACCACCGCGCCGTGAGCAGGAGCTCCGCGCCCGCGCGGCCGGGGACCTCGATCTTGACGTCCTCCACGCCCGCGCGGCCGGGGACCTCGACCGCCCGCGCGTCACCGGCGGCGGCCCAGATCGAGAGCTCCGACCCGAGCTGCAGCGGGCCTTTGCGGACGCCCACGCCCGCGGCCAGGAAGACCTCGCTGCCGGTCAGGCTGTCCCCCGAGGCCTGCTGGAACCGGCCCCCCGCCGAGGCCGACCAGCGGAAGCCCGGGTGCTCCGCCCCCACGATCACCCGCGGCGCGTAGCGCACGGCGCCCGCGCCGGAGAACGCCGCCTCGTCGCCGGTCGGCAGCCAGACCGAGAGCCCGAGCGCCGCCGCCGGCCGGAGCCCCTCCTGCGGCAGCAGCGCCACCCGTCCGCCCACCTGGAGATCGGCCACCGAGATGCCGCCGGCGGGCGCCGGGACGCGGATGTCCCCGATCGCGGGCGGCGCGCCGCCCTGATCGAGCACGAACGGCGCGTCGAGGTCGAGCTTGACCCGGCGCAGGAGCTCGACGCTCGCGAGCGCATGGAGGATCGCCTGCCGGTCCACCCACGTTGCCGCCCCGCCGCCAGGCTCTGTCCCGCGCACGCTGAGCGGTTGATGAGAATACGAGAGCAGAAGTCCGACCGCCGGCCGGAGATCGCCCGATACGCCGGCAGAAGGGACAGTGGAGAGCCCGTCGCCAGCGGGCGCGGGAGCGAGCCTGTCGAGCGCGGTGGCCTCCTGCGCCGCGGCCGGCATGGAAAACGAGGCGGCGACGAGCAGCGGGGAGGCCAGGAGGGGCGCGATGACGCGCGCCGACCAATACGCCATCGGTCTGCTCGTATCCCATTGCCTGGTCCCTTGCAACGCCGATCTCGATCCGGTAGCGTGCCGCGGGCGTGGCATCGTCAAATGGCCTGTCCGTCGCTATCGCGGTGCTCCTCGGCTGCGCCAGCCACGTTGGTTACGTCGGCGCGGCGAGCGGCAGAGAGCCGACGCCCGGATATCCAGAGGCGGTCATCCAGTGGGGCGTGCAGCGCGGAGAGACCTGCGATGACATCGCGAAGGTCCTCTACGGCTCGTCCAGCCATGTCGGCTTGATCCAGCGATATAACCGCGTCGCGTGCGGCCCGGGCGCGACGCTCGTCGAGGGGCTGACGCTCGTCCTGCCCGCCGAGGTGACGTCGATCCCGGACGCGAAGATCCGCGCGATGCGCCCCGACGTGCGCGCGCGCCCGGCGGGCGGCGCCTGGTCGCCCGCGACTCCGGGGATGCCGCTGCTCGCGAACTCGAGCGTCAACACGCTGGACGAGGGGCGCGCAGATATCGAGTTTGTGGATCGGACTCGGGTGCTGCTCGCGCCGAATACGCTCGTCGTCATCCACGGTACGGCGAGCCGGACGCGGGTGTCGACGACGCCGCCTGCGGCCGTCGAGCTCTCGGACGGCGAGGTGAAGGCGGCGCTCGCCGCGCTGCGCGGCCAGACGGTCGAGGTCGCGAGCGGGGGCGGCCGGGTGAGCGCGTCGTCGCGCGACACCGTGGTGCAGCGGCGCGGGGAGCGGACGACGGTCGCGGTGTTCGACGGCAAGGCGGACGTCACCTCGGGCGGCCTCTCGGTCGTGGTCCCGAAGGACCATGGCACCCGGTTCGTGGGCAGGGCGCCGCCCGCGCGCCCGCGCCCGCTGCCGCCGCGCCCGGAGTGGACGGCGTCGACGTCCGCGGAGGTCGCGACGATCGCGCTCGCCCCGGCCGGGCTCGGCGTCCTGTCGGCGTCGTGGAAGCCGGCGCCGCAGGCGGCCGGCTACCGGGTCGAGGTCGCGCGCGACCCGGAGTTCAACGACCTCGTCGTCCGCGAGGAGGTGAAGCCGGACGTCGTGTCGTTCCGCGCGGAGAAGATGCCGGCCGGCGCCTATTTCCTCCGGGTCCGGGTCATCGATCGCGAGGAGTACCTGGGCGTCGGGGCGGTGCGCCGGTTCCACCTCGTCGCCGCGCGCGCCGCCGGGGGCGTCGCCTTGTCGGCGGGGGAGATCGCCGCGAGCCCGTACGGGATCGTCGAGCTCACGCCGTCGCCTGCGCTCGAGCTGGCGATCGACGGGGGGCCGTTCGGACCGGTCCCCGAGCGCATCGACCTGCTCCAGCGCGCCCCGCGCGAGCTCCGGCTGCGCGAGCGCGGCGGCGCCGCGTCCGGCGCGGCGACGTCGCTCCCGGTCCGGTACACGACGGTGGGCGCGGCGATCCAGGCCTCGCGCGCGGCGGACGGGGCGGCGCTCGAGGCGCGGGTCGAGCTCGAGGGCCTCGAGGGGATCGACGTCGCCCGGCGGGTGGCGCCGCGGCTCATCGCCCACCTGCCGGGCGGGGTGCGCTCGGCCGCGCTCACCGGCGGCGACCGCGGGGGCGCGCTGACAGCGCGGATCCCGCTGCCCCCGGAGGCGACGCGCTCCGGCGAGCCGCTGCGCGTCCGGCTCGACGTCGCCGACGGCCGCGGCGGGG
>NZ_JEMA01000423.1:0-102 GCF_001589285.1 Sorangium cellulosum | reverse complement strand
GGCG
This sequence comes from Sorangium cellulosum, assembly GCF_001589285.1. Taxonomy (GTDB): domain Bacteria; phylum Myxococcota_A; class Polyangia; order Polyangiales; family Polyangiaceae; genus Sorangium; species Sorangium cellulosum_G. Next base: position 98 of record NZ_JEMA01000423.1, on the reverse strand, counting down.
GGGGCGGCGGCGCCGCCGCCCCCGGCCCAGCCCGTGCTGGGCGCGTACGTCCCGATGCTGCCGGTGTCCGCGGTGGCGGACGTGCTCTGGCTCGGGCC
>NZ_JEMA01000422.1 GCF_001589285.1 Sorangium cellulosum | reverse complement strand
CGCCCGCGCCGCCCGCGCCGCCGCTGCCCGACGGATTTGCGAGCTGCACATCCGACTCGCAGCCACAGCTCGCGGCAGAGAAGGCGACGCTGTTCGCCAGAACGAACAACCCGAGGACCGGCGCGACCCGAAGAACTGATGAAGTACGACGCATACGCAAGGGCGATTCAAACCCCTTCCGACAGGCCGATCCAGCCCAATCGTCACCGCGCGCTGACGTCGCATGACACGCACGCCGCCCGCAACACAACGTGCCTCCGAGGGGCGTGCGGAGCACCACGTCGCACCTCGTCTCGAACAGAATCCGCTGCTGCGCCGCGGCGAGGCCGCTCGCCCCGCGCCGGCGGCCCCGCGCGGGACGAGATGAACGCGGGCGGCAGCGCTGAGCGAGCGGCTGTAGGGCGCGTCCTTCTTCTTCGAAGACACATGTTTTTGGCGCGGCGCACGCCGGTAGACAATTGTATTGGAGCGACCTCGATGCGACGCTCGGTCTCCCTGGGCGTTTCGCGACCCCTGGTGCGCTGCGTTCTTCAGCGATTATGGCGAAGACTTACCGTCCGCGGATCCCCAAGCCCTTTCGCATCCCGCGACCGATGACCTCGCCCGCCGAGGCGGCGCGCTTCGGGTGGCTCAGGCCCGACGCGATCGCGATCGCCGCGGGCGCGCTGCTCGCCGCCGTCGCGCCGCTCGAGCGGTTCGACTACGTCGCGCGCGGCCTCACCGCGTCGTCGCTCGCCGACGCCGCGCCGTCCGGGCAGGTGCTGCTCGNCGTCGTCGCTCGCCGACGCCGCGCCGTCCGGGCAGGTGCTGCTCGTCACCGCCTCGCCCGAGGCGCTGCGCGACGGGCTCTGCGAGCGCGCGCTCCCCGGCCTGCTCGAGCGGGGCCGCGCGCGCGGCGCGCTGCTGATCCCGCCGGCGGACGCGTTCTGCACCGGCGGCGCGGTAGAGGGCGCGCGCGGCGCGCTCGACGGTGACCGCGCCGCGCCCGTCGTCCGCATGCCGCCCGGGCTGCTGCGCCTGAGCGCGGGCGAGGTCGTCGGCTTCTCGCCGCTGGCCGGCGAGGAGCGCGCGGCCGAGCTCGCCGCGCTCGGCGTCTCGGCGGCGCCGTGGGTCCTCAAGAAGGCGCCGCAGAGCGTGCCCGCGGTCAGCCTGAGCGCCCTCGCCGAGGGAGAGGTCCCCGCGAGCGCGCTCGCGGGCCGCGTCGCGGTCGTCGGGGTGGGCTCGGGCGGCGTCCCGCCCCAGGCCGTCGCGACGTCGGCGCTGCCGCCGGCGAAGGGCGTCGCCGCGGTGCTCGGCGGGCTGCTCGACGGCGGGCGGCGCGCCTCGGCCCCGGCCTGGGCGCCGGCGCTGTTCGTCCTGCTCGCGGGCGGGTTCGTGTGGTTCGCGCGCCGCCGTCACGGCAGCCTGGTCGCCACCGCCGCGGTCTTCCTCGCCACGTTCGCGCTCGCCGCGGGCCAGAGCGCGCTCGCCGCGCGCGCGGAGGCGAGCCTCCTGCCGCTGCCGAGCACCCTGTTCGGCCTCGCCGTCGCGTTCGCCGGCGTGATGATCCTCCGCGGCATCGGCGTCCAGCGCGCCGTGGATCGCGCCGCGGAGCTCATCCAGCGCGCCGCGCTGTTCCGCATGCAGGGGGTGCACACGCTGCCGGACGAGGAGTTCTGGCCGCGCGTGGCCCGCCTCGCCGAGCAGGCGCACCCGGCCGATCTCGTGCTCGTCGCGGAGCTGCCCGCGGGGAGCTGGCACCTCAGGTTCTGGAACGACCAGCGCGGCGGCGAGAGCCTCGTCGCCGAGCGGCGCCACGACGTCCGCCGCCCGCCGTACAGCAGCGAGCAGGGCGTGCCGGCGATCCGCCTGGCGCGCCGGTTCCTCACCAAGCAGGACATGCCGGCGGTCGTGGTCCCGCTCATCGCGTTCGGCGAGATCGAGGGCTACGTGTTCTTCTGCGGCCCTGTCGCGGAGGCGACGTACTCGCGCGAGCCGGAGCGGGCCGAGCACGTCGGCCGCGAGCTCGCGCTGCTCCTGCGCAGAAAGCGCCTCGCGCGCACCGCGGAGGCGACCGGCGGCGAGTCGCGCGCCGGGCACACGCCGACGGACGACCTCGTCGAGGGCGCGCGCGTCGCGCTCGACGACCTCCAGCTCTTCGGGTCGATGCTGCGCAACGCGCCGGTCGGGCTCCTCTACGCGGACGCGTTCGGCGACGTCCGCTTCGTCGCGCCGGAGTTCGCGCGGTGGCTTCGCGCGCGCGACGTCACGGTCCCGGCCGAGAGCGCGAGCTCGGCGCTCCCGCCCGGCTCGCTCACGCTCGGCGACGTGCTCGGCGCCACGTCCGCGGGCAGCGCCGCTGTGTCGCTCTCCAGCGTGATGGCCAGCGACGACGGCATCGAGCTCAGCGTCAGCGCGCCCGAGCCCGCGGTGCTCTCGGTGCGCCCGCTGCGCCGCGAGTCCGACGGATCGTCGTGGATCGCGGGCTACGTCGCCGCGCTCATCCCGGTGAAGCAGCCGGCGCCCGTGTCGGGCAACGTGCGGCCGCTCGCCGCGCGGGACGCGACAGATCCGCTCTGCGCCTTCCAGCTCGGCGACGTCGTTGCCGACGCCGTCGCGAGCGCCGCGCGCGCGACCGGCCGCGCGGTGCGGCTCGAGCCGATCCGCGGCGCGACGCACGCGCTCGGGCACCGCGGCGAGCTCGCGCAGGTGCTGGAGGCGTTCCTGACCGACGTCGCGAGCCGCGGGCTGCCGGGCCACGGCCCGGTTGTGTCGGTGCGCGAGGCGACGCACGGCGTGCAGCTCTCGATCCTCGACGTCGGCTTCGGGCTGGGGCTGCCGGAGTCGGCGCTCCGGCGCGTGCTGACCGCGCCCGGCGCGGCCCCGGCCGGGCTCGAGCCGCTCGGCCGGCTGATCCTGGCCGTGGAGGACAGCCACGGCCACGCGGAGCTCAAGACGAACGACGGCTGGGGGATCACGCTCACGGTGACGCTCCTCAAGGCGCACCCGCGCGTCGGCGTGACCCCGCACGAGGGCGGCAAGCCGGCGGCGCAGCAGAACGTCATCGCGATCGGGCGGGCGAACCCGAAGTGACCTGAGGTGCCGCGGCCGGCCGGCGGCCTCGCCGAGACCTCGGCGAGGCGCAGGGGCGCGACCTGGCCGGGGGCCGCGGCGCTTGACGATGGGGGGCCGGTCTCGATGTAGCGCCCATGGGGCGGCCATCCACCGGACCACGTCCGCAGTTCCCCTCCACCGTGCCACGACCGGTCCGGGCGCGCGCCGGGCGCACACCGACGGAGCGGACTCCGCTGGCGGTGCGGACCTTCGGCGTCGGGGTCGACGTGGCCACGAGGGCGCACGTGCGCCAGACCCTCGCGGCGAAGCTCGGGCGGTTCGCGCCCCGCATCGAGCGGCTCACGGTGCGCTTCACGGACGTGAACGGGCCACGCGGCGGCGTCGACGTCGCGTGCGACGTGAAGGTCGTCCTGAGCGGGCGCCCCAGCGTCGTCTACCAGACGCGAGGTCGAGAGCCGCGCGAGACGATCGACAGAGCCGTCCCGGGGATCGTGCGGGCGGTGCAGAGCGCCCTCGCGCGGGCGCCGCGCGGCGCACCTCG
>NZ_JEMA01000421.1 GCF_001589285.1 Sorangium cellulosum | reverse complement strand
GCTCTACGGAGGGGTGAACGGCGATGTCGCGTGGGCAGCGTCGCCTGTGCTCGGCGACGCGATCCCGCTCATCGAGGCCACGCGCGGAGACGACCTCGGGCCGGCGGATCTCGAGGTGCTGATCGACGTCGGCCGTTGTCTCGTGCGCGCGCATGAGCTCTCCTTCATCCACGGCGCCCTCAGTCCGGACCGGGTCTTCATCGGGGACGATGCCCGATACGCGATCACCCACTTCGGGTTTGCCCGTCTTTTTCAGCTCGGCCCGGAGGACGCTCGTCAAGATCCGTACGGGTACGCACCGCCCGAGCTCTTCTCGGGTGGCCGCCTGGGACTTCGCGCGGACGTGTACGGCTTCGGCACGATCATGTACGAGCTCTTGTGCAAACGCGCCCTCTCGCCGTGGAACCGGCTTCCGAGCTTTCCCAGCGGGATCCCTCCGATGCTTCAGGTGATGATGCAAAGGGCCCTTGAGGAGAACCCCAATCGACGGCAGCCGAGCATTGAGAAGATGCTCTCTGTCCTGATTCCCTTTGCCCGCGCGTGGGAAGAGCTCGGCGCACCGCCGGACCCTCCTCCCCACGCGGAGATCTTCGCCGAGCCGTCCGGCGCTCGGCATACGCCGGACGAGGCGGCGCCCAGCCTCGTGGAGGACGAGGCGAACGCGTTCGCCCCGGGTGAAGAGGGAGGGCGAGCTGGCGAGTCCCCCACGCCCCGACCTTACGACGTGCCCGACACGGTCAAGAGCGTGCCGCCGCGGGACGCGGCGGACGACGTCACCGACGCGTCCCCGGTCGCCACGTGGCGCCCTTCCGAGACGCCCTCCACCCTCAAGAGCGCGATCCCGCCGCGGGACGCGCGGGACAACGTCACCCACGCACCTCCGGTCGCGCTGCGGTCGCCTCCAGCGCCCGAGCTACCGGACCTCGAGCCGATCCTGCCGGTATCGCCGGCGCCCTCGACCCCTCCGCGTTCTCCGGTGCTGCCGGTGCCCTCGGCCCCTCCGCGTATAAGCCGCACCCCAGGGCGACGCTCGCCCCCGCGCTGGTTCGCCGCGGTGCTCGCGCTGGCGTTCGTGCTGGGCAGCGCGGTTGCGATCCTGCGGTGGGAGCCCCCGCGTAACGTCGTGCAGCGCCTGGGGCCAGTGATCCAGACCGCGGCGGGTCGAGCCACCCCGCTGCCCTCAGCTCGGCCGCTCGATCGATGCCCTGAACCGCCCCCCGGGGCCGCCCCGCCGCCCGTCGCAGCGCGGCCGCGCACGAAACGGCCCGCCGCTCCCGCTCGGCAGACCATGAAGACGCCGGCGCAGGAGCCCGATCTCTGTGACGGTCTGCTCCCCTGTCAGAAGGACTTTTACTGAGCAGCGGAGGGGTTCCCATGCGGTCGACATCATGTTTTGCCTTCAGCATGGCTGCGCTGCTCGGTTGCGGGGAGGACCTCGAGATCCCCAGGCCCCGGACCGATGACAACCCGGTGTTGTTGTGGATCGGCGACACGCCAGATTTTCCCATCTGTCCGGAAGGTCGGCTCGATTACTGGGATGGATGGGCCGACGTGCGCACGGATCCTCAGTATCAGAACGAATGCGGGACGTGCACGTGCGGCCCCGCCGCGTGCGCACTTCCGGACAGCATGCTGGTGCACGAGGCGCCTTTTTGCGCGGGCCAAGAAGGGATCAAGATCGACCTCGCTGGTGCAGCCGACCCGCCGGGACACTGCGTCGACCTCTCGTCCCCTGTCCCGGGCAACGCGTTCGCCGCGGTCACCCTCAAGCCGCCTACGATGGCTGGCGAGTGCAAATCCTCGGCGCAGCTCGCTCTGCCGCCCCTCACCGGGACATTTGCACGAGCTTGCCCGTGGACCGGTAAGTATCAGTCAGACTTCAAAGGGCTGGTGTGCATCGCCCCCGAAGACGACAGCTCGTGCCGGCCGGGCTTCGCCGCGCGCTTCGAGTTTCAGAAGAAGGTTCGAGACGCGCGTACCTGCACGCCCTGCGCGTGCGGCGCACCCGTCGGCGGAAGCTGCGTGGTGGACGTGCTGCTCTTCAGCGACGCGGGCTGCTCTGACATGCTGTACTCGGGCAACCTAATCGGCACAAGAGAGGAACCCTGCTATGCAACACACGAAGATTTTCCTCTGGCAGGGGTGCGTGTGGTGTTCGCGCAGGACGAGCCGGGCACGTGCTCGCCAACAACCGATGTCTCCGTGGTGGAAGGCACGATCGAGAACGGCGAGACCCGAACGTTCTGCTGCTCCAGCGCGGCGCTGATGGAGGTGATTCATGCCAATGCTGACAATTAACCAAGGCCGTGGGGTGGCAGCCGCGCTGCGCTTGGTTGCGCTCTCCATGCTGGCCACGTGGGTGCCGATCGGCTGCTCCTCGCCGGTGCCCCCCGACAACCTACCAGAGCCAGATCCGAGCCAGCTCATCCTGCTCTATAGCGGCGCGCCCGAGTACGCGCCACGATGCGACCCGCACGGCGACGGCAACCTCTTGTGGGAAGGGTGGGTAGGGACACCTGGGCAGGAGGAGTGCGAGCCCTGCACGTGTGGACCGGCGCGATGCGTGCTTTCGCACACGGTGGACGTACACTCGTCGTCCGTTTGCGCCCTCAGCGACCTCGTAAGCAGGATCGATCCGGGCAGCTCCTGGAATGGGACTTGTTTCCCTCTTCCCGACCCGATTCCGAGCGATGCCTATGCCTTTGTGACCATCCACCCGCCCCTTGTGACGGACTGCCAGCCTATCCCCGAGGTGCCTGCGCTGCGGCATACGAACATGAACTTCGTCCGGGCTTGTGGTCCAGACATCGACGTCGTGCTCACGGGGTTCAGCCGTTGTTATCCACCGCAGCCGAACGGAGAGTGCTGGGCCGGCCACGAGATACAGTGGGAGTTCCCCCTCTACAACGACACGCGCGCGTGCAGCCCATGCTCCTGTGGGGAGCCGAGCGGCGGCGATTGCCGCGTGCAGACCACGTTGCACCCGCAGGTAGACTGCTCCGAAGATCTCGGAACCGTTCTCATGTCCGGGCTGGATAAGCCGCTCTGCACCAACACGATCCAGGGGCGGATCGGCGCGGTGCGGTCGATCTTCTTGAAGGACGATGCGACCTGCGCCCCCTCGACCGATTCCACGGTGGTGAGCGGGACGATCGAGCCCGGTGACACGCACGTGCTCTGCTGCAATCGTTGAGACGGGCGTCCCCCTCCTCCACCTTGTCACGCGCCGGAGCTCGGCCACGGGGACCGGGGTCACACAGGGAAGTAGCTAGGGGGATCCACCCACGTCCAGACGTTCGAGAAGAGGCACATGTAGATCGTCGCCTCGCCCATCAATGCCCCGTCCATCGCCACGTCCGGAACCACCTCGTTCCCGAGCTCCGGCGGGATCGTCTGGTAACCGGGATACGTGGCCTCGATCTCTGCTGCAACCGCAGCCGGTAGCTCGTCGGGCTCGCCCGTATCGTGGATCCCGTAATAGGGTCCGAGGAGGCTCACGTGGAAGCTGAGCGAAGGGCCGCTGTTGGGCGAGGGAACGGGCTCCAAGTCCCGAGGGCGATAGATGCGGGCCGAGTA
>NZ_JEMA01000420.1 GCF_001589285.1 Sorangium cellulosum | reverse complement strand
CGTCGCCTCGGTCGCCGCGCACCAGCCCGCGCCGGCCGCGCGGCGCGAGCCGCAGCGGCTCCACGAGCCGCACGGCGGCGGGCACGACCCGTACACGCCCATCAACCAGATCCTCGGCTACACGCGCCTGCTCGTCGCGTCGCTGCAGGGCAAGGTCGCGCCGCAGCACATCGAGGACATCCGCAACATCGAGCTCGCCTCGCGCAAGCTGCTCGGCATCGTCCAGGCGATGGAGAACGGGGGCGGCGAGGACGACGCGCCCTCGAGCGTGAAGGTCAGCGTCCCCTCCTCCCCGCACGAGGAGCCGGCGCTCCACGCGGAGCTCGAGGGCGGCGGGCGCGGCGCCATCCTCGTCGTCGACGACAGCCGCGGCAACCGCGACGTGCTCTGCCGGGTGCTGCAGAACAACGGCTTCCGCGCGATCGCCGCCGAGGACGGCCCGCGCGCGCTCGGCCTGGCCGCGCGCGAGCGCTTCGACGCCGTGCTGCTCGACGTGAACATGCCCGGCATCAGCGGCCTCGGCGTGCTCTCCGCGCTGCGGCAGAGCCGGTCGCAGGCGGAGCTGCCCGTGATCATGGTGACCACGCGGGGCGCGAGCGAGGACGTGGTGGAGTCGCTCCGGCTCGGCGCCAACGATCACGTCACGAAGCCGATCGACTTCGACATCCTGCTCGGGCGCCTCGACACGCAGCTCACGCTGAAGCGCTCGCGCGAGCAGCTCTCGCAGCTCGCCGCGGAGCTGTCGATCAAGAGCGAGTTCATCCGCAAGACGTTCGGCCGCTACCTGAGCGACGAGGTCGTGAGCCGCCTGCTCTCCTCGCCCGAGGCCCAGCTTCTCGGCGGCGAGGAGCGCGAGGTGACGATCATGATGACGGACCTCCGGAGCTTCACCACGATGACCGAGAACATGCCGCCCGAGGTCGTCATGCGGCTCCTGAACGGCTATCTCGGCGAGATGGCGCGCATCATCATCGCGCGCGGCGGCACGATCATCGAGTTCATCGGGGACGCGATCCTCGCGCTCTTCGGCGCGCCGTTCTCGACGGGCGACGACGCGCGCCGCGCGGTCGCCTGCGCGATCGAGATGCAGCTCGCGATGGACGCGGTGAACGACAGGAACAGCGCGGAGGGCCTGCCGACGCTGCAGATGGGCATCGCGCTCAACACCGGCCCGGTCGTCGTGGGCAACATCGGCTCCGAGGCGCGCACGAAATACGGCGTCGTCGGCGCCCAGGTCAACCTGACGTCGCGCATCGAGTCGTGCACGGTGGGCCGCCAGATCCTCATCGCGGACGGCACGCGCCGCGCCGCCGGCACGGGCCTCCTGCTCGGCCAGAGCCACGCGCTGTCCGTCAAGGGGTTCTCGACGCGCGTGCTGGTCCACGAGGTGCTCGGCCTCGACAACCCCGAGCGGCTCTACCTGCCCGAGCGGCGCGTCGAGATCCTGCCGCTCTCGTCGCCGCTGCCGGTCGTGTGCGCGCGCCTCGCCGGCAAGCGCGTGGAGGGCGAGCCGCAGTCCGCCTACATCCTCGGGCTCTCGCCCTTCGGCGCCGTGCTGCGCTTACACCCCCGCCCCGCGCCCTTCACCAACCTCCAGCTCCACCCGTCCGTCGCGCTCGCGGAGCAGCTCGGCGGCGAGCTGCACGCGAAGGTGATCGAGCTCGACCCGCGCGCCGACGACGTGGTGCGCATCCACTTCACGTCCTCGCCGCCCGGGCTCGCGGCCCTCGTGCAGGAGCTCCACCGCGCCGAGGCGTAGCGGCGCCGCGGGCGCCTGTCCTGGCTGCGCCCCGCTAGGACGGGGGCCCTCGCAGGAAGCCAGCCCTCGTGCTCGGCGGCCCTGCCCGGTCGCCGGCGCGGCGACATCGCAGCTCGACCGGGCGGCAAGACAGGATTAAGCACCTCACATGCCCGTGCCCCCGAGTCCGCGCATCGCGAGCACGCTGACCAGGAGGCGCTCCGCTCCGGTGCGGTACGGCGCGGCCGTGCTGATCGCGGTCTTCGCCCTCACGCTGAAGTTCGTGGCCCGCTCGCTGCTGGGAGACCAGGCGCCGTTCCTTATTTACTTTCCAGCGGTCGTGGCGAGCGCCTGGTTCGGGGGCCTCGGCGCCGGGCTCATCACGACGGCGATCTGCGGCTTCATGGTGTGGTTTTTCTTCTTCATTCCTTATCAATCGTTCGCGCCCCCCCCGATTCACAGCGCCGTACAGCTCAGCACGTTCATCGTAACGGCGGTGATGAGCTCGCTGATGGCCGAGAACCTGCACAGGACGAGGCGGCTCGCCGCGCGAAGCGCGGAGCGGCTGCGGATCGCTCAGGATCACTCGCTCGACGGGTTCGTCACGCTCTGGGCCGTCCGGGACGCGCAGGGCGGCATCGTGGACTTCCGGTGGGAGTACGTGAACCCCGCCGCGGCGAGCATGCTGGAGTGCGCCCCGGAGCGCCTGGTGGGCCGGGGTCTTCTCCAGATGCTGCCGGGCGAGCAGACAAGACACGACCTCTTCGCGCGGTGCGCGCGCGTTGTCGAGACGGGCGATCCCGTGGACGTCGAGCTGCCCTGGGGCGAGGGGGAGCGCCGCCGCTGGTTCCGGATCATGGTCGTGCAGCTCCATGACGGGATCGCCGTCCACTTCAGCGACATCACGGCGCGCAAGCGGGCGGAAGAGGAGCGCGCGGCGCTCTTCGCGAGCGAGCGCCGCGCGCGCGCCGAGGCGGAGGAGGCCAATCGGNCGAGCGCCGCGCGCGCGCCGAGGCGGAGGAGGCCAATCGGCTGAAGGACGAGTTCCTGGCGACGGTCTCCCACGAGCTGCGGACGCCGCTCAACGCGATCCTCGGCTGGTCGCACCTGCTCCTGGCGAAGGACGCCGCGCCCGAGCAGAAGGCGCGCGGGCTGCAGGCCATCGAGCGGAGCGCCCGGCCTCAGGCGCGGCTCATCGAGGATATCCTCGACGTGTCCAGGATCATCGCCGGCACTGTGCGGCTCGACAGGCACCTCCTCGACCCCGGCGCGGTCATCGGGGCTGCTGTCGAGTCCCTGCGCCCTGCAGCCGACGCGAAGGGGGTGGCGCTCGATCTCGCCGTCGAGGCGCGGGACGCCCGGATCCTGGGCGACACAACGCGTCTCCAGCAGGTGTGCTGGAACCTCGTCTCCAACGCCATCAAGTTCACGCCCGCGGGCGGGGCGGTGCGCGTCTCGGTCGCGCAGCGAGGCGCGGATCTCCGCATCGAGGTCAGCGACACGGGGCAAGGCATCCGCCCCGATTTCCTGCCGTTCGTCTTCGAGCGGTTCAGCCAGGCCGACAGCTCCACGACGCGCCGCCACGGCGGTCTCGGCCTCGGGCTCGCCATCGTCCGCCACCTGGTCGAGCTGCACGGCGGGACGATCTCGGCCCGCAGCGAGGGGGAGGGGCGAGGCGCGACGTTCGCTGTCGTGCTGCCCGTCGCCGGCCCCGCGCAGGCGGTGAGCGACGGCCTCGCCCGGTCGCGCGACAGCGCGGCCCCCGAGGGCGCGCCGCCGGGGGCACCCGGGCGGCGCGTCGACGGGCTCCGCGTCCTCGTCGTCGACGACGAGGACGACGCCGGCGAGATCGCCGGCGCCATGCTCCGGGAGCTGGGCGTCGAGCCGCGGGTGGTGCGATCGGTAGAGGAGGCGCTCCGGGCGCTCGTCGAGTTCCGGCCCGACATCCTCATCTCGGATCTCGGGATGCCCCACGAGGACGGCTTCTCCCTGATGCGCAAGGTGCGCGCGCTCGCGCCGGACGCGGGCGGCGCCATCCCGGCCATCGCGATCACGGCCTACGCGCGGCGCGAGGATCGCCAGCGGGCGCTCGCGTCCGGCTTCCAGGTGTACCTCACGAAGCCCGTCGTCGCCGCCGAGCTCTCCGAGGTCGTGAGCAGCCTGGCCGCGGAGTTGCCGACGAGCCCCGCCCGCGCGCGCGCTGCTGCGCCGTGAGGCGCCGAGCCGCCGTGTTGCCCTGCACGAGGGCCTCTGGAGACAAGCGGCCCCATCCGCGTTGCCGGATTTTTTCGGCGCGAGCGCTGTTCACCAGCATACACGGCGTGGAGGAAGTATATTGGCGCCATGTTGCATGCCTTCCTCACCTCGAGCACCGAGGAGATCATCCGCCGCGCCCGGTCGAAGGTCGCCGCGCGAACGACCCCGGTGCCGACCGAGGCCGAGCTGAAGAACGGCGTGCCCCTCCTCCTGGGTCAGCTCATCGACCGGCTGCGCCTCGCCACGCTCGACAGCGGAGCGATCGAGGCGAGCGCAGCCGTACACGGCGGCGAGCTGCTCGCGATGGGCTTCACCGTGAGCCAGGTCATCCACGGCTACGGAGACGTCTGCCAGGTCGTCACGGAGCTGGCCAGCGAGAGGGATGTGCCGATCACCGCAGACGAGTTCAACACGTTCAACCGCTGCCTCGATGACGCCATCGCGGGCGCGGTCACCGAGTACGAGCGCCAGCGCGACGCGTCGATCGCCTACGAGGGCGCGGAGCGCCTGGGCGTCCTCGCGCACGAGCTGCGCAACCGGCTCTCCGTCGCGATGCTCTCGTTCACCATGCTCCAGGCGGGGACGGTCGGCACCAGCGGGAGCACCGGCGCCATGCTCGGCCGCAGCCTGCGGGCGCTTCGCGACCTCATCAACAACTCGCTCGCCGGCGTGCGCCTCGAATCCGGACTCGGGCAGCGCCAGCGCGTCTCGGTGTCCGAGATCGTCGGGGAGGCTGTGGTCGAGGCTGCCCTGGGAGCAGGCGTCGGCGGCATCTCGCTGACCGCCCCCCCTGTCGCAGAGGGCGTCTACGTGCACGCTGATCCGCAGCTCCTCCTGGCCGCGCTCGGCAATCTGCTCCAGAACGCGTTCAAGTTCAGCCGCCCTCACGGCCACATATCGCTTCGGACGACCGCGACCGCCGAGCGCGTCCTGATCGAGGTCGAGGACGAGTGCGGCGGCCTGCCGCCGGGCAAGTGCGAGGATCTGTTTCGCCCCTTCGAGCAGCGGAGCGCCAATCGAACCGGCCTGGGGCTCGGGCTCTCCATCTGCCGCAAGGGCGTCGAGGCCATGGGCGGAAAGATCGGCGTGCGTGATCTGCCGGGCAAGGGGTGCGTCTTCTCCATCGAGCTGCCGAGGCTGCCGGCGGCGTGAGGCGCTGGCCGCGCGCGGCGCACCCGACTCACGCCATCGCGCGCACCACCTCGCGAACACCTCCCTCGCGCGAGAGCCGCGCGATGTGCGAGAACACCTTGCGCAGCGTTCTTCCCCACGTGTCGGTCTTGTAATTGACGCCATACCGCTCACAGATGGCCCGTACCTCGGGGGCGATCTCGCGCAAGCGCGACGGGGGCAGCGTCGGGAAGAGATGATGCTCGATCTGCCGGTCCAGGCCGCCGCATAGAATCGACACCGGCAGGCTCACTTCGAAGTCGTTCGTGGCTTCGACCTGCATGGCGTACCACTCGCCGCGCCCGTGCGCGCGTGTTCCTGCCGGCCAGCTCTTCACGTCGCCCCCAACGTGGCCGCAGAAGATCGTGGCTGCCGAGTAGACGTCGCGCATCGTCTCGGCGAGCCAGTTGCCGAGCAGCACCTTTCCGAAGAACGGTCCTGCGAGCGCGGGGTAGAAGAAATAGTTCTTGGCATAATATGGCACGTACTTGCGAAGCGCGTGCTTCCATGCGCCACGCACGCTCTCCTTCGATCGGTCGGGCAGAAAGTCGAGCTTCTCGGGCCGGCCATTGTCGAAGAAGACATCGTTCAATCCGGCGACATGTGAGCCGATGACGAAGAGAAAGTTCGGGAATATCCACGCCAATGTGAAGGGGACAGCCCAGCGGTTCCACCGAGAATACGGCGTCTGTTCGGTGAGGCGCACCGGGCCGAAGTGGATGTCCGGATCCTTCGCGGCGACGTTGGTATTTCCGTGATGGCGCACGTTGTGACCGCGTCGCCACGATTCTTCGTCGACGGGCGTGTCCCACCGGAACGTCTTGGACGTGAACTTCTCGGCGCCGGGCAGTCTATCCCACGCGCCGTGGAGCGCGCTGTGACCGATCTCCGTCGCCTGGAGCTGCTTGTTGACCCAGAGCGCGCCGACGCCGAGGAAGAACGAGACCGGCTCCAGGCTGACATGGATGAGCACGCGCCCGGCGAGCTCCATCCTGCGCGCGAAGTGATCAAGCCGTCGAACGTAGGCGACGTCGTCACTGCCCATCCGCGCGAAGGTGCGCTGCTTGAGCGCGTCGAGCTCCTCGCCGAAGAGGCGATAGCGTTCGGCGTCGGGGAGCGACTCAGGGTCGAGCCGTGGGCACACGGATTTGCCTGATCTGAGTGAATCGGTGCGCATGATCTCCTCCTCGATGACGCGTGGCCTGTGACAGGCAACGGCTGCGCCGCACGCGATGGCCGCGCCCGCCTCCTCTCCTGTCGTTGATCCCTTGTTGATGCACAGCGTATACTCTATCTATTTGATCGCTCAAGGTTCGATCCGCGCCTCTCGGCGCCGCTTCTGAGCCCACCCCGTTACCCATCGTGCACCGACCTCGGCCCACCCGCGCTGCTGCAGCGCGGACGATCGATCCCCCTCGTATTCAGCAAGATGCGGTCCAACCCCCGCCGGAAGCGGCGGCGCCCGCTCGCGAGGGGTGAATTCAGCCGGATCGCGATCATGCTCCGAGAGCAACGCGGATCCGGCCAGGCGCGCGCTTCACGGCCACCGAGACACATTGTCCCGCTGCGCAGGGCAGAACGGGGCTCGCCGGTGCCTGGCTCCGCAGCGTCCACGAAGAATCGCGGCGAACACGCGTCTCGCTGGATGTTAACAGAATGTACCAGCGCAACGATTGCCACGCCATCAACGCCACGTCGCGATGGCACCGACGGAAACACGTTCAGCGGGCGCGCCCTGGGGTGGAGCGCCTCGATCGATCGCTATCCAGACGTCGCGTATGTTCCGGGCGCGCCCCGCCCCTCGCGCGGGAGGAGCGCCGCGACGCGCACGCGGACCTCCTCACGGATCTCGCGGGCGCGCATGGACCGACGTGGCTGCGCACGGTCGCGGTCGCGCGCGACCGCGCCGACGAAAAGCGCGCCCTGTTGCCCAGGACGAGGGCCTCGCCTACGCTCCGCCGTCGCTGCGCACCACGATTCCTTCACGCGGCCACACGCACCGAGGTAGCTGACGCACATGCCTTCTCATACAGTCGCGGGCCCTGCGGGCGCGCTCCACATCGTCGATCATCCGGCCGCGGGCGATGGAACCGCGGGCGAGGCGCTGCCGCTCGTGCTCGTGCACGGGATGGTCGGCCACGTCGGCTTCTGGGAGGCGCCGCTGGCGCACCTCGCGGGCAGGCGCCGCGCCCTCGCCGTCGATCTGAGGGGCCACGGCGCGTCCGAGGCCCCGCCCGACGCGGACTACTCGCCCGACGCGTGCGCGGCCGACGTGCTCGCGGTGCTCGACGCCCTGGGCCTTCCGCGCGTGGCGCTCGTCGGCCACAGCTTCGGCACGCTCGTGGCCATCGCCGCCGCGGCCGGCCATCCGGATCGCGTCGCGCGGCTCGTGCTCGTGGACCCGCCCGGCGACTTCACGCAGCTCCCGGCGGAGATCCGCGAGCAGCAGCTCTCGCCCCTGAAGGCCGCGTTCGAGACGGACGACTGGCGCAGCGCCACCCGCGCGGGGTTCGACGGGGCGCTCGTGGGCAGCGCGCCGGCGACGCGCGACGTGGTGCTGGGCCGCCTCGCCGCCACGCCGCGCGACCGGCTGCTCGGCATGTACCGCAGCATGATCGACTTCCCCGCCGTGGACACGCTGGACCGCTACCTCGCCGCCCCGGGCTCCCGCGCCCACGCCATCATCGCCCCCTCGAACGCGCGGCCGTTCAGCCTGCACGTGCTGAGGCCCGCGCTGGAGGCCGCCGTGCTGCGAGGGACCGGCCACTGGCTGATGATGGACGCACCGGACCGGTTCACCGAGCAGCTCGAGGCCTGGCTCACCGCCGCGTGACGCAGCCCGGTCGGTCGATCGCCTGAGCTCCTTTGCGACGGGGCGCGCCCGGCCCACACTGCGGCCATGCGCGACGACGACACCGCTCGCCTCACCGCGAGGACCGTAAGTCACTACGACGATCACGCCCTGTCGTTCTGGGAGGGCACCCGGGATCACGACGTCTCACAGAACCGCGCCGCCCTGCTCGCGGCGCTGGAGGGACCGGGCCCGTTCACGATCCTCGATCTCGGCTGCGGCCCTGGGCGCGACCTCGCCGCGTTCCGCGCCGAGGGGCACGTCCCCGTCGGGCTCGACGGGTCCGCGCGGTTCGTCGAGATGGCGCGGCGGCACGCGGGCTGCGAGGTGCTCCACCAGGACTTCCTGCGCCTCGATCTCGGGGCCGAGCGCTTCGACGGGATCTTCGCCAACGCGTCGCTGTTCCACGTGCCGAGCGCCGAGCTGCCGCGCGTGCTCCGCGAGCTCCACGCCGCGCTCCGCCCGCGCGGCGTCCTCTTCAGCTCCAACCCGCGCGGCGACGACCGGGAGGGGTGGTCCGGCGACCGGTACGCCTGTACCTGGTCGCTCGAGCGCTGGCGCGACCACGTGACGACCGCAGGGTTCGAGGAGATCGACCACTACTACCGGCCCGCAGGCCTGCCGCGCGCGCAGCAGCCGTGGCTCGCGACTGTGTGGCGCAAGCGCTGAGCCCTCGGGCCGTGGCCCGGCGACGCTGGAGGCGACACGGACCTCCGCGGACCAAGGCGGGGACCGTCACGGCGAGCTGACCGTCACCCGTGCGCCCCGATCGCGCGCGGGGGCGCGGCGGACGCGCGCGCTCCCGCCGCGCGCCCGCGGGCCACCACCGGGGCCAGGGCGACGATCACGAGGACGAGCGCCACGACGACGGCGAGCCCGCCCCGCAGGGTGAAGCGGTCGGCGAGCAGGCCG
This sequence comes from Sorangium cellulosum, assembly GCF_001589285.1. Classification (GTDB taxonomy): domain Bacteria; phylum Myxococcota_A; class Polyangia; order Polyangiales; family Polyangiaceae; genus Sorangium; species Sorangium cellulosum_G. The sequence goes on along the minus strand of NZ_JEMA01000420.1, from coordinate 6,469 downwards.
ATGAGCGGCGGCCCCACGAGGAAGCCGCCGTAGGACAGGGTGGCGAGCGTCGACAGGGCCTTTCCGGGCGCCACGTCGGGCGCGCTCGCCCCGGCGCGGAAGACGAGCGGCACGACGACGGAAAGGCCGGCGCCCACGCACCCGAAGCCCAGCAGCAGGGCGATCGGGACGTTGACGACGAGCGCCGCGCCGAGCCCGCCCGCGACGAGGAGCGCCGCCGCGCGCACGAGCCGCCCGGCGCCGAAGCGCTGCGTGAGCCCGTCCCCGGAGAACCGCCCGACGAGCATCGCCAGCGAGAAGACGGCGTAGCCGGTCGCGGCCACGGCCGCGGTTGTGTGGAGCTCGTCGCGGAGGTAGACGGCCGACCAGTTGGCCATGGCGCCCTCGCCAACGGACGAGCAGAACGCGATGAGGCCGAGCAGGAGGAGCCGGGTCGAGGGGCTCCCCCCGGAGGCGCCCGCGCCCGCGGCGACAGCGGGCTCGGGGCGCGCGTCGGCCGTGAGCGCCCCGCCGGCGTCGAGGACGGTCACGGCGAGGAACGCGGCGACCGCGAGGAGGTGCACCGCGGGCGACACCGCCCGGTCGGCCGCGAGCGCTCCGAGCGCCGCGCCGATCAGCCCGCCGAGGCTGAACATGCCGTGAAACGAGGCGAGGATCGGGCGGCCGTGGCGCCGCTCTACCTCGACGGCCTGCGCGTTCATGGCGACGTCCATGAGGCCGTTGCTGGCGCCGAGCAGCAGGAGGGCCGCGACGAGCGCGGCGAACGACGGCGCGAGCGCGGGCAGGGGCAGCGCCGCGCACAGGAGCATGGCCGAGACGCGGGTGACGCGCCGGCTCCCGACGCAGGCGATGAGCGGCCCGGCGGCGCGGAAGGCGAGGATCGCGCCGACCGCCACGCCGAGCAGGGCCATGCCGAGCTCGCCGTCGCGCAGCCCGAGCCGCTCGCGCACAGCGGGGACCCGCGCGGCCCAGGAAGCGAAGGCGATGCCGTTCGCCACGAACATGATCGAGACGGCGCGCCGGGCGCGCGCCGTGGAGAGAGCAGAGGGCTCCTCCGAACTTTCGTGCATTATCGTGAACATCAGGGAAGAATCATGCAGCCGGTCGCGGCCGGCGCAAGCAGCTTCGTGCACAAACAGGAACAATCGTGCAAAACCAAGCAGACAGCTCGGGCCTGATGGTGGCCGAAAGGCGCCGGGAAATTCTCGCGGTGCTGGAACGTGATGGGAAGGTTGTCGCGGCGGAGCTGAGCCGCGCGTTCGGCGTCTCGGAGGACACGATCCGGCGCGACCTGCGCGAGATGGCGAGCGAGGGGCTGCTGCAGCGCGTGCACGGCGGCGGCCTGCCGCTCGCCCGCGTGAACCCGAGCTTCCCCGCGCGGGAGCGGCAGCGGCCGCGCGTGAAGGAGGGGCTCGCGCGGGCCGCGGCCACGTTGATCAAGCCGGGGCAGGTCGTGTTCATCGACAGCGGCACGACCAACGTGGCCGTCGCGCGCCACCTCCCGCGCGATCTCGAGGCCACGATCGTGACCAACAGCCCTCCTGTCGCCGTCGCCCTCTCCGAGCACCCGCGCGTCGAGGTGGTCCTGCTCGGCGGGCGCATGCGCAAGGCCCCGCTGGCCGCCGCCGACGCCGTGACGATCGCGGGCGTGCGCCAGATCCGGGCGGACCTCTGCTACCTCGGCGTGTGCACCCTCGATCCGACGTTCGGGATCACGACAGTGGACCTGGACGAGTCGTACGTGAAGCGGGCCATGGTCGAGGCATCGGCCGAGGTTGTCGCGCTGGCCACCGCGGACAAGCTCGGCACCGCGTCAGCGTACGTCGTCGCCCCGCTGAGCGAGCTGACGTGGCTCTTCACGGAGCGCGGCGTGTCGAAGGAGGTGCTCGCGCCGTACAGGGAGGCGGGCGTCACCGTCACGCAGGACGTCGAGGCGGAGCCTGCCTGAAGCGTCGATCGGCCGGGCACGGGGTGACGAGGAGCCGGGCGACGGCAGGCGCAGGCCAGGCACCTCGCCGCGGCACTACAGCAGGCCGGAGAGCAGATCCAGGACGCCGCAGCTCAGGCCCCCCGCCGAGAGCGCCACGAGGGGCTCCAGGCGCGACGCGATGGACTCCGGGTACACCGCCCTGCCCGCGCCGCAGGTCGGCGCGCCCGCGCGGTCCCGGTCGCAGACAGCGTCGCAGTGGCCGAGGACGGTGATCCCGCACGAGCGCGACTGCCCGCAGATGCGCTCGATCGTCCTCGCGCTCAGCGCCACGCCGCACGCGTCGACAAGCGCGTTGTCGGCGCAGGCGAACGCGGTCGGCCGGACCTGGTCGAAGAGATCACCGAACATGATCGCGTCCCGGACCGTGTACTCCGCCGCCTCGCTGTCGGGGGCGTCGGCGAGGGCCGGGTGGCCGCCGGTCATGCGGACCGCGACGTGCGCGCCCGTCGCGTTCAGCGACTGGAGCAGGCAAGCCGTCATCCAGCGCCGCGCGGCGGCGTCCGAGAGCGGCGCGGAGGACCACCGCGGCGCGAGCCCGATCGATCCGACGAAGGACGGACCCGAGGAAGTCTCCAGCGACGCCCCCCCGGGCAGCGCGCAGGCGACAACGCGCTCGAGGAGGTGCCTGCCCTCCCTCTTCGAGAGGAGCACGGCCGCCCCGGGGCCGCGCATCGCGTCCGCCAGCGGCGCCCGCGCCAGCGCGCGGAGCGCCTGCTGCGTCGAGGGCTCCCAGAAGTAGGCGGGATCGAGGCCGTTCATCACGATGATCCCCTGCTCCGCGGCCAGGATCGTCTCGCCCTCATCCGCCGGCGCTGCCCCGCACCCGACGGCAAGGCAGCAGAACCCGATCACCCCGGCAGCGTTGACCCGTACGCGAAGCATGCATCGTCCTCCAGCTCAGGCGCACGTGCGTGCGACTCGCACCGCGCACAAGCAAATCCCGAGCCGGTGCCGCGCCCGATCGGTCGTCGGGGTCGCGAGCTCAGCCGCCGCGCCCTGCAGCGCGCAGCGCATCGAGGCCGCGCGCCAGCGCGTCGAAGCGGGCCCGCCAGGCCGGATGCTCGGCCAGGAGCCCGCCGGCCCGATCCAGGTTCGCGGCGGCGACCTCGACGAGACCGTGGCGTAATGCCGCACGAGCGCGCCAGGAGAGGACCTCGAGGAGCTCGTCGGTGAACAGGAACGGGCCCGCCTCGAGCTCCGCCTCGTCGAGCCCGCCGAGCAGCAGCGCGCGCGGCGCGCCGTCCGAGGCGTCGTCCGAGAGGAGGCAGCGCAGCAGCAGGAAGCACCCGTGCGCCGCCCTCGCGGACGGCTCCGGCGGGCACGCGCCGGCGATCCACGCGAGCAGGCGCCGCGCCTCGTCGAGCTCCCCCCGCGCCGCGAGGATGCGCGCGAGGAGCAGCGAGCAGTCCGGCACGGGGCGATCCACGAACCGCCGCTCCAGCGTGTGCGCGCGGCGCGCGAGCGAGAGGGCCTCGTCCTGCTGGTCGCTCCAGTAGAGCAGCTCGGCGACGTTGTACGTGGCGACGCGCTCCAGCCACGGGTTGCCGATCTCCCGCGCGAGCGCGATCGCGCGCCGGAGATCCGCCGTCGCGCGCGGCAGATCCTTCTTCAGCGTCCAGAGCACGACGCGGTTCATGATCGCGACGCAGAGGTGCGGCAGGTCCTCGGCGCGCTCGCAGAGCGCGATCGCCTCCTCGGCCCGCCGCTCCGCCTCGGCGAAGCGCCCCGCGTGCGCGAGCTCGGTCGACAGCAGCGCCAGCGCGATGATCCGGCTCTCCTCGTCCCCGGCCGACTCGGCCAGCGACGCCCCCTCCGAGAGGAGCGCGATCGCCTCCGCGACCTCGGCCCGCCGCAGGCGCGTGCGCCCCTCGGCCACGCAGAGGCGCGCCGAGAGCCGCGGCGACCGCGCGCGCTCCACGAGCGGCCGCGCCAGCGCGACGCGCGCCGACGACGCCTCGTAGGCGCCCGTCCAGTCGAGCGCCGTCGCCTCCTCGAGCAGGACGTCCGCGCGCAGCTCGGCGTCCACGTCGGAGCCCGCGAGCTCGAGCGCCGCGGAGAGATCGGCCATGGCCTCCTCGATGAGGTGCAGCCGGTAGCGGATCCTCCCGCGCCCGGCCAGCGCGCGCGCGCGCCCGCGGCGATCGTCCTCGCCGGCCAGCTTGAGCGCGGCGGTGTAGCAGCGCTCCGCCTCGACGTGCCGGTGCCGCGCGAACGCGAGATCCCCGAGCCGGAGGTGGGCCTCCGCCGCCTCCTCCCCCGCCCCGCACGCGCCCGCGTGCCGGGCCAGCGGCTCGAGCTCCTCCGGCCCCGGCTGCGCCGGAGGGCGCCCGCGCTCGACCCGCGCCCGCCAGAAGGCGAGCGCGTGCCGGTGGATCTGCGCGCGGTGCTCGGGATCCAGCGTCTCGTACACCGCGTCGCGGAAGAGGCCGCTCTGGAACCACCACCGCTCGGCGTCCCCGCGCGCGCCCCGCGCCCCGCCGTCGCCGCCTCCGCCGCGCGCGATGATGCCCCGCTCGACGAGCACGCCGAGCCCGTACCCCGCGTCGACAGGCGTCCCGGCGCCGCCGACCCTGTCGACAGCGTCCTGCACCCACTCCAGCTCGGCCCGGGTGAACGACTCGCCGAGCACGGCGCAGAGCCGCGCGAGCGCGGCGATCTCCTGCGGCAGCGCCCCGAGCTGGCGCATCGCCAGCCACTGCCACGCCGGGGAGACCGGCAGGCCCTCGAGCGCCGACGCCTCGACGCAGTGGTCGCCGCCCCCGGGGCGGCGGCGCACGAGCCCTGCCTGCTTGAGCGACCGGATGATCGCGGCGAGGCAACCCGGGTTGCCGCCGGCCCAGCGCGCGAGCCCCCGGAGCACGTCGGCCGGGGGGTACGCCGCGGGGAGGAGGAGCCGCGCCGCGAGCTCCGACGCGGCGGCCTCGTCGAGCGGGGCGAGCGTCACCCTGTCGGCGCGCTGCGTCCGGGCGCCCCAGGTGGGGCGGAGCCGCTCGAAGCGCGGGTGCGCGACGACAGCGGCCCAGAGCGCCACCCCGGCGCCGTCGAGCGTCGCGACCTCGAGCGCGTCGAGCACGGCGACGTCCGCCCACTGCGCGTCGTCCACGATCACGGCGACAGGGGCGCGGCGCGCGCGGCGGCGCAGCCCCTCGGCGATCGCCCGCGCCACGTGGTGGGGCGTCGCGGCGGGCGCGGAGAGCGCGGCCCGCGCGGCCTCGGGGAGCGCCCACCCGAGCGCCGCGGCGACGGACGCGAAGGTCGAGGCGCCGATCTCGGGGCCGAGCCGCGCCTCGCAGAACGCGCGGGGGTCGGCCGGCGCCGCGGCGGGCGCGGAGAGCGCGAAGCGCAGGATCTCCGCGGTGTCCTTGCTCGCCTCGCCCGGCAGGGGCTGCGCCGCGCGCACCACGAGCGCCGCGGCGTCGGGGCGCAGGCGCTGCGCCACGGCGGCCGCCTCGGCCGCGACGCGGGTCTTGCCGAGCCCGGCGTCGCCGAGCACCGTGACGAGCGCCGGGCACGCGCCGCTGAACGCCGCGGCAGCGCTCGCCTCGAGCGCCGCGATCGCGTCGGTGCGCCCGACCATCGGCGGCGCGTCGCTCTCCGGCGCCCGCGCCGCCCGGGGCGACGTCGGGGTCGAGGTCGGCTCGGCCTCGGCGAGGGCGCGCTCGAGCTCCTTCGTGAGCGTGACGCCGGTCCATGGGGCGGCGGGGAGCCAGGTCTCCGGGCGATCCACCGCCGCGCCGTAGACGGCGGGCGCGCCCCTGTCGCGCGGGCGGATGATCACGCCCGCGAGGTGGAGCGCGGCGCGGGCGCCGTGCCGCTCGACGAGCTCGCGCGCGGCGGCGAGCGCGAGCCGGACGGGGTGCTCGGCGTCGCGGGCCGAGAAGACGGCGACGTAGCGGCGCCCGCGCTGCCGGACGCAGACGCCGCTGCGGCTCGTGAGCGCGCCGATCACGGGCGGCGTGGCGGCGCCAGTCTCCGCGACAAGCACGACGGCCGGCTGGAGCCCCTCGGCGAGGAGCCTGCCGCCGCTGGACGGCGGCCCCGGCGCGATCGACAGCGGCAGCGGGGTCGGCTCCGCGTCGGCGGCGGCGCCGAGCGGGCACGCCTCCTCGAGCGCGCGCCGGAGCGAGGCAGCGCTCGCGGGCCGGCGGTCGGGCTCCTTGGCCAGGCACGAGAGCACGAGCGCCTCGAGGGCCTCGGGGATCGGCGCGAGCTCGCCTGGCCGCGGCGGCCGGAGCGCGAGGTGCCCGTGCTCGACAGCGCCCGTGTCCCCCACGAACGGCGGCCGCAGGGTGAGCAGCTCGAACAGGATCGCGCCGAAGGCGTACAGGTCCGTGCGCCCGTCGACGGCGGCGCCGGCGCGGAGCTGCTCGGGCGCCATGTACTCGGGCGTGCCGACGATCGTGCCCCCGCGCGTGATCTCGCCCTCGTCGTCCTGGCGCGACGCGCCGGCGGGCCGCGCCAGGCCGAGGTCGAGCAGCA
>NZ_JEMA01000419.1:16556-16903 GCF_001589285.1 Sorangium cellulosum | reverse complement strand
GGCGGGAGCTCCGCCGGCGCGGCCCTGGTCCGCGCCGCGGGCGCGGGGAGGGCGGCGACGAAGCGGTCGAACCCCTCGAACATGGCGTCGAGCCCCTCGGGCGCGGGGCGATAGCCGCGGCGCGGCGGGCGCTGGGCGCGGCTGAGCCGCAGCGAGGCGAGCTCCGGCAGCCGCGTATCCTGCACGAGCTCGGCGGTGGCGAGCGCGAGGCGCACGTCCTTCCAGTCCTCGCCGGAGGCCTGCGCCACGAACGCGTCGAGCTGCAGGGCGACCTCGGTCGCGCCGCGCGAGAACCGCGCCGCGTAGGCGGGCCACCAGCGCGCGGCGGCGACGGCGTACTCGAGCCG
>NZ_JEMA01000419.1:0-16490 GCF_001589285.1 Sorangium cellulosum | reverse complement strand
GGGGGGGGGGGAGCCGCACGACAACGTCGAGGCGCGCCGGGGCGCGCTCCTCGACCTCGCCGCTCGTCGCCTGCGCGGCGTCGAGCTGCGCGGCGCGGAGCTCCTTCCGGGCGCGCTCGAGCTCCGCCTCCAGCGCGGCGGCGCGCGCGTCGAGCGCGGCGAGCTCGTCCGAGAGCAGCCCGCTCACGGCGAGCGCGTCCCGGACGCGGGCCGCCGGGTCGCCCGGCCGGAAGCGCCGCGCGAGCTCCGGATCGAGCACGACGTCCGCGAGCCTGTCGCGCCAGAGGCGGAGGTGGGCCTGCTCGGCGGACAGGCGCTCGACCGCGAGCTCGAGCTCCCGGAGCTGCGCCGAGAGCGCGCTCCTCGAGACGGGCGCCGGCGGCACGACGAGCCGCGCGCGCACGCCGACGACCTCGCGCGGCGCCCGCGAGGTCCGCGCCGCGTCGCCCGCGTCGCCCGCGAAGGGCGCGGTGGACACGAGCGCGCGGAAGCTCCCCGGCTCGGCGAGCGGGGTGATCCCCGGCACAGCGATCTCGGCCGCCCCCCGGGGGAGCGGCGCCGCGAGCGCGACGCGGCGGGTGACGATCGCCCCGCGCGCGTACACGACGACGCCCTCGATACGGCTAGCGCACTCGATCCTCTCGGCCGTCATCCGCTCGTCCCTCGCCCGCGAACGCCTTGTGGGAGCGCGACCGTACCACGCCGCGTCCGGGCGAGGCAGCGCGCCGTCGTCTCGTGTCGAGGAAGCTGAACCCCGGGAGCGCGTCGATGCCGTAGGCGCGGAGCGCGAGCGCGTCGAGCCTCTCGAAGTCGCGCTGCCGGAACGAGCTGCGGAGATCGCTCATCACGTCCTCCGCGACGCTCTCCGGCGGCGGCAGCCGGATCCGCCGCAGGTACTGCGCCTGGAAGCGCAGGTAGCCCCCGCGCATCTTGACCGCGTACGACCACACGAAGAAGAGGGCGACCCGGGAGCTGAGGAGCCCGCCGAGCGCCTCGAGATCCCAGCCCTCCGAGGTGATGAAATACAGGTTGTGGTGCGGGTGAAACCTGCCCTCCTCGTAGACCACCTCGTTGGATCCTGCGATGTCGGGGACGAGCAGCTTCCGGGCGAGCGCCACCTCGGGGTAGACGCGATCGATGGTGCGGAACCAGCTCGCGGCGTTCTTCTGGGCGATGTAGCGCTTCCTGATCTCGGCCTCGTGGGCGCGCAGGTACGCGGCGAGCTTCGGGTACTCGTCCAGATTGACCACCTTGCCGTCGCGCCCGAAGGTGTTGATGACGCACCGCCCGGCGTCGCGGACGCGGCCGTCCTCGATGTCGTCTCGCAGGACGAGCGGCACGAGGCGATCGCGCTCGATGTCGATGTCGTCGCGGACGATGTAGATCCTGTCGCTCCCCGTGGCGACGCCGATGCCGACGCGGGTGCCGCCCACCTCCTCGATCGGCGCGAACCGCGCCTCGAGGGAGCGCAGGGCCTCGAGGTGCGCCGGTGAGCTGAGCACCCAGGGGTCTTCCCCGTCGAACCAGGTGGGGTACTCCGACAAGGTGACGCCGGCGCAGCGCTCCGGCGCGCCCCCCTCCGCGCGCCGAAGAGCGGAGGACGCCGCCTCGCATTCCTCGGGAGAGGCGGTGCTCAGCGTCGCGACAGGGACGCTCCCCGTCTTGCCGCGCGACACGGCGAATATCGAGGGATACGCGACGACGTCGGACTCGAACGGAGAGGCGCTGTGCAGGTCGATGTAGCACTGGACCCGGAACCACCTCGAGAGCATCCGGCGGAGCGGCGCGCCGTAGCGGTTGAGCGTCCACCGGTCGGCGCAGATGAACGAGAGGACCCCGCCGGGCGCGAGGAGATCGAGGCCGCGCTCGATGAACGCGACGTAGAGATCGGCGCGGTCGTAGAGCGATCGGTAGCGTTGCCGGTACTCCTCCTGGAGCTCGGGAGAGAGTTGCTCGATCCGGATGTAGGGTGGGTTGCCCACCACCGCGTCGAAGCGGCGTCCCTGGCTGGTGAGCAGGAAGTCGCCGTGGGCGATCCAGGCGTCCGAGAGGCGCCTCGCGTCGTCGGGCGGCAGCCCGAGCCGGGCGAGCGCGCCGGAGACCGCGAGGCGCGCGCGGCCCACGTGGTCTGGCTCGATGTCGTAGGCCCGGATGGCGGACTCGATGTCTCGCAGGTCGCGATCGTGGCGGCGCGCCGAGGAGATGAGCCGCTCGGCGGCGGGGACGAGGAACGCGCCGTGGCCGCAGGCCGGCTCGAGCAGCGACAGCGACGCGAGGTCCCGGTCCGCCGTGTAGCCCGCCAGATCGAGGATGAGGTTCACCACGTGGGGCTTGGTCAGCACCACGCCGTGGGCCTCCCCTGACGAGCGCTCGCCATAGTCGTAGGCGCTCGGCGGGAGCATGACCGTCAGATCGAGGGCTGTCTGCATGGGCGCCGCCAGCATGCTAGCCGCGAACGGCGCGCCGCGTCCGGGTCGCGCGACGCCCGCGCGTCTCGCGCCGCGGCCGGCTGCCCTGGAGGGCGCGGGCCTCCGCGCGCGCGCACCTCTGGCGACCGTCCTCCGCGCTCCTCGGGGCACGCGCGCGCCGCGGGCGCGTTTCACAGGGCGTCGCCGGTGAATAGGGTAGAGTCGCCGGCATGGCCTTCCCCCCGCGTCTCTGCTCCGTCGATTCCGTCGATCGCGCCGCGGCGAGCCCCGCCTGCGCTGTCGCCCTCGGGCCGCCGCCGGTCGGCCTCCGCCCCGGGTCGCTCGAGGTGGGCGGATGATCCTCGGCATCGGCATCGACGTCTGCGGCATCGGACGCATGGAGGAGGCGCTTGCGCGGTGGGGGGAGCGGTTCTGGGAGCGGGTGCTGTCCGAGCCCGAGCGCCGGTCGCTCGCGCACCGCGTGGACCGGGCGACCGCGCTCGCGGGCCGCTTCGCCGCGAAGGAGGCGGTGGTGAAGGCGCTCTCCGGCGCGCCGGGCGTCGGCTGGCACCACCTCGAGGTGCGCGGCGCGCCGCGCACGCCCCCGACGATGGCGCTCCACGGCCCGGCGCGCGCGCTCGCCGAGCGCCTGGGCGTCAAGCGGGTGCACCTGTCGATCACGCACGACGCCGGCGTGGCGGCGGCGGTGGCCATTCTGGAAGGGGACGGCGAAGGCCGATCCCCGACCGATGATGAAGGGGACGGCGAAGGCCGATCCCCGACGGTGGATGGAAGGGACGGCGAAGGCCGATCCCACCTGGACGACGAAGGGAAAGAGCGCTCGTGATTCCGGTCCTCTCGCGCGCGCAGATGCGCGCCTTCGACAAGCACGCGATCAACCAGTGCCACGTCCCCGGCGTGGTCCTCATGGAGAACGCGGGCCGCGGCGCCGCCGACGTCATCTCGGCGATCATCGAGGCGCGCAGCGCCGGGCAGCCCGGCGCCGCCGGTCTCCCCGGCCTCGCCGCGCGCCCCTCGCCGCACCCGATCGCGCCCGGCCAGGCGGCCGCGCGGGCGTTCTGGCCCGCCACGCTGCCCTCCGGGGGCGGCCCGCGCGCCGGGAGCGTCCCGCCGCCGCCGAACGGCCGCCGCGACGTCGAGGACGCCCGCGCCGCGCGGATCCGCGCGTTCCCGGTACGGCACGTCCCGAGCCCGGGGCAGCCCGCGACCTACCCGCTCCACGCCCGCGTCGTCATCGTCTGCGGCGCCGGCAACAACGGCGGCGACGGCTTCGTCGTGGCGCGCCACCTCCTCGCCCGCGGCGCCGAGGTCCAGGTCTTCCTGGCGGCCCCGTCCGAGAAGGTCACCGGCGACAGCCGCATCCACCACGACGCGTACGTCGACCTCGGCGGCGCGCTGACCGAGCTCCCCCCCGGCGCGTCGCTCATCCCGCTCGAGGCAGCGCTCGCCGAGGCCGACCTCGTTGTCGACGCCGTCTTCGGCACGGGCCTCGACCGCCCGATCGAGGGCCACCTCGCCGACGTCATCGGCGTCCTCAACACCGCCACCTGCCTGTGCATCGCGCTCGACGTCCCCTCGGGCCTCGACGCCGACAGCGGCGCGCCGCTCGGCGCGGCGGTGCAGGCGGACGAGACAGTCACCTTCGGCCACCTCAAGATCGGCCTGCTCACGCCCGAGGGCGCGCGGCTCGCGGGCAACGTCCACGTGGTCGACCTCGGCGTCCCCGACCGGCCGATCCTCGCCCACGTGGGCCACGTCGCGGAGGTCATCCGCAAGGAGACGATCGGCGCGTACCTGCGCCCGCGCGAGACGAGCGTCTACAAGCACCAGGCCGGCAACGTGCTCGTGATCGCCGGCTCGCCCGGCAAGCTCGGCGCCGCGCTGCTCACCGCGCGCGCGGCGATGCGCACGGGCGCGGGCCTCGTGACGATCTGCACCTGGGCCGACACAGCGCGGGCGATGGAGTCGCGCGTCGTGGAGCTGATGACGACCCCGATCGATCCGGCGCGCATGGAGGCGACGCTCGACGCCGCGCTCGCCGGGCGGCGGGCGGTCGCGATCGGCCCCGGCTTCGGCCTCGACGACAGGGCGCGGGCCGCCGTGGACCACGTCGTGCTCGGCTGGAACGGCCTCAAGGTCGTCGACGCCGACGCCCTCACGCACTTCGCCGGCCGCCCCGAGGCGCTCGCGACCGCGCGCGGGAGCCTCGTCTTGACGCCGCACTCCGGCGAGCTCGGCCGGCTGCTCGGCCGCAGCGCGCGCGCCGTCGAGGAGGACCGCTTCGGCGCCGTGCGCGACGCCGTGGCGCTGACCCGGGCGATCGTCCTGCTCAAGGGGGCGCGCACGGTCATCGCGCTCCCGGACGGCCGCATGTTCATCTGCATGGCGGGCAACCCGGCGCTCGCCACCGCCGGCTCGGGCGACGTCCTGACCGGGATGATCGCGGCCCTGCTGTGCTCGATGGAGCCCTCCGCCGCCGTGAGCGCGGGGGTGCTGATCCACGCGCTCGCCGGCGACATGTGGCGCGCCCGGACGGGCAGCGACCGCGGGCTGCTCGCGAGCGAGATCGCCGAGCTGGTCCCCGGCCTGATCGCCGCGCTGGCCGCCGGGGTCGACCCGCTATTTATTTGATTTAATTATAGAAATTCGCGCAGGCGCGGCGCCGGGGTGTCGCGCGCCCCGGCGCGGCCGCTCGTCTGGCTACCTCTTCAGGAGCTTGAACGCGTGCGTCCACCGGTTGTTCAGCAGCCCGGGGATGCACCAGAGCATGCAGAGCGGCTCGATCGCGCGCGCCGCCTCCACGCTCCCCATGTCCTCGGTCTCCCAGCCGAAGGTGTCGAGGATGCGCTCCACCTGCTTCTTCGCGTCGGCGCTCTCGCCGCAGATGAACATCGTCGGGCGGACGTCGCCGAAATCCGGATCGACCATCCACACGCTGCCGACGCACGAGAACGCCTTCACGAAGTTCGCCTCGGGCGCGCGCCGAACGAGCCGCTCGAGCAGCGACTCGTTCGGCCCCGTGAAGAACTTGAGCACGCCGTGGACGGGCGGCTCGTCCGCGATGGGGTTAGTCGCGTCGATGACCGTCTTGCCCGCGAGCGCCTGGGCGCCCGCGAGATCGACCGCCTGCTCGGCCGCGGTCCCCTTCACGGCGAGCACCACGAGCTCGCCGAACTGCGCCGCCTCCGCGAACGTCCCCACGGTCGCCTTCGGCCCCGCGTCCGACAGCCAGCTCGCGAGCTTCGAGGGGTCGCGCGTGGCGCGCATCACGCTGTAATCGTGCTTGAGAAAACCGTCGGCCAGCGTCTGCCCGACAATCCCAGAACCGAGAACCGCGACTTTGTTCATGGCGGGAGCATCGCACGCGCGCGGAGCCTGGCTCCAGCGGCGCTGTTCGAAACTCAAGGCATGCTCGGGCCGCGATCGCGAGGCGCCGGGCGCAGGAGGTATCATGAAAGCGCACGTCGCAACGTGGATCACCGCGCTCGCCGCCGCGGCGATCGTCGGATGTGATGCAGGCGAGGAGTGGTTTCCAGGGGATGACCGGCCCGGCAGCTCGGGGGCGGGGGCAGGCTTCTCGACGGGGGCCTTCTCGACGGGGGACTTCGCCGGGACGGGCGGAGGCGGGGTCGGGGACGAAGAGGCCGTCGTGTCCCCGGTGCCGCCGCCCCCCATCAGCGGCGGTACGCTCCTCGTGACCGCCGACAGGCAGCTCGCCGTCGCCGCGGATCCGGACCGCGACAGGGTATCCCTCGTCGATCTCGTCACCGGCGAGGTGGAGCCCGACCTCGCCCTGCAAGCGGGCGACGAGCCGGGGCGCGTGATCGAGGGGGCGCCCGGCACCGCGCACGTGGCGCTCCGCCGCGGAGGCGCGGTGGTCACGATCGATCTCGCGACCCGGGAGATGCACCGCAGGCCGGTCTGCCCCGCGCCGCGCGGGCTGGCCTACGACGCGAAGACGGAGCTGCTCCACGTGGCGTGCGCGGGAGGAGAGCTCGTCTCGCTCTCCTCCGACCTCGAGGCCCCGCCCGTGCGCGCGCTGCGCCTCGACCGCGACCTGCGCGACGTCGTCGTCGAGGGCGACGCGCTGCTCGTGAGCCGGTTCCGGTCGCCCGAGCTCCTCGTCGTCTCGAAGGACGGCGCGGTGGTCGAGCGCGTGAAGCCGCCGATCGCCGTCCAGCCCCGGTCGGAGCGCGTCTTCGAGCCGGCGGTGGCGTGGAGGATGGTCCCGCTGCCCGGGGGCGGCGTGGCCATGGTGCACCAGCGCGGCCTTGTCGATCCCATCGACATCGCGAACGCGGCGCAGAGCGGCTACGCGGGGTTCGACTGCGCGACGATCGTGACGCAGCCGGCGGTGACCATGCTGCGCCCGCTGCCCAGCGAGACCAACCCTGCGCCCGCGCCGCCCGTGGCCGGCGTGGGCGGCCTCGGGTTCGGCGTGCTCCCTGTCGACATGACGATCTCCCCGGACGGGTTCCGCGGGGCGATCTTGATGGCGGGCAGCCGCATGGTGTTCGAGACGCCGCTCGATCTGCTCGAGAAGACGGATGCGCTCGACTGCGAGTTCTCCGGCGGTCAGCGCAGCATCTCGGTGCGCGGGGACCCCATCGCTGTCGGCTACGACGAGGCGAGCAACCTGCTCGTGCAGCTCCGGGAGCCGCCGAGCGTCGTGCGCCTCTCGGCCCTGACCGGCGAGCTGGTCGCGACGTTCCCGCTCCCGGGCGAGCGCCGGGTCGACACGGGCCACGCGCTGTTTCACGGCCTCGGCGCCGCGCAGATGCCCCTCGCGTGCGCGTCGTGCCACCCGGAGGGGCTGGACGACGGGCGGGTGTGGTCGTTCCGTCCGATCGGCGCGCGGCGGACGCAGACGCTCGCGGGCGGCGTGACAGCGACGGCGCCGCTGCACTGGGACGGCGACATGACCGATTTCGGCACCATCATGAGCGAGGTGTTCGAGCAGCGGATGGGAGGCCAGCGGCAGAGCGACGAGCGCGTCGCGGCGTTCGCGTCGTGGCTCGACACGATCAAGCCCGTGCCCCTGTCGGCGCCGGCGGACGAGGACGCGGTCCGGCGCGGCGAGGCGCTCTTCAACGACAAGGAGGTGGCCTGCGCCTCGTGCCACGCGGGCGAGAAGCTCACGGACAACCGGACGGTCGACGTGGGCACGGGCAAGGCCTTCCAGGTGCCCTCGCTGCGCGGGCTCGCCGCGCGCGCCCCGTACATGCACGACGGCTGCGCCGCGACCCTCCACGACCGCTTCGGGCCGTGCGGCGGAGGCGACAAGCACGGCGTCACCTCGACGCTCTCGCCGGCCCAGATCGACGATCTCGTCGCCTACCTCGAGACGCTCTGACGCGGAGCCGCCCGGCGCGGCACGCCTCGCCACTCTGGCGCGCGCGCGGGGCCTGATGTCGATTTGACACGCGCCCGCGTGTCTCCGCCCGCGCCATCCGGCGTATTTCGCGGCGTTCGCGCGGTCCTCTCGGTGGCACCTGCCTTGCCAGTGCCGATGTGAAGGAGGTCCCGCCCATGCTCGTCCACGCCGCTCACGTCCCCGCCCGGTCCACGATTCCAGCGCCGCTGCCGCCCGGCGTGAGGCCCGCGCTCGGGCCCGGGCCGTCCCTCGGCGCGGCCGGGACGGCGCCGGGCGGCGGACCGCGGGCGGCGCTCGACGAGCTCCTCCGCGGCCTTGTCGAAATGACACCGGAGCTCTTCGGCCGCGCGCTCCGGCTCTCTCGATCGCCCGCGACGGCGGAGGACCTCGTGCAGGACACGGTGGAGCGCGCGATCCGGTTCGCGTCCAACTACGAGCCTGGGACCAACCTGCGGGCGTGGGTGCATCAGATCCTCTTCAGCGTCTTCATCACCCGTTGCCGGCGCAGCCGCCGCGAGCGCAACGCCCTCGACGTGCTCGCGACCGACCCTTGCGCGTGGACCGCGCCCGAGCGTCGCGCGGAGATGCACGCCCTCTCGCCCGGCGTGCGCCGCGCGCTCGCGACGCTCCCGCCGAGCTTCCGCGACACCGTGGTGCTCGTGGACCTCGAGGAGATGTCCTACAAGGACGCGGCGACGCAGCTCGGCGTCCCGGTCGGCACGGTCATGAGCCGCCTGCACCGCGGCCGGAAGCTGCTCGCCGAGGCGCTCCGGGGCGGGGCCGCGCCCGATCTGAAGATCGACGTCAGGGACGTGAGCGACGTGAAGGCGAAGGCGGACGTGAGCGACGTGACTACGGGCGTGAGCGACGTGAAGGCCGCCGCGTGAGCCATCGCGGCCGCTTGCCGCGCTGATCGGCGACCCCTACCATCGGCGTGCCACCGAGGAAGCGTTCCTCGCCAGGAGGCACCATGGCCACGCCCGCGAAAGAGCCCCACGTCGTGATCGTCGGCGGAGGATTCGGCGGCCTGAACGCGGCAAAGGCGCTCCGCGACGCGCCCGTCCAGGTCACGCTCGTCGACAGGACGAACCACCACCTGTTCCAGCCGCTGCTCTACCAGGTCGCGACCGCGAGCCTCTCGCCGGCCGACATCGCCGTTCCGATCCGATCGGTCCTGTCGCGCCAGCGCAACGCCCGCGTCCTGCTCGGCGAGGTGACGCGCGTGGACCTCGCCGGCCGGCGCATCACCGTCGACGGCGACACGCTCGACTACGATTACCTGATCCTCGCCGTCGGCGCGGCGAACAACTACTTTGGCCACGAGGAGTGGGCCCGGTTCGCGCCCGCGCTCAAGAACCTCGACGAGGCGCTCACCATCCGCGAGCGCATGCTGCTCGCCTTCGAGGCCGCCGAGCGCGAGCAGGACCCTGCCGTGCGCCGGCGGCTGCTCACCTTCGTCGTCATCGGCGGCGGCGCGACAGGCGTCGAGATGGCCGGCGCCTTCGCCGAGCTCGCGCGCTACATCCTCGCGCGCGACTTCCGCGCCCTCGACCCGTCGCTCTCGCGGGTGCTGCTCGTCGAGATCGGCCAGCGCATCCTCCAGGCCTTCCCCGAGCGCCTCTCGGCGAGCGCCGAGGAGCAGCTCACGTCCCTCGGCGTCGAGGTCATCAAGGGGCGCCGCTTCCGGACCATCGACGAGCAGGGCGTCGAGTTCGAGGACGGCGAGCGCCTCCCCGCCGCGACAGTCATCTGGGCCGCCGGCGTCCGCGGCACCCCGCTCGCGCACGCGCTCGGGGTCGAGCTCGACCGCATCGGCCGCGTGAAGGTCGAGCCGGACTGCTCGTTGCCCGGGCACCCGACCACCTTCGCCATCGGCGACATGGCCATGCTCCGCGACCGCAACGGCGTCGACGTGCCCGGCCTCAGCCCCGCCGCCATCCAGGAGGGGCGCTTCGTCGCGGGCTGCATCCTCGGCGACCTCACGGGCCGCCCGCGCGGGCAGTTCGCCTACCGCGACAAGGGGACGATGGCGACCATCGGCCGCTCGCGCGCCATCGCGAAGGTCGGGCGCCTGCAGATGTCGGGCATGCTCGCGTGGCTCGCCTGGCTCGGCGTCCACGTGCTCTTCCTCATCGGCTTCAAGAACCGCTTCGCTGTAATGTTCGCGTGGATGTGGCAGTACATCACCTTCAAGCGCGGCGCCCGGCTCATCACGGGCCACACGACGCGGGCAGCGCTCCCCGCCGCGGCGACCGCTGTCGCGCCGCCGGCGCCCCGCCCGTCGGCCAGGAGCGCGGTGGTCGACGCCGTCTCTGGCGGCGCCTGAGCGCCCTCTTCCCTCGCTCGCTTGACGCGCGCCCTCCACCATGGCGGATACGCCTCCAGTGAAGGCACGCAAAGCCCAGCAATCCGCGCGATCTCTGGCCGCCGAGCCGCCGCCCCCGGCGAGCGCGCCGGCGCCCCTGGCGAGCGAGCCGGGCGGGGACGATCCCGCGTTCGACGAGGCCTCGGATCTGACGCCTGTCGTCGCCTCCAACCTGAAGCGGTTCCGCGCCGAGCGCGGCCTGTCGCTCGAGCGCCTGGCGAAGGCTTCCGGGGTGAGCCGGGCGATGCTCGGGCAGATCGAGCTGGGCCAGAGCACGCCGACGATCAACGTCCTCTGGAAGATCGCGCGCGCCCTCGGGGTCCCCTTCTCGGCGCTGATGAGCCAGGCGGCCTCGCCGGTGACGACGGTCATGCAGTCGGCGCACGCCCGCATCCTGCGCTCGAAGAACGGCGAGTTCTCTTCCCGGGCGCTCTTCCCGATGGATCGGCCGCGCAACGTCGAGTTCTACGAGCTCCGCCTCGCGCCGCGCTCCGTGGAGCACGCCGACGCGCACGCCCCCGGCACCGCGGAGAACCTGATCGTCACGGAGGGCTCGGTGGAGATCACCGTGGCCGGCGAGCGGCGCGTCCTCGAGACAGGCGACGCCATCCTCTTCGAGGCCGACAGCCCGCACAGCTACCGCAACCTGGGCGGCGCCGAGGCCGTCATGTACCTCGTCATGACCTACGGCTCGCGCGGGTAGCCCCGCGCGGTCGCTGTCGGCCTGAATGGCCTCGCTCTGCCTGCCCGGCCCCACGCTGCCTGCCAGGCCCCGCTCTGCCTTGCCTGTTTCCGGATCCCAGCCGCTCGGTCTCCCTCCGGTATCCAAGACGTGTCCTCCGTTATACTGTCAGATCTCCCTTGCGCCCTCCGCTTTAGCGTGAGATATGTCCGTTATAGCGGCGATGACCCGCTGGACGTTGCAAGGAGACGGCGCGATGCGGATCACCTGGATCGGGGGGTTGGATCGCAATCAGGCCCAGCTAGAGCGGATGGCGCTGCAGGCGGGCCACCACCTGGAGTTTCACACGGGCAACACAGGGGGCCGCGGGGCGGCCGAGCTGCGGGCCGCCATCGAGCGGGCCGACCTCGTGATCGTGTTGACGGACGTGAACAGCCACGGCGGCGTGCTGCTCGCGAAGAAGCTCTGCCAGAAGCTCGGCCGCGCCGCCTTCATGGCGCGCCGCATCGGCGCGTCGCGCTTCCAGCAGCTGCTCGACGCGCTCGCGCAACGGGAAGCACGGTTCCTGGCCACGGGATGAAGGAGTGAGGACGATCGATGCGATGCTGGATGATGGTGCTCTGCTGCGTGCTCGCGCTGGCGGCGTGCTCGAAGGGCGACGCGAGCAAGTCGGGGGGCGTGCAGCTCCTGAACGTCTCGTATGATCCCACGCGCGAGCTCTACGAGGAGGTGAACGCCGCCTTCGCGAAGCGCTGGAAGGAGCAGAGCGGGCAGGACGTCGTCATCAAGCAGTCGCACGGCGGCTCTGGCAAGCAGGCCCGCTCGGTGATCGACGGGCTCGAGGCGGACGTTGTCACGCTGGCGCTCGCCTACGACGTCGACGCGCTCGTGCCGAGCGGCCGCGTCAAGGACGGCTGGCAGGCTCGCCTCAAGGACAACAGCGCTCCTTACACATCGACCATCGTCTTCCTGGTGCGCAGCGGCAACCCGAAGGGCATCAAGGACTGGGACGATCTCGTGAAGGAGGGTGTGGCGGTCATCACGCCGAACCCGAAGACCTCGGGCGGGGCGCGGTGGAACTACCTCGCCGCGTGGGGCTACGAGCTGAAGCGGGCGGGCGGCGACGAGGCGAAAGCGAAGGAGTTCGTCGGCCGCCTCTTCAAGAACGTGCCGGTCCTCGACACCGGCGCGCGTGGCTCGACCACGACGTTCGTCGAGCGCCAGATCGGCGACGTCCTGATCGCCTGGGAGAACGAGGCGCTGCTCGCGTTGAAGCAGGCCGGCAAGGACAAGTTCGAGGTGGTCGTCCCGTCGATCAGCATCCTCGCCGAGCCGCCGGTCGCGGTGGTCGACAAGGTGGTCGACAAGCGCGGGACCAGGGCGGCGGCGGAGGCGTATCTCAACTTCCTCTACACGGAGGAGGGGCAGCGCATCGCGGTGAAGCACTTCTACCGCCCGCGCCATCCGGCGGTCCTCGCGGCGGCCGAGTCGGAGGGTGTCTTCCAGAAGGTCGCGCTCTTCTCGATTGACGAGATCTTCGGCGGATGGCAAAAAGCCCAGAAGACGCACTTCTCCGACGGCGGCGTCTTCGACCAGATCTACCAGGCCGGCAAGTAGAATTTCGTGGCTCTCCTGTGGCGGCGACAGAGCGTTCTGCCCGGCTTCGGGCTCTCGATGGGGATTACGGTAACGTACCTGTCGCTGCTCGTGCTCGTCCCGCTGTCGATGATCTTCCTCAGGACGGCGACGCTCGACCCCGGTGAGATCTGGGCGGTAGTGACGTCGCCGCGTGCGGTCGCCTCCCTGAAGATGAGCTTCTCCGCGTCGCTGATCGCGGCGGGCATCAACGCGGTCTTCGGCGTCCTCGTGGCGTGGGTGCTCGTGCGCTACACCTTCCCGGGCAAGTCGATCGTCGACGCGCTCGTCGATCTGCCCTTCGCGCTCCCGACGGCGGTCGGCGGCATCGCGCTCACGGCCATTTACTCCCAGCAAGGGTGGGTGGGCCGGTTCCTCTACCCGCTCGGGATCCAGAGCGCGTTCAGCCGCCTCGGCGTCGTCATCGCGCTCACCTTCGTGGGGCTCCCGTTCGTGGTGCGGACGGTCCAGCCGGTGATGGAGGAGCTCGAGGTGGATCAGGAAGAGGCGGCGGCGTCGCTCGGCGCGGGCCGATTCGAGATCTTCCGTCGCGTCCTCCTCCCGTCGCTCTGGCCGTCGATCCTCACCGGGTTCGCGATGTCGTTCGCGCGGGCGTTCGGCGAGTACGGGTCGGTCGTGTTCATCTCCGGGAACATGCCGCTCAAGACGGAGATCACGCCGCTCGTCATCATGACCAAGCTCGAGCAGTACGACTATGCGGGCGCGACGGCGCTCGCGATGGTGATGCTGCTCTGCTCCTTCGTCCTTCTCTTCCTGATCAACCGACTCCAGGCCTGGAGCGGCGCGCGCGTGTCGTCGCGGAGCCCCGTCGAGGCGCCGCGCCCGGCGCCCGCTGGTCCTGCCGGCGCGCCCGGGGTCGCGTCGTAATGGCGGGCGCGGCGGGCAAGCTGCGGGTGAGGTCGCGCGGCGCGGTGCGCGGCGCGACCTCCGAGCCGCCGCTGGTGCGCTGGGCGCTCACGGCGGCGGCGCTCGCGTTCCTCGGGTTCTTCCTCTTCCTGCCGGTCGTGGCGGTGTTCATCGAGGCGTTGAAGGACGGCCTCTCGGGGTACTGGCGGGCGATCACCGCGCCGGACGCCGTCGCCGCCATCGAGCTGACGCTGACGACGGCGCTCATCGCCGTGCCGCTCAACCTCGTCTTCGGCGTGGCCGCGGCCTGGGCGATCGCGCGCTTCGAGTTCACCGGCAAGAGCCTGCTGGTCACGCTCATCGATCTGCCGTTCGCTGTCTCGCCGGTGATCTCCGGCATGATCTTCGTCCTGCTCTTCGGGGCGCACGGGGTGATCGGCCCCTGGCTCATGGATCACGACATCCGGGTGATCTTCGATCGTCCTGGCATCATCCTGGCGACGACGTTCGTGACGTTCCCCTTCGTCGCGCGCGAGCTCATCCCGTTCCTGGAGAGCCAGGGGGCGGACGAGGAGCATGCGGCGCTGTCGCTCGGCGCGAGCGGGTGGAGCATGTTCTTCCGCATCACCCTCCCCAACGCGAAGTGGGGTCTGCTCTACGGCGTGGTGCTCTGCAACGCGCGCGCGATGGGCGAGTTCGGCGCGGTCTCGGTCGTCTCGGGCCATATCCGGGGACAGACCAACACGATGCCGCTGCACGTCGAGGTGCTCTACAACGAGTTCCACTTCTCGGCGGCGTTCGCCGTCGCCTCGCTGCTCGTGCTCCTCGCGCTCCTCACGCTCGTGGTGAAGCGCCTCATCGAGCACAGGGCGCAGCGAGAGACCGCCCCGCAGCTCGTCCCGGCCGTCAAGGCCGGCGCGCAGTAGCGCGGTCGCGGAGCGGGCGCCTCGCGGTTGGCGCTCGCCCTGCGCGCGGCGGGCGCGGAGAGGCGAGGACGGCTGGAGGACCGGAGGCGAGCGGGAGCGCCCGGGGCGCTGCGCTTCGCTGGAATCGCCTCTGCACGGCAGAACGGAGGGGGCGCGGAGAACAGCAGATCTCGGCGCGGGGGTGCGCCGCGACTCGGGCGCTGCCGCGCGCGCCCGGCTTGCGATGGGTCCCCGGTGCGCCAGGTTGCAGGGAGGGGGGCGTCATGCGGTTTCTGGAAGCGGTTGGGCGTGCGATCGGGGGAGTCCTGGCTCCCTTTGTCTGGCAGGGCAGCCTTCTGCGGAGAGCGCGGCTGGTCCACGCCGACGGCGTGGTCTACTGCGCGGGGGTGAAGGCGCTCGCGGTGGAGGGCGATGTCGGCGCGCTGGCGCAGCGGCTCGCGGGGCCGGCGCTCGTGCGGCTGTCGAGCGCGCTGTGGCGATGGCGGGGCGGCAAGCGGGAGCGCCGCCCGGATGTGCTGGGCGTCGCGGTGCGGTTCCGGGCGAGCGAGGAGATAACGCCTGTCGCGAGCGGTGGTGATCAGGACCTGATCTTCCTGAGCGCGCGCCGCTTTTCGCTGATTCCGATCGCGTTGTTCACGACGAAGACGTGCGATTTCCTGGACAACGATTATTACGCGCAGCTCCCCTTCGACGTGGCCGATTTCGGTCGTGCGGAGTTCCGCCTGGTGCCGCTGCGCGCGTCGACGATGGAGGGCAATCGCCTGGACAGGCTGGAGCGCGCTGCGGCGTCGAGGCTCGCGCTGCTGCGGCTCGAGGTGAGGCGGGGGAAACGGGCGCGGTGGATGGCCGTGGCCGATATCGAGCTGTACGAGCCTGTGGACATCGACCAGAACGCGCTCCGCTTCGATCCGTTTCGCACGGGGCGGGGGATCGTGCCGCGCGGGTTGCTCCAGGCCACGCGGCTGGCGACCTATGCGGCCAGCTACTTCGGGCGGATGCTGGGGGCCCGGGGGACCCGGGGGCGAGCGCGGGGGACGCGGCGCGGCGGGCGCGAGCTGTAGGCGAGCGAGGGGCCTCTGGAAGTCGCGGGGAGCGATTCCAGGGCGCAGGACCGGCGGAGGAGCACGCGCCGTGCGTGCTCCTCCGCCGGGTCGAGGGCGCGAGGAGGAGCGGTGGAGCGCTCCACGTTGAGGTGGCTCGGCTGCATAAATCGAGCTCGAGGTGCTGAAAGCGTTGACAGCGGGGCCGGGATGAGGCATGACCTCGCGCCGATTCGAACAGTCGGTGAGGTAGCCAAGTGGTTAGGCAACGGTTTGCAAAACCGTTATACGCGGGTTCGAATCCCGTCCTCACCTCCGCAAGCACGACAGCCCAGCGCTGACGGAAGCGCCGCCCCCGTATCGAGCCAGCAGGGCCTTTTGGTCCTGGCACACGGCTCCGGGAGGCCCCTCGTCGCCGGCACAGGCATCGAGCGCCGGATACCCGGCTGTACAGCTCCCTGCTGGACGCGGCCTGCACGCGCTGTCCGGCGATGTCGATCGGCGACGGACAACAGAGCGCTGCGTCGATATCGTCGCCTGGGCTTCGTCGAAGTGAGCCGGAGCGACTCGTCGCTCGCCATGATGCGAGGTTCATGGCGGGCTCACGCCGACACAGGAGAGGCTTGAGCGAGGTAGGGCCGTCGCCGGAGCGCGTCTCCTCGCGCTCTGGGGGCCGCGGGGCGCGATGGCAGCCATCGAGTCCGGCGCTGGACCGCAGTCGCTATCGAGTCCTGGACATCGCCGAACGGCTGACAGCGGGCGCCGCCGGGCGGCTGTGAAGCGCGAGCGCAACGCGGGAGGAGCCTTTGACGGACAAGCCATCTCCCCCCGCCGCGCCGGCTCGCCTCGTGCGCGAGATGTTCGCCTGGATCACGGCGCGCGAGGCTGGACTCGCCGCCGGATGAGACGCCTGGCGCGCGGGACCACCGTGGAGATCGATCGTGGTAGCGTGGCGCGGCTGGATCACCGCACCCCGGGCGCCGCGGTGGCGCCGCGGGCTCCGGCGCGCTGACGCATGGCCTCGGACCCCCCGCGAAACCCCCCCGCGCACCCCGAAGGGGCCGGCGCTCGGCCCGCCCCGCTGGAACCCACGCTGCCGTACGACGCCGGCGCGGCGAGCTCCGACCCGACGCCGAGCGATCGCGCGCCGACGCGGCTCTGGTCGCCCCGGC
>NZ_JEMA01000418.1 GCF_001589285.1 Sorangium cellulosum | reverse complement strand
CTCCTCGTCGCCCCCGCCGGCTGCGCGGCGCGCGCGCGCCGCCTTCGTCGCCGCGGGATCGCCCACGCCGGTGTGGGAGGCGCGGATCCGGGGCGACGCCGGCCGCTTCGTCTTCGGCGCGGACGACGCCCGCCCCGCCGCGCCCGCCTTGGCCGTGGCCGCCTTCTTGCGCGCCGGGACGCGGGGCTCCGCGCTCTCGCCCGCCTTCGACCCCGACTTCGATCCCGACTTCGCCCGCGGCTTGCTGCTCCCTGCGCCTGCGTCCTTCTTCGTCGCCAACGTTCTCTCGCTTTCTTGTGCCCGGCCCCTGTCGCCAGGGGCCGCTCGTCTCGCCCGCGTCAGCGGGTCTGGCCCTCGCCGTACGCGATCCACTTGAGCGCGGTCAGGCTCGCGAGCCCCATCGGGCCATAGGCATGGAGCTTCGTCGTGGAGATGCCTATCTCCGCCCCGAGGCCTAGCTCGCCGCCGTCGTTGAACCGGGACGACGCGTTCACGAGCACGCAGCTCGCGTCGACCTCGCGGAGGAAGCGCTGCGCGTGATCGTAGCGCGGCGTGCAGATGACCTCGGTGTGCATCGATCCGTAACGGCCGATGTGCTCGAGCGCCTCGTCGAGCGAGCGCACCACGCGCGCCGCGAGGATCGGCGCGAGGAACTCCCGGCCGTAGTCGTCCTCGGAGGCCCTGCGCGCCGACGGCACGAGCGCGCAGGTGGCCTCGTCGCCGCGCAGCTCGAGGCCGCGCTCCGCGAGGGCGGCGACGCGCCCGAGCAGCGGCGCGGCGACGCTCTCGTGGACGAGCAGGCACTCGAGCGCGTTGCACACGCCGGGGCGCTGGAGCTTGCCGTTCTCGACGAGGCGGAGGGCCATGTCGACGTCGCACCCGGCGTCGGCGTAGAGGTGGTTCACGCCCTTGTAGTGCTGGATCACGGGGACGCGCGCGTTCTCGGCCACAAAGCGGATGAGCCCCTCGCCGCCGCGCGGGATCGCGAGATCGATCATGCCGGTCAGGCCGAGCAGGACGCGCGTGGCCTCGCGATCGAGCGACGGGACCATCTGCACCGCCTCGGGCGGCAGCCCGACCGAGCGCAGGGCGTCCGAGAGCAGCGCGCCGAGCGCCGCGTTCGAGCGCGCCGCCTCCTTGCCGCCCCGGAGGATCGCGGCGTTGCCGCTCTTCAGGCAGAGCACCGCGGCGTCGACCGTCACGTTGGGGCGCGACTCGTAGATCATCGCGATCACGCCGAGCGGGACGCGCACCTGCCCGACGAGCAGCCCGTTCGGCCGCCGCTCCATCCCGATGACCTCGCCGACCGGATCGCCCGCGGCGGCGACGTCGAGCACCGCGCCGGCGATCGCCGTGAGCCGCGCCTCGTCGAGCACGAGCCGGTCGACGAGCGACTCGGAGACGCCCGCGGCGCGCGCCGCGGCCACGTCCTCGGCGTTCGCGGCCAGCACGGCGGAGCGCTTGCCCTCGCCGGCCTCGGCGCGCAGCCGCTCGGCGATGGCGCGCAGCGCGCGGTCCTTCTGAGCCCGGTCCAGGGGTGCGAGGGCCCGGGCAGCCTTCCGGGCGCGCTGACAGAGCGCTCGCAGCGTGCCCTCGAGATCGACGTTGCTCTCTTCCACAGCGGGAACCTAGCTCGCCTCCCTGCGCGGGCCAACCGTTCTCCTGCGCGTCCGTGCTAGCGTACCGGCCGTGTCCGGCGATCTCCGAAGGTCGATCCNAGCGTACCGGCCGTGTCCGGCGATCTCCGAAGGTCGATCCAGGCGTTCCTCGCCTGCCGCTCCCGCCCGGCCTGCCGCGCGCCGCGCGCCGCGACGGCGCTCGTCGCGGGGGCGATCCTCGCGGCGCTCGCGCCCGCGGCGTGCGGCGGCCTGGAC
>NZ_JEMA01000417.1 GCF_001589285.1 Sorangium cellulosum | reverse complement strand
CCGCGCGCGCGCGGGGTGGCCGCCGAGAGCGACGGCGCCGCGTGCGCCGCGCCCCCCGCGGAGGCCCCGACGCCGCAGCCCGGCGCCGACGCGATGGCGAGGCTCCGGCAGGAGATGAAGGCGCTCGAGCGGCAGCGCGTCGTCGAGGCCCTCGAGCAGTCCGCGGGCAACCAGACGCGCGCCGCGAAGCTCCTCGGCATCTCGCTCCGCACGCTGATCAACCGCATCGACGAGTACGGCATCCCGCGGCCGCGGAAGCGGATGTCGTGATCGCTCAGGAGCCGGGCGAGACGCCGGGCGAGAGGGGGGCGCCGGTGGCGCGCAGCGTGTCCGACACCCCGTCCAGGATGCCGTGGAGCGCCGCCTCGACGTCCTGGCCCGCGCCGAGGGCGAGCCCGCGCTCCGCCAGCGCTGTCGCGGCGGCGGAGTCGCTCCCGGCGNCCAGCGCTGTCGCGGCGGCGGAGTCGCTCCCGGCGAGCGCCTGCTCGGCCGCGCGCAGGTAGAACTCGACGGCGAGCTGCGGCTCGCCGCCCCGCTCGAAGTGCTCGGCGAGCACCTTGGCGTCGTGTTCCCCCGCCTGCAGGAGCCACTCGGCCGCGAGCCGGTGGCCGAGCGCGCGATCGTGATCCGGGAGCATCGCGTAGGAGCCGTCGCGGATGAGCGCGTGCCGGAACGCGTACTCCTCCTGGTCCGAGAAGCGGCTCTGCTCGCGCCGCTCTAGGAGCTCGCGCTGGAGCATCCAGGGCAGCCAGTCGACCGCCAGGGTCGAGCCCTCGGCGTCGCCGAGCAGGGCGAGCGCCCCCTTCTTCCAGAACGTCTCGCCGAAGACGCTCGCGGCCCGGAGCAGCCGCCTCGCCTCGGCGGGGATAGCCTCGAGCCGCGCCTCGACCATGCCGAGGATCGTCTCCGGCAGCCGATCGGCGCGCCCCTCTGCGACCGCCCGGATGAGCTCCTCGAGGTAGAAGGCGTTGCCGCTCGCGCGCTCGACCAGGCGGGCGACCTCCGAGGGCGGGGCGCTGTCGCCGAGCATCTGCCGCACGAGCTCCTCGGCGGCGCGGCGCGGGAGCGCGCCGAGCGTCATCTCGTGGATCTCGCTGCCCTCCCAGAGGACGGGGAAGGCCTTCCGCACTTCCACACGCGCGAGGTAGAGCACCGCGAACGGGCGGTCGCGGAGCTCCCGGAGGGCCCGCGCGATGAGCTTGAGCGACGCGGCGTCGCCCCACTGGATGTCCTCGAGCACGAGCAGGTAGGGGCCCGCCGCGCACGCGGCCTCCATGAAATCGAGGTAGGCGAGCGGGATCTGGTCGGCCAGGAGGGCGGGGCTCTGCCGCGCGGCGTGGAACCTCGGGTCGGCCTCGCTCGGGAAGGGCGTGCCGACGATCTCGCCGAGGAACGCGGCGATCCGGGTGCGGTCGCCCGGGTCGAGCGCCGGGGCGCGCGCGACAAGCGAGAGCAGCCGCTCCCGCTGCGCGGCGGCGGGCTCGCCCCCGGTGATGCCGGCGGCGCCCCGGAGCGCGGAGCCGAGGAGCGAGAACGGCGAGCCCGCGCTGAGCGAGTCGCCGCGGCCGACCGCGATCGTGAGCTCGGGGTGCCGCTCGCGCAGGATCTCGATGAGCTCGCAGCGGAGGCGGGACTTGCCGATGCCGGGCGGGCCGGTGATCAGGATGGCGCGGGGCTCGGGGCCGCCGAAGCTGTCCTCGAGGAGCTCGCGCAGGTTGCGGAGCTCCCTGTCGCGGCCGACGTAGGGGCTCGGCTTTCCGAGGAGCGTCCGGGCCGTGCGGCCGACCTCGCGCTCCTGGAGCAGGAGGAAGGTGCCGGACCGCGCGGCCTCGATCTCGAAGCGGGCGTCGAGGAGCGCGCGGGTAACGTCGTCGATGCGCACGGGCGACGGCTGCCGCTCCGGGCGCGCCTCGCGCTCGGCGAGGGCGAGGAGCGCGGCGGCGCGGTCCATGACGGGGCCGACAGGGAGGCTGCCGGTCTGCTCGGCGCGGCCGGTGGCGAGCACGACGGAGGCGCCGGGCAGGAGCTCGCCGAGCTCGAGGGCGCACCGGGCCGCGCGGGCGGCCTGCTCGATGGCGTCGCCGACGCCCGCGATCGAGAGCAGGAGCGTGCCGTCGGCGAGCGTGTCCACGCGGGCGCCGAGCGACTGCGTGCGGGTGTGGAGCTTGGTCGTGAGCTCGCGGGGGAGCGCGGAGACGAGGGTGCTGGCGGCGCTGCTCGCCGAGGTCTGGCGCGGCTCGCGCGCGGCGACCATCGAGAGCAGCCGGAGCTCGACCGTGGTGATCGCCTCGTAGAGGACGGGCGTGACGGCGAGGCCGCTGCTCGGGTCGCGCTCGAGGGCGTCGAGCGCCTCGACGACGGCCGAGCCGTCGCGCGGGCGCTTCTCCGGGTCCTTGGCGAGCATGCGGGCGACGAAGTCGTCGAGGTCCTGGGGGATGTCGGGCCGGAGGTGGCGGACGCGGGGCGGGTCCTCCATGAGGAGCTTCGCGAGGAGGGCCATGACGTGCTGGCCCTGGAACGCGGGCCTGCCGGTGAGGCACTCGAAGAGCACCGCGCCGAGCGAGAAGATGTCGGCGCGGGCGTCGAGGCGGTCCCTGTCGCCGGTGGCCTGCTCCGGGGCCATGTAGCCCGGGGTGCCCATCACCGAGCCGGTCCGCGTGAGGGCGCCGATGGTGCGCTTCATGCGGGCGATGCCGAAGTCGAGCACCTTGAGGCCGGCGACCTCGCCGCCGACGAGGAGGAGGTTGCCCGGCTTGACGTCGCGGTGGACGATTCCGCGCGCGTGCGCCGCCCCGAGCGCCTCGGCGGTGGCGCGGAGGAGGGCGACGCTCTCCTCGAGGTCGAGGCGCTGCCGGGCGAGGCGCTGGGCGAGGCTCTCGCCGTCGAGCCATTCCATGGCGAGGTAGGGCACCCCGTCGGGGGTGACGCCGTGCGCCACATGGCGGACGATCCTGGGGTGGTCGAGCTCGGCGAGGATGCGGGCCTCGTGCTCGAAGCGGTGCACGCCGGTCCGGTCGGGCTGGCCGAGGAGCTTCAGCGCGACGGGCGTGCCGGTGGTCCGGTCGAGGGCGCGGTAGACGGTGCCCATCCCCCCGGAGGCCGCGACGCGCTCGATCTCGAAGCGGCGGTCGATGACCTCACCCGGGCGCATGGGGCGGAGAATGCACCGGCGTCGAGCCGTCTTCAACGGTCGGGCGGCGGGGGGACCGGTGACCCGGTGACCCGACCCAGGTTGGCGGTGACCCGACCCAGGTTGGGGTGACCCTGACCCGACCCAGGTTGGGGTGACCCGACCCAGGTTGCGGAGGAGGTGACCCCCCAGGTTGCGCGCGGCCCGACCCAGGTTGAACCAACGCGAGGTTGAACCAACGCGACCACGACCCGACCCAGACGTAGCCGGCGCGACGCTCCGACCCACATCTTGAGCCGGTGCACGTTGTTCCCCACGGCTGCGACCCATCCCACAGATTGAACCGACCCCCGTTGCGACCCCAGGTGGGTAACCCGAGCCACGTCGGTTCCCTACTGGTGGAACCCGCCTCACACATCGAATCGAACCAGGTTGCGGGCCGGCAGGTTGCGGGCCGGCGGGCCCGGCGGTCCCGCAGCTTGCGGTCCAAGAACAAGACATCATGGTGTCCGTCTACTGACACCGGAAAATCCCGCTGAGTCGAGCAGAGCTTACAGCAACCTTCGCGCGCTCAGCGCAGCATGACTCAGCGCATGGGCTCGCATAGCGCCGTTCGAGCAAGCCGCCGCCCATTCCGCCTCCTCGAGAGACGGATGCTCCCCGCGACGACGCGCCGAAGGCGTCGCACAATCCTGCCCGCCGCACCTCGTCACGCACTGCCGCAGCGTCTACATCGTAAGTACGACGTCAGTCACGCTGACGCCGTGAAATGTGCACATCCACCACGTCCCCGCCGGGAACACGACGCTGCGTACACCGGCACGCCAGCGCTCGAGCGCCGCGCGGTACGACGCGCGAAAGGCCCGCACAGCGGCCCCCGCGATTCGCCCCGCTTCGCCCTGCTGGCGGCCAACCGCGAACGTTGGATTGCGACCACGCAGCGTCTCGAAGGTCGCGACCCGGTCATAAGGGGAGACCTCGCCGACTCGCACGGCGCCAAGGAAACCGAGCCCTTTCCGCCGCACCTCCGCGTGAGCCTGCGCTTCCTGTCGCTCGAGCTCGGCCGCAACCTCATCGCGGAAGGCATCCGCGCTGTCAGGCTCAATGACCGGGGGCAGCGCGAGCAGGAGCGACACTTCCTCGGGCCACTGTGGATTTTCCGGGTCGAGGTACGCCGTCGGGCGCGCGGCGCGCAGCACGCCCCGGCCGATTTCGCGCACGTCCGCCTTGGCGCCCGGCCACTCACCCGCATGCTGGACCAGCCCTGCGGCCACAGGGTTCGCGAGGACGTAAGCGATCTTCTCCACCACCGCCGCGCGCGTCAGCAGCCGCACCACGCTCGTGGCCTCATGGTCCCATACCGGTCCTTCCCACTGGCGCAGCACCTTGGTGCCGAGCGCGACGATGCGATGGAAGAACTGCAGGAACCGCGGCAGGACGCCGTTCGCATCCGTCACGACGAGGTGCAGATGGGTGGACATCGCGCAAAGCGCATGGACCTCGATGCCGTAGCGGCGGGTCGAGACCGCGAGCGCGTAGACCAGGAGCTGGTTGATCGCCGCGTCCGGGCGGAAGAGGAGATGCCGGCGCAGGACGCGACGGGTGATGAGGTAGGTGGCGCCGGGGGCGATCTCGCGGGGCTGGCTCATGGCCGACGCACATCCACAAAGGCCGTGCCGGGTTTCGAGGCGAATCATTTCAATGACTTGCCCCGCGCCCGGGTTGGCGGCCGCCAGCTTTTTCCGCCACCCCGCCACCCAGCGCAACCTCAACCTGATCGACCTCAACCTGGGTCGGGTCGCGCGACCTCACGACCTCAACCTGGGTCGGGTCGCGACCTCACGACCTCAACCTGGGTCGGGTCGCGCGCGCGCGGCGGCGGGATCACGGCACCGTGTCCTTGCGGGCGACGGACGACGTGCGGAAGGCGGCGATCTTCGCGTCGACCTCGGCGGGCGACAGGATCGCCTCCTTGGCGAAGTAGACCCAGTCGGCCTCCTCATAGTACGTCCGCGAGCTGGCCTGGTTCCCATCGAGCTCGGCGAACCAGACCTGGAAGCTCAGGAACTGGTCCTCTTCGGGGACGAACCTGGCCGCGTGCGTCGCCCTCAGCACCCCGTCGATGTAGTAGCTGATCGTCGTGCTGGTGATCTGGAGCACCAGCGTGTGCCACCCGTCGTGGCTCGCCGACACGAACGTCGATGAGTTGTCGATCGTCGTCTCCCACGAGGTCAGCCACATCGTGCTCTTGTCGCCCTGCCCCCAGCCGCCGTTGGGCATGTACTCGAAGTCTTGCTCCGAGTAGTTCGGCTCGTCGTCGACATACTCGGTGATCGTGAAGAAGGTCTCGATCGGCTTGTCGGCGAAGAAGCGCGCGCCGGACAGCGGCGCGTTGTAGAACTTCATCCGGGCGGCGTAGGTGCCCAGGCGGAACTTGCTGGAGGACGACATGACCTCGGCGTGCGAGCTGCCGGCAGGCTCGCCGTTCGTGGTCGCCTCGAGCCGCATCAGCTTGTTCGCGCCGTTCAGCGCGTCGGTGACCAGAGAGACGTTGGACGGCAGCCACTGTGCGCCCATCACGCCGGGTCCGCCCGACCAGCTCCGCAGCGACCACCGGGAGAGGAAGCTGCTGTCGCCGGTCCCTGTGTAGCTGAAGTCGTCGAAGAGCTCGGCGATGGCGGCGCCTGCGGCGCGCGTGCTCGCGTTCGCCTCGTTCGACGCGACCGACTCGCCGGCCGCGTTCGAGGCCGTGACCTTGTAGTAGTACGAGGTGGACGCCGAGAGGCCGGTGCTGTTGTAGCTCGTCCCGGGCACGCTGGAGGCGATCCGGTTGCCTGTCCCGGGGGCGAAGCCCGGCGTGGTCGACCGGTAGACGTTGTAGCTCGTCGCGCCAGAGCTCGCGGACCAGCTCAGGGAGATTGCGCTCGGGCCCGACGCCGTCGCCGCGAGCGACGTAGGGGCAGCAGGCCGCGACACGCTGCCGCTCGGCGGCGTCCCGCCACGCACGCCGCTCAGGGGCGCGGAGCCGGCGTCGTGCACGGTGATATGGCTCCATTCGCCGAAGGAGGTCTGATCCTTGTACGAGTAGTCGTCTGCCTCGTCGACGTTGACGCCGAGCAGGATCCCGAGGTCGATCGCCTCGGTCATCGCCCCGGGGGCCAGGCTCCCGGCCGCGCTCGTGAAGCCGATCTCCACGTACTGATCGGCGCCTGGCGCGGAGACGGTCCCGGTCGTCAGCGCGATGGCGCTGCAGGACGGGCTCCACCACCAGCACGCCGGGGTCACCGACGTTGCGCCGTTCTTCGTGAACCAGTACCGCACGACGATGCTCCTCAGCGGAACCGATGCGCTGGTGTTGTTGCGCACGCGGATGCCGGCCTCGATGATGGTGTCGTTCGGGTCGTCTGCGTTGTGATTGTCGTAAAGAACGGTGAAGTCGGCCGTGCCTGCGAAGCTCTCGCCCGGATGGCACGCCATGGACAGCACGACGGCGAGGCTCAGCCACGCGACGCAGCCGCGGCCAGATCGCAGGAGGATAGCCGCCCTGCGGCGGGGCGCACCTCGCCTGCGCGCTCCCGATCGCTTCTGGCGCTGGTCGCCGCGCGGAGATCTCGATTGCGGTTCTATCAAGTGCGCCTCCTCATGAAAGATGTCCGCTGTTCCTGAAAAGAAGCGGTGGCACGGCCTTCCGCCATGCTCGCACGCGACCATGTCGGAAGGAACGGCACAGCGTCATCCAGGCGGAAGTTTCGTTACAGCTTCCAGGAGCAGCGTCGAACCGCCGACCGGGACCGGCGAGCGCTCATGGTGGGCGATTCGTCGACATTGCGCCCGAGCCCTCCCCTGAATGCCGGCACGGGCGCCCATCCTTCAGGAGATCATCGCCACCGGGAACGGTCAAACTATGCGGAGCGATGCGGGCTCTTCTTGCTGCTTCCGGCGCTCCAAGCTCTGGAGCAGGTCGGCTGCGAGGACAGCCTGCACGCACGTGCCCGTCGCCCTGGCGAGTTCATTCCTAGAATGCAGAAATATCCATCCGAGCTGCACAGCACCCTCCTCGCCCAACCTGGGTCGGATCCCCAA
>NZ_JEMA01000416.1 GCF_001589285.1 Sorangium cellulosum | reverse complement strand
GGGCTCCGGCGCGGGCTCCGGCGTGGGCAGCGCGGTCGCGGCCGGCAGCGACGCGGCCGAGGAGCTCGCCGCCGGGACCGCGCGCCTCTCCACGCTCTTCGCCGCGGGCGGGACGCCCTTGTCGGCGTCGAGCGTGCGCGCCTGCACGAACCACACCCCGACGAGCCCCGCGAG
Organism: Sorangium cellulosum; assembly: GCF_001589285.1. GTDB lineage: Bacteria > Myxococcota_A > Polyangia > Polyangiales > Polyangiaceae > Sorangium > Sorangium cellulosum_G. The sequence goes on along the minus strand of NZ_JEMA01000416.1, from coordinate 6,182 downwards.
CAGCCCGAGCCCCGCGGCGGCGACAGCGAGCCGTCGGGGCCACGGCGACGGCGGGCGGCGCACCACCGTGAGCCGCTCGGTCTCGGCCGGCGCGCGCGCGTCGGCGCTGATCCGCTGCGCGGCCCGGCCGGCGAGCGGGACGGGCGTCTCCTCGCTCGAGGGGCGCTGCCCCGGCCCGTTCGCGGCCGGATCGGAGGAGCGCTCCGGCGGGCTCACCGTGAGGACCGGGGGCGGCGTGCGGCTCGCCCGGAGCTGCTCGCCGCCGTCCCACGACGCGCCCGCGTGCGACACGAGCGTGACGTCGGAGTGACGGGTGCCCGCGGCGGCGTCCCACTTGGCCGTCGTCTCGAGGTCGTGCAGGAGGTCGTCGGGCGACATCCTCGGCAGGTCGGCCAGCGTGTCGGGCGCCCACTCGTCGACGGCAACGGGGGCCGGCGTCGCCATGCGGACCGTCTCGTCCTCTGCCCGGAGCACCTCCCACACGCGCTCGGCCGCGTCCTCCGCGCCCTCCCCCCCGAAGCGCGCGAGGGCGAAGGCGAGCTTCGCGACGTCCGGGGGGCGCGCCTCCGGGTCCTTGTCGAGGCAGCGCAGCAGGAGCGTCCTGAGCTCGGCCGGCTCGACGTGCGGCGGGAAGGGCGAGGGCGGCTCGCTCAGGACCCGGGTGCAGATGTCGAGCTCGGTCGGCGCCTCGAACGGGCTCACGCCGCAGAGGAGCGCGTACGCGACAGCGCCGATCGACCAGATGTCGGCGCGCTCGTCGATGCCGCCCGCCGACCGCATCTGCTCCGGCGCCATGTAGAGCAGCGAGCCGCGCATCGCGCCCGAGGCGGCGTTCGGGCCCTCGCTCTCGACGCCGCAGGCGACGGCCGAGACGCCGAAGTCGAGCACCTTCACGCTCGGCGCGCCGGCGCCGATGCTGAGGAACAGGTTCTCGGGCTTGATGTCGCGGTGGAGGAGCCCGGCCGCGTGCGCCTCGGCGACGGCCTCGCAGATCTGCAGGAGGTACTTCACCGCCTCCCTGAGCCGGAGCGGGCCGCGGCGCTGCAGGTAGCTCGTGAAGTCGGACCCCTCGAGGTACTCGCTGACGATGAACGGCGCGCCGCCCTCGGCGCCGACGTCGAGCACCCGCGCGACGTACCTGCCCGAGAGGGCGCGCGCGGCGCGAGCGCCCCGCAACAGCCGCTCGACGGCGTGCCGGTTCTGGGCGATCGCCGGATCGACGCGCTTGAGCGCGACGTGCCGGCCCGACTCGAGATCGGTCGCGAGCTGGACGACGCCCAGGCCGCCGGCGCCGATCCGGGTCTCTACCGCGTACCTGCCGGCGACGACCTCCTGCCTGCCGGGGACGCCCTCGGGCGTCCCCGGCGCATCGGTCCGCCCCCGTGCGGCCGCGCGATCCTCTGCTCTGGGCTTCAGCGACGTCAACGCACTGCCTCGGTGTGTCCGCGGGCTCCGCGGAGGGAGTCAAACCTGCCCTAGGAATAACAGATTCAGAGTGCTGCTATCGCGTCCATGACGTGTCGTCTAGCGACACGTCCGCGCCGAAGTGCCCTTTCCGTGCACGGCGGGCTGGCCGGCCAGCCGGCCGGGTGGCCGGCCAGCGCTCGCTGCCGCGTGCCGCGCAGCCATCCCCAGCCGTGCAGTCCATGCGCCGTCCTGGCCATCCGGCATCGGGCCATCTCGCGAGCGGGCCATCTCGCGAGCGGGCCGCCTCGCGCCGCGCCGACGCGATGCCCTGCCGCTCGGCTCACGGCGGGAGCCCCAGCGCGAGCGCTACGAGGTAGTCGATGCCGCTGATGACCAGGACGATCGCCGAGGCGGACGCGACGCCGAGCCCGAGCGCCGTCGCCGCGCGCCGGCGGCGTGTCCAGCGCGCTGTCGGCCGCCCGCGCTGGACGCCGCGCGTGACCCAGCACCACCCGAGCATGGACAGCGGGCCGAACGCGTAGAGAGCGGCGCCCCACGTCGCTCCGTTCCAGCAGGCATTGCGCTGTTCCGTCGTGAGTCGCCGGCGGTCCCAGAGCTGGAGCGCGAGCGGCAGCGCGATGCCGAGCGCCATCTGGAGCGCGAGGCGCAGAGCGCTCATGTCGCGCACCGAGGCGCCGCGCCCGAGCGCCGCTCAGGCAACACCGGACACGCGCTGTCCACTCGAGTACGCCGCAGCGCGTCGCGGCAGAGCTCGGGTGAGCGACGCGCACGTCGTCGCTGTCCGCGCGCGCCGAGGAAAGCGCCGCGAAAATCGCGTACCGGCCTTCTCGTTGCCGACGGGGGTTGATACGAACGAGGGATGACAACGACTGAGGCAGGGGACATCAGGAACGTTGCAATCATCGGACACAAGGGGGCTGGGAAGACATCGCTTGCCGAGGCGCTGCTGTACGTCGCGAAGGCGACAGCCAAGCTCGGCAAGGTGGACGACAGAACGAGTGTCCTCGACGACACGGCCGAGGAAAAAGAGCACGCTTGCTCGTTCGAGGCGAGCGTCGCGCACCTCTCCTGGGGAGGAAAGAAGATCAACCTCGTCGACACGCCGGGAGAGGGGAGCTTCCTCGCCGAGACGCGGCTCGCCCTCGCGGCGGTCGACGCGGCGATCCTCGTCGTGAGCGGCAAGGACGGCGTGCAGCCGATCACCGAGCGCGTCTTCGGCTGGGTGAGGGAGGCGAGGCTGCCGTGCATGATCGTGGTCACGAAGGTCGACGCCGAGAACGCGCGTCCCGACGAGGTGCTCGCCGACGTCCGCGCGCGCCTCAAGGCGCCCCTCGCGGTGATGGAGGAGCGCGTCGGCGACGGGCTCCAGTACCGGGGGGTCGTCGCGATCCGCACGCGGAAGGCCTGGCTCGACAAGCCCGAGGCGCCCGCCGCGGCCGCGGGCTCCCCCGTGCCGGCCGACGTCGCGGCCGCCGTGGAGCGCGCGCGGGGGAAGCTCGTCGACGACGTCGCCGGCAGCGACGACGATCTCACCGAGAGCTACCTGAACGAGGGCGATCTCACGCAGGAGCAGCTCGATCAGGGGCTCCGCGCCGCGGTCCGCACGGGGGTCCTCGTCCCGGTCTACTTCGCCTCCGGGGTGCGCCCGAGCGGCGTCGCCGCGCTGCTCGACGGCGTCGTCGAGCTCGTGCCGCCGCCGACCGAGCACCCGGCGTGGAGCGGCGTCGTCCCGAGCGGCAAGCCCGGGGCCCCGCCGCAGCCGGCGGAGCGGCCTGCGTCGGCGGACGCGCCGGCGGCGGCGTTCGTCTTCAAGACGTCGATCGATCCGCACGCCGGCCGCACGTCGTTCGCGCGCGTGCTCTCCGGCGCCGTGCGGCCCGACGCCACGCTGATCAACGCGAGCACCGGCGCCGCGGAGCGCCTCGGCAAGATCCACACGGTGGTCGGCAAGGACCACAGGCAGGTGGACGAGGCGCGGGCCGGGGACATCGTCGCGCTCCACAAGCTGAAGGCGACGCTGAGCGGGCACACGATCTGCGACGAGAGGCAGCCGTTCCAGCTCGGCGCGCCGGAGCTGCCGCCGGCCCTGTTCTCGCGCGGCGTGCGGTTCGACGCGAAGGGCGGCGAGGACAAGGTCGGCAACGCGCTCCACCGGCTGACCGAGGAGGACCCGGGGCTCAGCGTGCACCAGGACGCGTCGACCCGCGAGCTCGTCGTCTCGGGCCTGGGCGCCCTGCACCTGGAGATCACGGTGGAGCGCATCCGCCGGCGGGTGGGCATCGACTGCCGGCTCGGCCCGCCGCACATCGCCTACAAGGAGACGATCACGCGGAGGGCCGCGGGCGTCGAGGGCAAGCACAAGAAGCAGACCGGCGGCCACGGCCAGTTCGGCGTCTGTTACATCGACATGGAGCCGATGCCGCGCGGCGGCGGCTTCGTCTTCGAGGACGCGGTCGTGGGCGGCGCCGTGCCGCGGCAGTTCATCCCCTCGGTCGAGAAGGGCATCGTCAAGGCGATGTCGAAGGGCGTCCTGGCCGGCTACCCGATGGTCGACGTCAAGGTGCGGCTCACCGACGGCAAGTACCACGACGTCGACTCGTCGGACGCGGCCTTCCAGATGGCCGGCAGCAAGGCCTTCAAGGCCGCCGCGGCGCAGTGCGCCCCGGTGCTGCTCGAGCCGATCGTGCGGCTCTCGGTGACGGTGCCGAGCGCCACGATGGGCGACATCATCGGCGACATCAACAGCCGACGCGGCAGGATCATCGGCACCGATTCCATCGAGAGCCAGACGGTCGTGAACGCGTTCGTCCCGCTCGCCGAGGTGCTCGAGTACGAGTCGAAGCTGAAGAGCATGACCCAGGGGAAAGGCACGTTCACGATGAGCGTCGAGCACCTCGAGATCTGCCCGCCGGTGGTGCAGGACAAGGTCATCAAGGAGAGCGGCTTCAAGGCCGAGGCCGACGAGGACTGACACCGCGCCTCGCATCCCGAGCCCCTCACCGCAGGCCCGCGGAGGGCGTGCCCGCCTAGGGATGGATGTGGACGATGGTCCCCTCCCCCGTCGCCTTCCCCGCGGTGACCCCGTGCCACCCCTCCGGCACCGGCGGATCGGTCCACAGGAACACCCGGCGCGCGTCGATCGGCGACAGGTTGATGCACCCGTGGCTGCGCGGCTTGCCGTAGTCGTCGTGCCACGGCGCCGCGTGGATCGCGTAGCCCGCCTCGAAGTACTGCACCCACGGCACGTCGCGGAGCTCGAACTTGTTGTCGACCTCGTGCGCGTCCATCGTCGTCGTGACGTGCTTGTCGCGGACCCGGAACGTCCCGCGCACCGTCGAGAACGTCTTCTTGGGGTCGCCGAGCCCGTCGCGGCCCGTCGCCGCCGCCGTCGCGTAGACGGGCGTCTTGCCCTCGTAGAGGATCAGCGTCTGGGTGAGGATCGAGATGTCGATCCACTTCACGTTCCCCTGCGCGAATGACGGCAGCTCCGAGGGCTTCACCGCGATGGCGACGTCGGAGTCGCGCACCCACGTGCCGTCCTTCGCCTCGACCAGGCGCGCGCCGCCGACCTTCTTCGAGCGCCCCGTGAGCTGCACGGCTGTGTGCCAGGGCAGATCGCCCGCCTTCTCCATCTCGCCGCCCGAGATGTCGTAGCGCTTCGCGTCCTGTCGGTGCACGAACGCGAGCGGCAGCTCCCAGCCCTTCGTCATGTCGACGCCGTGGAACGTCGAGCCGCGCGCGGGCTTGAGCTTCGAGGTGGGCACGAGCCGCGCGTCGGTGGTCAGCGCGAAGCGCCGCCCGTTGTCGCCCATGAAGGTGTCGACGAGCGCGAGCCCCGCCTTGCGCGCGATCCGGTTCGTGATGATCGCGTAGCCCGGGACCTTGAAGGACGAGATGTTCGGGAGCTGCCGCCCGCCCTTGAAGAACCAGGGGATCTCGTCGCTGCCGTTGCCGCCGAAGAGCTCGCTGTCGCCGAGCTCGGGCGGCTCGGCGGGCGGGTCGCCGACGGCGTTGCCCTGCGCGTCGAGCGGCACGTCGTTGGCGCCGACCTTGACCTCGTCCCACTTCTTCTTGAGCTTCTTGTAGCTGCGGAGGTGCCGCTCGAGGCTCATCTCGTACTGGAGCTGCTCCTTCTTGGACGGCATCCGGTAGTAGTTCGGCGCGATCGCCCGGACGAACGCGTACGGGTACGGCATCGGCTTCGACAGGTCGGGCCGCCGCGTGAGCGCCCGGAGGATCGGGTGCTGCATGTCGATCGTGGCGTCGCCGTCCGCGCAGACGTACCCGGCGGGCAGCACGCGGTAGTAGCCGCCCTGGCAGTCGTCGAACGCGACCGGCTTCTCCCCGCGGGGCGCCGTCCCGCCCGCGCGGAGGTAGCCGAGCTTGGCCGAGCGGCGGTCCGCCTTCTCGTAGATGGGCGCGACCATCTGCACGGCGCCGATGCGGGGCCCGTCGGGGCGCGGGAGGGTGGCCGGGTCGTTCTCGGCGGCCGTCTGGGGCGCGGCGCCGGAGAGGCTGACGATCCCCTCGGGCGTGGCGGTCTCCCCGCTGCTGCAGGCCGGCAGGACCGGCAATGCGAGGGCGGCGACAGCCAGGGCAAGCGGGAGGGGGCCGCGAGCGGGGGCTTGGATCGCGGAGCTTCGCTGTCGGGCATCCATGACCCGGGGATGCCGGACAGCCGGGCCGGTGGCCAAGTTTTGGCCTGCGACGCGCGGCCGCAGGGCGGGCGGCGGCCGCGCCGCGCGGCGTGCCCG
>NZ_JEMA01000415.1 GCF_001589285.1 Sorangium cellulosum | reverse complement strand
AGCCCGGCTTCTACCTCTTCGACTCGCTCCCGGCGGGCACCTACTCGGTGGTGATCACCGCCGACAACTTCATGGANGGCGGGCACCTACTCGGTGGTGATCACCGCCGACAACTTCATGGAGAGCGGCCCGCTCGCCGGACAGGAGCCGTCGGCCGATCCCGACGGCGGGCTCGACAATGTGGGCACGGTGTCTCTGGGCTGGACGCAGGACCTGCTCGACGCCGACTTCGGTTACCAGCTCTCCTGCGGCAACGGCGTCTGCGGCGGCGACGAGAGCTGCTCGACCTGCGCCGTCGACTGCGGCGTCTGCCCGCCGCTCTGCGGCAACGGTGCCTGCGAGGTCGGCGAGGACTGCGGGAGCTGCAGCGCCGATTGCGACGTCTGCGCGCCCGTGTGCGGCGACGGCACCTGCGACCCGAGCGAGACCTGCGGGAGCTGCAGCGCCGACTGCGGCGCCTGCCCGCCCGTTTGCGGCGACGGCGCCTGCGAGGCCGGGGAGGACTGCGGCACCTGCTCGGACGACTGCGGCGCCTGCCCCGCCGTCTGCGGCAACGACGCCTGCGAGACAGGCGAGGACTGCGCGAACTGCGCCGGCGATTGCGGCGCTTGCCCCGCTGTCTGCGGCAACGACGTCTGCGAGGGCGGCGAGGATTGCCTCGAGTGCCCGAGCGACTGCGGCATCTGCCCGCCTGTCTGCGGCAGCGGCGTCTGCGAGGTCGGCGAGACCTGCGGGAGCTGCGCGGCCGACTGCGGCGCTTGTCCGCCTGTCTGCGGCGATGGGGTCTGCAAGGCGGGCGTCGAGGACTGCTCGAGCTGCGCGGCCGACTGCGGCGCCTGCCAGTGCGCGTCCCCCGGCACAGGCACCCCCGGCTACTGGAAGAACCACCCGAACGCGTGGAAGGTCTCGAAGCTGACCATCGGCGGCAAGACGTACACGAAGGCTCAGCTCCTCGACATCATCGGCCGCCCGACCCGGGGCGACGTCACGTACATCCTCGCGAAGCACCTCATCGTGGCCAAGCTCAACGTCGGTATCGGCAACCAGTCGAGCTGCATCGAGCGCACAATCGCCGCGGCGGATGAGTGGCTCCGGCGCAACCGCCTTGGCAGCAACGTCAAGGACAGCCGCTGCAACTCGCCGTGGACGACCGGCGAGCCGCTCGCCGAGAAGCTCGACGCGTACAACAACGGTCGCCTCTGCGCTCCCCACCGCGATGACGTCGATTGTGGCGGCGGCGACCACGGCGGTCACCACGGCCACCACGACAACGGCTGCCGCGGCCGCTAAGACCCCGCCCCGCCTCGCCGCCGGGGCCTCCCCCGGCGGCGGGGTCCTTCGCCCGGACCCAGGCCGGCGCGTTCGTCGTCCGCGCTGCTCCCGTGCGCGCTATGGTGTCGACTCCCGGCCGGGGCCGGGGGTCCCCTGTTGCCCATGCCGCCGACCCGCCTGCTGCGCAGCGCCGAGATCCCCCAGGCCGACAACCTCGCGAACGTGCGGCGCGTGCTCGACGCGCTCGCGGCAGGCGCGGCCGCGAGGGAGCAGATCGTGGAGCAGACGGGCATCTCCCTGCGCCACGTCGGCTATGCGCTCGCGGCCGCGCGCGTGCTCGGATGGCTCGGCGACGACGACGCCTCGATAACGCCCGCCGGGCGCGCGCTGCTCGCCGCCCCGGCCGGCACCCCCGACGAGCGGGCGCACCTGCGGCGCGCGATCTTCGCGTGCGACGTCGTGAAGGAGGTCGCGCCCGATCTCTTCGATCCGGCGGCGCCCACCCTGTCGGCGCTCGCGCGGCGCATCTTCCGCTTCACCGCGGGCATCGGCAAGGAGACGGCGCGCCGGCGCGCGCAGACGCTGCTCGCCTGGCGGAAGCAGGTGCTGGAGCAGCAACTGCCCCTCTTTCCCAGGCGCCCGCGGAAGCGAGGCGCGGGCGGCTGATCTCGCCGGCCCGCGCCGCGCTCTCACCGCCGTGCTACCGCGCTGCCGGCTGCTTGCGCGGCTGCTTGTGGGCGCGGCGCGCCGCGCGCAGCTCGTCCGCGGTCAGCCTGTTGTCGCGGTTCGCGTCCGCCGCCTTGAGCCGCTCCCACCGCTCCTCGCCCACCTCGTCCTTCGTGAGGAAGCCGTCGCGGTTCTTGTCCTTCTGGGCGAAGCGCTCCTTCTGCTTCCCCTCGCGCGACTTCTTGTGCTGCTCGGCGTGCGCCTTGAGCTCCTCGGCCGACAGGGCGCCGTCCTTGTTCGTGTCCGCCGTGGCCAGCCGCTTCTGCGCCTTCTCCGGCAGCTCCGAGACGGCCAGCTTGCCGTCCCCGTTCTTGTCGAAGCGCTTGATCATGCGGGCCGGATCCCTGGGGCGGTGCTCGCGGCGCGCGTCCTTGTCGTGGCGCGGCGCGGCCGTGCCCTGCGCGCCGTCCGCGGCGTAGGCCGCTCCGCCGCCGGCGAGCACGGCCGCCGAGAGGAAGGTGCCGAGGACGAGGCGACGGATCGTGCTGCGGGCGGTGTTCGAGAAGAGGGGGCGGTTCATCTTGGTCGTGCTCCTTGGTGCAAGGGCCAGCCTGTTCTTGCCGGCTTCTGGGGGTGAGACGCGCCCCGGCTGGCCCTCCCTACGCGCCTCTCGAATTTTTTTCCCGAAGCGGGCACCCAGCGGCTCTGCCCGCTCTCTTGCTTCGAGCGCGCCATGACTCTTACGGTGGCCCGCGTCGAAGCGCCGCGGCCCCTCGCCGCGGCGCCAAGGAGGCACACGATGCACACGCGCAAGCTTGGTCCTCTCCAGGTCTCCGCCCTCGGCCTCGGCTGCATGGGCATGAGCGATTTCTACGGCGACCGCGACGAGGCCGAGTCGATCGCCACGATCCATCGCGCGATCGAGCTCGGCGTCACGCTGCTGGACACAGCGGACATGTACGGTCCCTTCACGAACGAGGAGCTCGTCGGCCGCGCCATCGAGGGCCGGCGCGATCGCGTCGTCCTCGCGACCAAGTGCGGCGTCGTCCGCGATCCCAGCGACCCCAACGTCCGCGGCATCGACGGCTCGCCGGAGTACATCCGCAAGGCGTGCGACGCGAGCCTGCGGCGCCTCCGCGTCGACGTGATCGACCTGTACCAGCTCCACCGCGTCGACGCGAAGACGCCGATCGAGGACAGCGTCGGCGCGATGGCGGACCTCGTGAAGGCCGGCAAGGTGCGTGCGATCGGCCTCTCGGAGGCGGGCTCGGCGACGCTCCGGCGCGCCCACGCGGCGCACCCGCTCGCGTCGGTGCAGACCGAGTACTCGCTCTGGACGCGCGACCCCGAGGACGACGTGCTCGCCACGTGCCGCGAGCTCGGCATCGGCTTCCTCGCCTACAGCCCCCTCGGCCGCGGCTTCCTCACGGGGCAGATCAAGCGGTTCGAGGACCTCGCGCCGGACGACTACCGCCGCGCCTCGCCGCGCTTCCAGGGCGAGAACTTCCAGCGGAACCTCGATCTCGTCGCGAAGGTGGAGGACATCGCCCGGGAGAAGGGCGTGAAGGCGTCGCAGCTCGCGCTCGCGTGGGTGCTCGCGCAGGGGGACTTCATCGTCCCCATCCCCGGCACGAAGCGCCGCAGCTACCTCGAGGAGAACGCCGCCGCGGCGTCGATCGCGCTCACCGAGGGCGACCTGCGGCGCCTCGACGAGGTGATGCCGAAGGGCGCGGCCGCCGGCCTCCGGTACCCGGAGCCCGGCATGACGCTCGTGAACCGCTGAGCGCCGCGCCCCCCGGGCCCCGGGGGGCGGCGCTCATGCCACCGCCGCTTCCGGCACCCCCGGCTGCCGCAGGACGCGCAGGGGGCCCTCGGACGAGACGAGGCCCGCGAGCGCCGGGTCGGTCATGACCTCCAGGATGTCGCGCTCGGCGCCGTCCACCGTGCACCGCCGGCGCACGAGCCGGACGACCTGCGAGTAGTCCACGTGATCCAGGTCGTGCGCGAGCCCGGGCGGCTGCCACAGCGCGTGCTGGCCGTGCCGGTGGGCGGCCTTCGGATCGTACCAGCCGTAGTTCGCGGCCCTGTCGCGGCTCCCGGCGAGGCGGTTCGTGAGCACCCAGTGCTTGCCGACGTTCTCGATGAGCCCGGCGCGCCCGGCGACCTGCTCCTCGACGCGGCGGTGGTGCTCCAGCATGCGCGATGTGTTCGCCATCGTCGGGTCCGGGGCGCCGATGCACGGCGGGATCCGCACGCTGGCCTGCTCCCAGACGAGGTCGCAGAGGCGCGTCGTCAGCATCGCGCACTCGAGCCGATCCGCGAGGCGCTGCGTCGTCCGCGCGGAGGCGTTGATCCGGACCGAGTCCTCCGCGTCGCCGATGCGGAGCGCGTCCGCGCTGACGAGGAAGGTCGCGCGGTGCTCGCCGTGCTCGCTGTGCACCGGCGCCCAGCAGATGGGCGCCAGCAGGCCGCCCTGCACCGCCTCGAGGACCGCGTCCTCGCGCGCCGCGCAGGCGCGCTCGGGCAGACGTGCGACCCAGTCCGTGCCTCGTACGACCTCTGCCATGGTGCCCCCCCGGCGAGCTGCTCAGGCAGGCCGCGGCGGCGCGGCGCCGTCCCACGGGCGTCGTGAGCTGATCGGCTCGCCCGTTCATTGTGGGGAGGGCGCTGGATCGCCGCAAGCCGCCCGGCAGGGCTTGTCGCGGGCGCGGTGACGTCGCTCGCCCCGCGCGGCCGTCGCCCTCGGCCGCACCTCGGCTCCGCTTTGCGCAGCTCGCCCGCCAGCCCTAAGCTCCGCCCATGTCACCCCTGGAGAGCCGGTCCTCGTCGCGTCACCCCAGGCCGCTCCGCGCTCTCCGCCTCGTCCTGGTCGCCTGCGCCGCCCTGGGCGCGCCGGCCGCCGGCTGCGGCTCCGGCGGCGCGCAGGGCTCCGGCGGGGCCGCCGCCGAGATCGCCTCGATCGACGCGCGCCTGCGCGGCACGTTCCGGCTCGTCCGCTTCGATCCCGAGATGCCGCTCGAGCCGATGCTCGCGTCGATGCTCGAGTTCCAGTACGCGCACCTGGTCATCCGCTTCGACGGCCAGCGCATCCTCGCCGACTCGCCCGGCCTCCACGTCGACCGCGCCTACGAGATCCGCGAGCCCGCGTGGAACCGGTTCAAGCTGATCTCCTACGACGAGGCGGGGGTCGCTTACGAGGCTGTGTGCGAGTTCTCCGGCGAGAAGGAGCTCATCGTCTACGCGCAGACGCCGCCCTGGAAGGGCGTGGCCACGCTTCGACGGGCGCAGTAGCGGCGCGCGCGCAGCAGCGGACGCCCGCCGCGCCCTCCGGCCCACGTCGCCCGCGTCGCGCGGCCGGCCGGAGATGGTGTACAACGTGCGGCGCGACGTGGCCGAACCGAGAGCGCAGCAGAAGAGCGATCCGCACGGGTGGCGCCGGGAGGCGAAGGACCTCACCGGGGCGATCGCCGGCGGGGCGATCGTGGGGATGCCGCTGCTCTACACGATGGAGATGTGGTTCCACGGGATGATGCTCCCGGCGTGGCACCTCGTGGGGATCCTCGCGTTGACGCTCGTCGTGACCTTCCTGTGCTCGCTGGAGTCCGGCTTCCGGCACGAGGACACGCTCTTCGGCGTCGCCCTGGAAGCGGTGACGTCGGTCGGGATCGGGATCGCCGTCTCGGCCGCGGTCCTGGCGTTGATCGGCGAGATCACCCTCGACCGCGCGCCCCGCGAGGTTGTCGGCAAGATCATCCTGCAGGCGGCCGCTGTGAGCCTCGGGGTGGCGTTCGCGAACGCGCAGGTCCGGGAAAAATCGCGCACAGGGGATGATGAGGAAGCGGAGAAGCCCCCGCAGGGCGATCCGGAGGCGCTGCAGCTCAGGGCGGATCTGCGGGACTTCTCGGCCGCGGCCGCGGGCTCGCTGCTGTTCACGCTGAACATCGCCTCGACGGAGGAGGTCGTGCTGATCGCGTCGCGGCTCTCGCCCTGGCGGCAGCTCGCGATCCTCGGGGCGAGCGTGGCGCTGTGCTACGTCATCCTGTTCGCCTCGGGGTTCGAGCGGCACGAGGTGTACGTCAAGAGCCTGTTCCAGAGCCGGGGGTTCGAGACGCTGATGACGTGCGCCGTGTCGCTGCTTGTCGCGCTGGCGCTGCTCGGCCTGGTCGGGGAGCGCGAGGCGACGAGCGATCTGCCCACGCTGGTGGCCTGCGTGGTCACCCTCGGCCTGCCGGCGATCGTCGGCGGCGCGGCGGGGAGGCTGGTCGTATGAGCGAGGCGCGAGGGCAGGGGAAGGGCTCCGGCGGCGCCGGCGAGGGCCGGCGGCTCGGAAGGCGCCTGGCCGAGTGGGTCTCCGTCGCGGTCAGCGCGGCGTTGATCCTCGGCCTGGTCGTGTTCCTGGTGGTCGCGGGGCTGACGGGCCCCGAGGGATCGATGGTGCCCGAGGCTCGGGCGCTGCCCGATCGGGCCGAGCGGCACGGCGACGTGTGGGTCTTGCCGGTCCGGGTGAAGAACCAGGGCAGGCAGATGCTGAGCGACCTCGGCGTGGAGCTCCTGTACACGCCGCCGGGGGCCCCGCAGCCGGAGCGCGTCGAGGCGACGATCGACTACCTCGGCAAGCGATCCGAGCAAGAGGTGTACTTCTATGTGCCGGTCGATCCGCGCGGCATGTCGGTCGAGGCGCGGGCGCTGCACTTCCAGGTGAAGTGAGGGCCAGGCCGCCACCCTTCCGAGGGGCGCTGCATCGACCGCGGCGGCACAGCGCGAGGCAACCATGCCGCGTTCGACGCGCGTTCGCGTGTCCGCTCCTCGCCCTTCCTCCGCGCGCGACGGTGATACGTTCGCGCCATGGATGCCGCCGCCCTCTCGCCGAACGAGCGCTTCCTTCTCGATTTTCACCGGTCCCATGCCGGGGCGACCTCCGAGTTCTTCGGCCCCGCTCGGACGCCTGAAGGCGGCGACTCCTACGACCGGCTCGCCGCCCTCGTCCCCGAGGGGGACGAGGCCGTCGTGCTGGACGTGGGGTGCGGCGATGGCCTGCTGCTCGAGCGGATCCGCCTGCGCCGCGGATCGTGCGCGACGCGGATCGGGCTCGACATGTCCGCAGACGAGCTGGCCGTCGCTGCGCGACGGCTCGGGCCGGATGTCCTGCTGCTCAACGAGCGCGCCCAGGCGATCTCGCTTCCGCCTGCGTCCGTCGACGTGGCGCTCAGCCACATGGCGCTGATGCTCATGGGCGATCCAGCGAGCGTGATCGCCGAGATCCACCGCGTGCTGCGGCCGGGGGGCGTGTTCTCGGCGATCGTGGATGGAGGACCCGCGCCGAGCGATGGCTTCGCGTGCTTCGTCGGGTCCTTGCGCCGGACCCTGCGCGCGGCGGGTCGACCGCCGCTCCAGCTCGTCCATCCCACCTTCGCGTCGTCGCAGGCATTGCTGGCCCATCTCGATGAGGCCGCGGGGTTCTCGGACGCGCGCGTGGAGGAGCTGGTCGTCTCCCGGCGGGAGGCTCCAGCGCGGCTCTGGGAGCTGATGCTCCTGACCTACGACATGGACTATCTCTCCCCCGGAGAGGTCGAGCGCGTGCGTCGTGATTTCCTGGACGCCGTCGAGGCGCTCCGGGACGCCGAGGGCACGGTCGGGTGCTCCATCGGCCTGCGCCAGTTCACCGCCCGCAAGCGCGGGTGAGTCGCACGGAGAAATTTGCTCCCGATCATGCAACGGGCTGAATGTGCATGTTGCGTGACAAAATTCGATTCGTGATCGTAATGAGTCGGTCGCGTGCGTCGCGCGTCCTGGTTCAGCGCTATTGAGCTTGCGCCACGGCGCGCGCGGCCCTAGTTCCGTCCGCCAGGCGTCCGGCCAGCGATCCGGAGAGAGATTTCAGCGCCAAGGCGCAAAGACGCCAGGGTGCAAGAAAGAACGATATCCATGCATTCTTGCGTCTTTGGGCTCTCGGCGGCTTCGCGTCGAGCTCTCTCTCCTCTCTCGAGGCAGATCCCTGGCAGGATCTCTGCCCTGCGGGACTAGGGGCGTGGGCTCACGATCGGCTCATTGCAGGGGAGTCGATTCGACTGGGGACCTCGTGTCGCAACGCCACGAAAGGGCGTCGGGCGAGAACCTCGCACGGCGCGCTGCGGACGAGGCTCGGGCGGCTCGACGTCCGCCCGGCGAACGTGCGCTGGCGGATGGAGCGCCGCGCGTACCTCACGAAGCGGGTCGCCCGCGTGCAGGGGGAGCCGACCTGCTGGCACCCCAGCCCCCCTGGAGGGGCCGGCGGGCGGGACGTCCGTGGCTCGGCGAGCCCAACCTTGTCGAGCCGCTCGTCGCGCCGTCGCCGGCGCCCCTCGGCCAGTCCGCCGAGCGCCCTACGCCGTCTCGCCGCCGCGGCGGTCCACGTCGCGCCGAAGGCTCCTGACCTGCTGCGCGAGCATGCCGACGCGTCGCTCGATCCGCCGTCGGAAGCTCTCGAATCGTTGCTCCAGATCGAGGAGGCGTTGCTCGTTGTCCGCGGGCGTCCTCGTGTCCGCCGGGTCTGCGTGCCTGTCGACGGCGTCGAGCGTCAGCATCATGAACTCCGGCTCGCCGGCGCTGGAGGACGGCGGCTTGGGATCGATCTCGGTCCAGTTCCTGGACGGCTGGCGTGGCGCGCGGCGGTTCGTCCGGGTCACGGCGCCCTGAGGAACGTGTCGACGCCTCGCCATACCGCACCTTCCAGCGCTGCTGCCATGTCCGGGCCGAGCGGCAGCGTATGGCGCCCCGAGGCCGCGACCACGAGCTCCCCCTCGCGGAGCCGCGCGACAGAGAGCCGGTGCACCGGGCCGCTCGGCGGGTGGATCGACCACGCGACAGCTGTCTGGGCCAGCTGGTGTCCGCCCTGGCGCACCGGCTTCGGCTTGAGCCTGAGCGCCGGAACCGGCACGTGAGCCGCCTCGTCGACAACGAAGGTCGCCGTCACCTCGACGCTCACGGCCTCCTTCCCCGGCGTCCCTGGCCAGTCCGCCGAGAGGCGTCGCAGCACCTCGGGCCACCCGCCGACAGCGCGGCTGGAGCTCTTGATCCGCTGCGGCGTCGGCCCCTCGGGCAACAGCTCCCAGCGCAGCTTGAGGCGCGCGTTCGCCTCGGCGCCGGGCGAGGGGCGTAGATCGCCGACCAGGTACAGCGGCCCGATCCCGCCGGTCGGGAGCGCATAGAAGTACGACGCGTAGTCGACATTCCTCGCGCTCGTGCCCGCGCCCGGCATCGCCGACATGCCCGTGACCTCGGCGAGCCGACGCCACTCCCTCCGGGAGGCGCTGGCATGGATCACGGCCTCCAGCGAATCGAGCACCACGCCGCTGCCCCTCGAGCTCGGCTCCGACAGGTTCCCGCTACTGCTCTTCGCCCGCGCGGCACGTCCCGACACAGATAAGTGATCTATATCGCCTTTGTAGATCTTCCTAAATAATTGCCACTTGCCGGCAAGTTATGGGGTTTCAGGTGCGTGAAGATAGCCAAATGTAAGCGTTGTGGCGGCGTGGGACGCCCTGCCGCAGGCGCGCCGTCTCCGTTCAGTCCCTGGGACGAGGCGACATGCGCGGGTCGCCGGCGGGGTCGATGAGCTCGAGCCGGACGTTGCCGTGCTCGTCTTCCGCCCTCCGGAGCTGCTCGTGGAGCATGCGTCTCCACGGGATCTCGCCGAGCAGGATGTCATCGATCGCCCACGCGAGGTGCTTCATGGCGGCCCCCAGCGCCTCGATGCCGTTCGTGAACACGAGCTCCGTGTCGGGCGTGATGAAGGGCCGTGATTCAAGGGCCCCCGCGGTGGAGATCGCGGGCGTCATCAGGACGGTGTCCGCGGCGATCACGTCGGGGAGGTGTTCGGCGCGGGTGCCGGCCTGCTGGATGGCAGCGATGCGCCGCCTCACGGCCTCGGCCGGGTCGTGCTCGAGGTGCCTGTCGACCCGGAGATTCAAGGCCCAGACGGCCGCGTACCAGGGGTTGCGGATCGCGGGGAAGCCCGGGCGACGCTGGATGGTCCCCGGGGGCAACACGAGCCTCGGAGCGATCATGTCCAGCGGCACGGCGTCGCGCCGCAAGCTCTTCAGGGCCGCCACCTGGCTGCACGCCTTCTCGAGGGATTGACCCCGGTGCTTCACGGGCACCGTCTCCTGGACGTAGAGCGTGTGCTTGACCTCGATGTACGCGAGCACCGCCTCGGCCGGCACGCGCCCCTTCCTGTCCATGCCGCGGTCTTCTCGAAGCCGGCGCAGCGCGCGGAAGCGCGCGGCGTCGTAGATGATGATGTCATCGCCCTGCTTCCGCCCGGTGCTGTCCACCACCCAACCGCGACACATGCCCACGCGCTGCGGGAGGAAATCCTTGAGGGTGTCCCGGAGCGTGCTCTCCAGCTCGTTTCCGAGCTCCAGGATCTCGAGGCGGCGGAGCTTCCGGAGCTCGGCGTTCAGGTGCTCGGCGCTCTCCTCGACCCAGCCGTCATAGAACTCTGTGTGCGGCGGATCCTCGTCGCCGCCGACAGGCGCGCCTTGGCCGCGCCTGGCTGCGGCTGTCCCAGGTTGCACGGCCCTCTTCCTGCTCGTACGTGCCACGACGCTCCCTGCCGCTGATGCGCGCCCTGTCATCACCAGCCGCCCGACCGGCACGCGCCTCGGTCAGACGCCCTTCCTCGACCCGGCCGCGCCCTTCTTGCGCGCGGCCTTCACCCCCGCCGCGGCTTCCTCTCCAGCCACGCCCGCTCGCCCCACGGGCACGCGAACTCGAGCGGCTTCGTCAGGATCCAGAGCACCGGCAGCGGCGGCGGCGCCGGCGGCGTGGGCCCCGCGCCGTCCGTGAAATAGATAACGCCGGAGACCCTGCGCGCCGCCAGGAACTCCGGCGCGAACACAGGCCGCAGGTCGGTCCCGCCGCGGCCGGCCACGTCGCCGAGCCGCCCCTCGAAGGCGTACACGCGCGTCACCTCCGTGTCGCACTCGGCCACGGTGATGCGCGCGACCTCGCTCATCGCCTGGAGCTGCCGGGCGATCTCCTCCAGCTCCTCGCGGCGCATGCTCATCGACGTGTCGATCGCCACGAGCACCGACGGCCTCGCGATCGCCCGGGGCGCGTACGTCCTGCCGGGCACCTCGCCGATGCGGCCCGGGAAGCGCCGGTTGGGCCGCGCGTACGTGTGCACCGGCGCGCGCTCCCTCGCCACGAACATCCGCAGCGCCGTCTTCCAGTCGAGGGGGTGCGCGCGCGGGCCGAGCACGTCGGTGAGCTCCTCGATGAGCCGGCCGGGCGTCTTGCCCGCGAGCAGCAGGCCCGGCACGTCCACGGGGTCGCCGTCGCCCGCGAGCGCGCTCGCCTCCTCGGCGGCGCGCAGCAGGAGCTGCCGCGTCTGCTCCACCGCCCCCGGCTCCCGCGACGGGCGGCGGAGCACGCGGTGGTCGTCGACCGCCTCGCCGCCCCGCTGCGGGAGCTTGCCTTCCCGCGCGGCGTCCACGAGCAGGTCGTAGCGCTCGAGCGTGCTCTGGCCGCCGCGCAGGCCGATCGCGGCGTACGGCTGCCAGCGGATCGGGTCGGGCAGCGGCTCCTCGATGTACTCGTTGGCCGACATCTCGAGGGCGAGGTCCATCAGCTCGGGCTCGTCCGCGCCCGCGAACTTGGGGTGGCAGAGGTGCCCGAGCGCCACGTGGTGCACCTCGTGCAGGAGCACGCCCCGCAGGAACACGGGCTCGTTCATGAACGACTCCACGTTGACGTGGAGGAAGAAGCGGCCCTCGAACATCGAGACAGCCATGCGCTTCACCGACGGGTCCGCGACCGGCGCGAGCCGCGCGAGGATCGCCGCGTAGCAGGGGTACCGCTCCAGGAACCCCGGATCGCGCACGAAGGCGTCGAGCCACGCCGCGAGCGCGTCCTCGGGCACCTCGCCGCGCCCCGCGGTCTCAGGCGCCGGTTTCGCCGTTCCCGGGCCCGGGTCGCCGCCCCCCGGCTTCGCGGCGTCCCTGCCGCTGCCCCTCATTGCGGCCGGACCGGCGTGACGCCGTGCTTCTTCAGCGCCCCCGCAAGCCGCAGCGCCCAGCGCTCGGGGAGCTGCGCAAGGAGCTGCCCGAGGCACACCCGCGCCACGTTGCTCCGCCGCACCTCCACGAGCTTCGCCTGCTGCGCGAGGTGCGCCGACAGCGCCGTCACGACGAGGCCGATCCGGTGCTGCCGCAGCGGGTCGGCGCGCCACGCGAGCACCTTCTGCTCGGCGGCGCTGCCCGCGTAGTTCTGGAGCAGCTCCTCGGGCCGGACGTCGACGAGCTGCGTCGCCGTCGCGTTGCCGCCGAGCGCCTCCTGCAGGCGCTCGCGGTGGTCGCCCGGCAGATCCCCGAGCAGCGCCTCGAAGGCGACCAGCGACAGCTTCCGCTGCGCCGCCAGCACGCCGACCTCGGGCCCCTCGAGCAGCGGCGCGAGCCGCGTTGTCACCTCGTCGAAGCGGTCGGTCTCCCCGCGCTCGCGCGCCGCGCGCAGCGTCTTCCCCGCGGGCGAGGTCGGGCCGTAGTCGGCGAGCAGCGCGCGCAGGTCGAACGGCAGCTTCGTCGACCAGGACTCCTTCGACGCGAGCAGGAGCTCGACCCAGCTCGGGGGCAGGTAGCCGCCGAGCGCGTCGCGCAGCAGCACGCCGTCCCCGAGCTCCTCGGGGCGGAGCGCGCCGAGCACGTGCGACGCGTACGTCCACGTGCGCGGCGGCACGTCCTCCAGGATGCGCTCATGCGCCTGCGCCAGCGCGATCACGCCCGGGTGGATCCCGCTCTCCTGCGCCCAGGCGAGCCACGACGCCCGGTCCGCGCGCACGCTCAGGTTGAGGAACCTCGCCCGGAGCGCGCGATCGAGCGGCGTCACCTGGTAATCGGCGGACTCGGGGTTCACGGCGGCGAAGCACACCCAGCCCGCGGGCAGCTCGTACTCGTGCAGCCGCCGGGCGCTGAGGAGCTGCAGCGCCGGCTGCTGGATGTACCGCTCCGCGCGGTTGAGCTCCTCGAGCATCAGGATGCCCGCGCCGTCCTGGGGCAGCACCGACGGCGCCGCGTAGCCGGTCCGGTTGTCCCGGATGACGGGCAGGCCAACGAGGTCGGGCGGCTCGAGGAGGCTGAGGTCGAGCACGACGGTGGCGATGCCGAGCCGCTCGGCGAGCTGCCGGACGAGCTCGCTCTTGCCGATCCCCGTGGGCCCCTCGAGCAGCACCGCGCGCCGGGCGCGGTAGGCGAGCTCGAGCACGGCCTCGAGCCGCGGTCCGACAGGGATGGGCGCGGATCGCCCTTCGAGGAGGCTGGGTGAGGTCGCCGCGGCCGGCCTGCCCGGCGCGTTGCCATCGGTTCTGGGCTTCGTCACGTGACGTCGGTAGAGGAGGTGCGGCGCGGGGGGCGCGAAGAAAAAACGCCGCGGCGCGGGGCCGAGCGGTGCTCGGCGTTCCATGCCCGGCGGGCCTTCGGCGCTCTTGCTGCCGGGTTGACCCGAGCTCTAGCAGCCGCTGCGCGGCCTGTCATTCGCCGGCGGCGAGATAGGCGGCTGCGCGCTCGAGCGCCGGGAACGCGGCTCGAGCGCCGGGGACGCGGCTCGAGCGCCGGGGACGCGCTCAGGCGCCGGGGACGCGGCTCGAGCGCCGGGGACGCGCTCAGGCGCCGAGGAGCAGCCCCAGGGTGGTCGCGAGCGCGGCGTCGCTCCACGACGACAGCCCGCGGGGCAGCAGGACGGTCACCTGGTGAGGCTGGCCTCCGCAGCTCCGCGCCCCCTCGTAGTACCGTCCCGATCGGGTGAGATCGTAGCTGCAGCGCCCGATCACGCCGGTGAGCTGTCGGTCGTCCAGCCGGTAGTCGGAGAGGGCGCCGGCCACGACGCCGCGCGCGTGGAGCCCTGTCTCTGCCCGGGTCACCGAGAGCTCCAGCGGCATGCCGCCCACGATGCCGGTAGCGCCCTGGCCTGTCGCGGTGACGCTCACCGCCTGGTTGAACGCGATGCCCCGCACTGCCTGCCCGCCGCGCCCGCTGTCCGAAGGGTACACGCCCAGGGTGACGTCCGGCCCGAGGACGCGCCCCGGCTCGACATCCGCGCTGACGAGCTCGCCCGTGGCGGTGAGCAGGATGAACTCGCCCGGCCCCGCCGCCCCGAAGATGTCCTCGCGAGCAGGGGAGTCGGCGGCCGGCGCCGGCCCGCACGCGGCGCCGAGCGAGAGGAGACAGAGCACAGGGAACAGCCTCATCCGCATCGCAACACCTCCGCGCCGCGCCGGTGCTTCCAACATGGCACCTGCGGCGTGAGCGCGGTAGACGCCTGTCGCGCCCGGACCGCATTCGCTCGATCCGTTCCTGGTCTCACCGGGAAACGATGAGAAATGATGAACCGGGAATCAGGAAGATGAGCCGGGGGGCGGTGGACCCGCGACGGCTACTTGACCGCGCTGCTCGCGGAGCGCGGGGAGCGCGTCCGGGCGGAGCCGTTCGACGCCCTCGAGCTCCCGGTGGGCGTGCTCTTCGGCGACGACGCCGAGGACTGACGCGCTCGTCCCTGGCAGGCCGACAGGCGCGGCGCGCCGGCGCGCACGGCCGGAGCCGCGCGGCCGGCGCTCAGCGCGGCTGCTCGACAGGGGCGCAGGTCGACACGCCGGCTCCGACGATGCGGAAGCCGATGTTGGTCATGTAGGCCGTGTCGATCGATCCGTCGGAGGGGCGATAGCGGCTCACGTTCGTCGTCCGCGACGCGGACTGCGGGGCTGTGTAGAAGTAGAAATCGCCGCCCCAGAACGAGAACGCCCACGCGCTCGGGGTCTCGATACCTCGCAGGGGCGTCGCCTCGATGATGTCGCCGGTCTCCTTGTCGATCTCGGCGAGCTGGACCGGCGAGGTGGTGAAGAAGCCGAAGAGGCGCCCGTCGCCGGTCCCGGTGAGCTCCGCCGACTTGCCCCGCAGCGAGCCGCTGAACTCGCCGACAGGCGTCAGCGACGAGCCGTCGATCCTCCCGAGCCCGATGCCCGGCGTGCTCGTGGTGCCGGCCACGAAGAGCTGCTCCGCCTCCGGGCGCGAGAGGTCGCTCGAGAAGCCCATGCCGAGCCGGGACCACCCGCGCGAGAGCTCGACGGACGTGGATTCGCAGCTCGCGTCCTCGGTGCTGACCTTGAACAGCGTCCCCGCGCTGTCGTCGGGCCGCACGTAGTTGACCCACGCCACCGCATTGCGGTCCACCGCCATCGAGTTCGGATCCATGTTGGTCTGACAACCCAGGACACCGATTCTCGTGAACTCCTTGCGATCGGGCCTGAAGCTGTAGAGCTCGTTGTCCTGTGAGAGCACATACACGAGCTCCGCCCGCTCGATGCACCCGCTCTCGCCTTCCCCGCTCTCCCCGCTCCCGCTGCCCGTGCCGCCCCCGCCGATCCCGGCGCCGCTGCCGAACACGTCGTCCTGGCCGCCTGCGCCGCCTCCGGTCTCGCCGCTCGCGCCGGCCCCCGTGTCGCCCGCGCTCCCCGTGTCGCCGCTGCTCCCCGGGCGCGGGCGGTTGTCCGTGGCGGACGAGCCATCACCGGACGCGCCGCAGCCGCTCGCCGCGAGCGCCATCCAGAAGCACCATCGTGCGATTCGCATATCCGCTCTCCCTTTCGCGTGATTCGGTCTTATAGCGCGCGGAGCGCGCGCCCGGGTACCCGAAGTCACGCCTTTCTTCGGACGGTCGCCGCGCGCGCTCTGCGGGGGACGCAGGCGCACGCCCGTGTCACGTGATGAGCCTCCGCGGCGGGCGGAGTCATCAGGGAACAGCGATGACCTCGTCCGACTGGCAGCAGAAGAACGACGCTCCCTCCGGCGTCACCTCCCCGGTGGCGACTCCGCCCGTCGCAGCGCATGAGCCCGGCTCGTTCTTGATCCACCGGGCATCCATGCTCTCGAACCGCAGGTCCGGCCCCGCGACGCACTTCGGCCCCGCCAGCGTCACCGTCTCTGCGCCGAGGAGCTGCCCGCAAGACGCGTCCTCGTAGGCCGACACGAGCGCGGCGCACGCGCTGTCTTCGAGCGGTCCGCACCCGCACGGCGTGCAGCTCCGCGTGTCGTCGAAGCCCTGGTAGAGCTCGCGCAGCTCGGGGTACTCCTCCGGGCACTTCGGCGCGCCGGAGCGGAGGTAGCGAATGCACATCGCGGAGCCCGTCGGCAGCGGCATGGGCGCCGCCACGCACATCTTGCCGGGCTCTCTGCACGTGTGCTTGGCCGCGGAGCCCGCGCAGCCGCGCGCCCGGGCGCTCCACGGCGCGGGCAGCTCGGGCGGCGCGCCTGCTGGATCGATCGCCGGCGCGCAGCCGCTCACCGTCGGCGCCTCGATGCGCAGCGAGCCGAGCTCGCCCGAGCTCACCGCCGCCGGCGCCGCGCACGCGCCGCTCCACCCCTCGGGCGCGTCGAACGACGTGGGCGCCGCCCCGCCGCACGTCGCCGAGGCGCTCCCGGTCAGCCCTCGCGGCAGCTCGCACGAGGGCTCGGTGCACAGGCACGTCGGGCAGGCGTGCTCGGCGTCGAAGCCGCCGTACCCGTCGAACACGAGCAACGGCGCCTCCGCCGGGCACTCCGGCACAGGCGCCTCCCCGGACGCGTCGCTCATCCAGAGCACGATGGGATCGTCGAACCCGAGGGGCGGCGGGGGCAGGCACCCGCCCTCGCACACAACGCACGGGTCGTCGCACTCGTAGAGCTCCAGCCCGTAGCACGGGTCGTCGCACGAATAGAGCTGGACGGCGCCGTTGCTCCAGCAGCCCGCGAAGCTCCCTGCGACGGCGAGCGCGATCACGATCGGATACCTCTTCATGGTCATGACCCTTCTCTGGCGTTGTCTCGGTCCGGCTCTCCGACAGGGGGCCGCCGCGCCGCCCTGACTTCTCCCGGCGCCGCCTCCCGGACCTCTCCTCGCGCTCCGTCGCGCCGGCGCGCCGACCCGACGAGCGCGCGCGACGCCGGCGTCGATCCGGAGCCAGGGAGAGCCCGCACACAGGACTCCCATACTTGGACCAGCGAACGCAGGAAAGCCCGATCTCGCGCGCAGACTCGATGCGTCTCTGCGCATTCCGATCACGTCGGCAGGATTATCAATCTTCGTGCGTGATGCGCAGTGGGCGAGATTCTCGCGCTTGTCGACGGAAGGATCCGTTGACGGGCCAGAGGCCTCCGCGCAGCGCCTGTGCGTCCGCGGCGGAGATCCATCCCGCGCGGCCGGGAGGCGGCTACGCCTGGGACGCCTGCGATCGCTCGAGCGCGTCCACGGCGTCCAGCGCCGGCTGGATCTGCGCGCGCTCCTCGTCGGAGAGCGGCGCCTCGCCGATCGCGGCGCGCAGAGCGCGGGCGCGCTCCGCTTCGCCCAGGACGACGGCGAGCTCGAGCCGGGCCGCGAGGGCGCGCGCGCGCTCCAGCGGGGCGGCCGGCGCTTCCCTGGCGAGCGCCACGTCGAGCACCCTGGCGGCCGCGGCGTCGTCGTTCTTGAAGTCGCGCAGCCGCGCCGCCGCGCGCAGCGCCTTGCCCATGTGGGAATTTGACGGGGCGTCGGGCCGCGACCCTGCCGCGCCCTCCTCCTCGTCGTCGTCCGGCGCGCCCTGCTGGATGAAGACGACCGAGTTGCCGGCCACGTCGACAACCGTGAACCGACTCTGCCCCTTCCTCATGCGCGAGATCCGGGGCAGCCCGGCGACGGGCAGCTTGCCGTACGCCTTCCGCAGCCCCTCCGCGAAGGTCTCGTGGAGGGGCTCGACCTCGGGGACGAGCACCAGGCACGTCGTGTACGCCTGCCTCGGGTCCAGCTTCTTCATCCCCATGAAGTGCAGGTGGATGTCGCCGCGGCGCGTGGCCGCGTAGACGTTCGGCGTCGTCTGCCGGTGGGTGACCTCGAACCCGAGGGCGCCGTAGAAGGCCAGCGTCTCGGGCAGCGACACGCAGGGAAGCACGGGAATCATCATCACGTCGCTCATGCGAACAACACCCCTTTCGGTCGGGCTGGCGGGTCTCTTGTCAATCCGGGCGCGCCTGGCCGCGGAAGCGGCGGAAGAACGCGCGCACGTCGCCGATGAACAGGTCGGGCTCCTCCATGGCCGCGAAGGTGCCGCCGCGCTCGAACTCCGACCAGTGCACGATGTTGTTGTCGCGGGCGGCGAACCTGCGAATGGGCGCGATGATGTCCCGCGGGAACACAGCGACGCCGGTCGGCACGGTCGCGGGCCTCACGTCGACGGCGAGATCGGCCTCGTCCGGCGTGTCCGGCGTCTCCACGAACGAGCGGGCCGACGAGCCGGCGGTGTTGGTGAGCCAGTACAGCATCACGTTGGTGAGGATGCGATCGCGATCGATGGCGTCCTCGGGGGTGTCCTTGCAGTCGGTCCACTCCTTGAGCACCCCGACGATCCAGGCGAGCTGGCCGACAGGCGAATCCGAGAGGCCGTAAGCCAGCGTCTGGGGCCGGGTCGACTGGATCTTCTTGTAGCCGTACAGCTCCCGCATGTAGTGGTCGGCCGCCCCGAGCCGGGCCTGCTCGACGTCCGTCAATCCGATGAGCTCTCCGGGGTCTCCGGACGGCCACGAGACGAGCCCGTTCGTGTGAACGCCGATCACGCTGTCGGGGGCGACGATCCCTACCTCGCGCGAGATCCACGTGCCCCAGTCGCCGCCCTGGGCGCCGTAACGTGGGTAGTCGAGCCGGCGCATGAGCTCGACCCAGGCGCCGGCGATCCGGCGGGCGCCCCACCCGGCCTCGCGGGTCGGCCCGGAGAGGCCGTATCCGGGGAGCGAGGGGATGACCAGGTGGAACGCGTCCGCCGGATCGCCGCCGTGGGCGCGAGGGTCGGTGAGCGGGCCGATGACGTCGAGGTACTCCACGACGGAGCTCGGCCATCCGTGCGTCACGATCAGCGGCAGCGCGCCGGGCTCGCGCGAGCGCACGTGGAGGAAATGGATGTTCTGGCCGTCGATCGTCGTCGTGAACTGCGGGTGCTCGTTCAGCCGCGCCTCGTGCCGGCGCCAGTCGTAGGCGGTGCGCCAGTGGTCGGCGAGGTCCTTCAGGTACGCGAGCGGGACACCGTACGACCAGTCCGTCGACGGCAGCGAGGGCAGCGCGTCGGGCCAGCGCGCGCGGGCGAGGCGGTCGCGCAGGTCGTCGAGCGCGGCCTGCGGCGTGTCGATGCGGAACGGCCGGATGTCGCTGTCGAGGGGGACGGGCAAGTTCATCCGTACCACGTAACGTACGATGTACGGTCTGTCAACCGGGGGGCGGGTGACGCGAGGAGGTCATGGCGGAGAGCGCAGCGGGAGCGCGACCCGCGCGCGGCAGGGCGCCGCCGTGAGCCACGACGGACCGGTCGCCCCGGAGGGCGATCGCGTCGCCGCTCCGGCGCGCTGTTGCCTGTCAGGCGTGCAACCAGAAATCTCAGGATTGAAAGGCATCAGGGGCAACCTTAGGGCTAACCCCATGAAGTGAGCCGGGCTGGACCTTGGCCCGTCTCCTGCTAATCAGGGTGGACAGAGCGCCTGTGACGGCTTCCCCCCCCGCCGTCGAACGGGCGCTCTGTTTTTTGTGCCCTTCGGGCGCCGGCGCACCGCGCGGAGGCGCTCCGGCGCGGGCGCGCCGTGAGCGCGTGTCTCGCGGCGCGCGCGGAGGGCCTCGGAGCGGCCACGCGGATGTCGTCGGCGGCACGGGCGCGCCGCGCCGCCCTGGCTTTCGCCGGGCGGTCGGATTTGCTAACTCCGGGGGCGCCCGTGCGTTCGTTCCTCGTCCCCGGCGGCGCATCAGCGACATCCGCGTGAGATCCCCCAGCGCACTCCTCGCCCTCGCGCTCGCCGTCGCCGCCTGCCTTCGCGCGGGCGAGGCGCGCTCCCAGCCTGAGCCCCGCCCGACCGACGCGGCGCCGTCGCCGCCGGACGCCGCCCAGGCGTCGCC
>NZ_JEMA01000414.1 GCF_001589285.1 Sorangium cellulosum | reverse complement strand
GGCGGCGGGGGCGGCGGCGGCGACCAGGGGATCTGCCCGGGAGGACCGTATGCGGCCGATCCGCTGCCTGCGAACCGCGGGGCGCAGCGGGTGCGCGGCGGGTTCGACTACGTCGAGGGGCCTGTCTGGGTCGCCGAGCTCGGCGCGCTGTTCTTCTCGGAGATTCACCTCATGCAGCAGAACCAGCCGCCGCTCAATGGCCCGCGGGCGAGGATCCACAGGTTCACGCCTCCGGGCGCGTTCGAGGTGTTCGTCGAGAACAGCTCGACGAACGGCCTCGGCCTGTCCGCGGACGGGAACCTGATCGCGTGCACCCACGATACGCGCAGCATCTCCGTCTTCGAGCTCGGCACGAAGGCGCGGCGCACGGTGGCCGAGGCCTATCAGGGCAAGCGGTTCAACTCGCCGAACGACGTCGCCGTCCGGGCCGACGGGAACGTCTATTTCACGGATCCGGACTTCCAGCTCACCGGCCGGCCGGAGCTGCCGACGGCCGTGTACCGCGTCTCGCCGTCCGGCGAGGTGAGCGTCGTGGGCACGATGGCCAAGCCGAACGGCGTCGCGATCGCGCCCGACGGGCGCACGCTCTACGCCGGCGATTTCGGCGGCGAGATCCGGCGATATCCGCTGGACGACGGCGGCGCGCCCGGCCCCTCCTCCGTGTTCGCCTCGAACCTCCAGGACGCCGACGGCATGGGCGTCGACTGCGCGGGCAACCTCTACGTGGGGTGGCTCCGCGGCGTCGAGGTCCTCACGCCGGACGGCGCGAGGCTCGGCACGATCGAGGTGGGGAGCAAGGCGTCGAACGTCGCGTTCGGCGGGGCCGATCGGAAGACGCTCTACATCACGGCGACCGACTCGCTCTATTCGATCGCAGTGAACATCCCCGGGCATCCTTACTGAGAGCGTGACCCGCCGTCGCACTTCACCGGGGCGGTGACGGCCTCGCCCGTCGCCGCCATGCGCCGCATGCAGAGCTTGAGGCCCGCGCGGAGGTTGCCCACCGTCGTGACGCCGGAGAGGTCGACCCCGAGCGAGATCATCGTCTGGGCGACGTTCGACCGGATCCCCGTGACGATCCCCTCCGCGCCGAGGAGCCGGATGGCGTCGATCATATCGATGAGGTGCCGGGCCGTCTGCGTATCGACCGCATCGACGCCGGTGAGATCGAGGATCGCATACCGAGCGTCCTTGCTCACGATCGCCGAGAGCAGGTTGTCCATCACCTCGGAGAGCCGCAGGCTGTCCACGACGCCCACCATCGGGAGGGTCAGCACCCTGTCCCACACCTCGATGATGGGCGTCGAGAGATCGCGGATGACCTTCTGCTGCTTCTCGATGAGCTGCAGCTTCGCCCGGAGCTCTACCTCTCTCTGCCTCGCCTCGGAGGCGTTCAGGGTGACGCTGATAGCGCCGTCGGGCTCCCCGTGAGCGTCGTGCACCGGGATATACCATGTCTCCCAGCTCGCGCCCTGCACGTCGGAGACGTCTCGCGCGGCTTCCCCTGCGAGCGCGCGGCGCATTCCCCACGAGGCCTCCATGTCGCTACCGTAGAGATCGAGGATGTTCGCGCCGAGGAGCTGCCCCGGCTTGACGCCGGCGGCCTCCGTCCCTTTGCCGTCATGGAACGTGAAGATCCCCTCGCGATCGTACTTGCCCACGACGATCGGCAAATGGTCGAGGATGGCCCGGAGGATCTGCTGCGCCACCCCGGGCTCCGCCTCGGCCGGGGCCCGCGCCGAGGTGCCCTGCTCGACGTCACGCTCGACGTGGCGCCCCACGTAGATCGCGCGCTCCGGCCGCCCGGCCCCGTCGCGGAGCGGATGCTGGGCCCACGCGACGACGACCTCGCTCCCGTCCTTCCGCGCGCTCTCGCAGCGATGCGTCGCGCCGCTGCCGTCCTCGGCGAGGCGCCGGAAGGCCTCCCGGCCGCCGCGGCCGGACAGCGTGCCGAGCAGGCTCTGCCCGAGGACCTCCTCCGCCGCGTACCCGAAGAGGCGCTCTGCGCCTTCGCTCCATCCGGCGATCACCGGATCGCGGAGATCGCCAGAGACCTCGACGAGCGCTGGCGGCGCCGCCTGCCCGTGCGCGGCGCGGATCCCCTCCCCGGCCGCCTCGATCGCCTTCTCATCCCCCGTCATGAGACCGTTCTATCAAGCGCGTACGCCGCGCGTCGAGCGTTAGTTCACGCTCACAGCGAAGCAGGGTGAGCCATGAGGGCAGCGGGCCCACACCCCCGACGAGCCCAGCCTGAGCGCCTCGTGCACGGCCTCTCGGCGAGGGCGGCAGTCTCGCCATTGCCGCTCGGGCCGCGCGCCTCCGCGAGGCGAGCGCGTGAAGCGGCTCACCCGCGCGGGGTTGGGCCCGCGCCGCGGGAGCGCCTGAGCTTGCGGGGGCCGGCTGGCTCCCATAGGCTCTCGTCGTGAAGTACTGTCCTTATCGCGCCTGCCCGCACCGGCAGCGCGTCGGCGCGCCCGCGGAGTTCATGGATCACGTGTCGAGCTGCAGCGACTGCAAGACACCGCTGGTCGACTCCGAACATGAGGCGATCGAGGGCATCGCGCCCACGTCCGGCGATCCTTATCGAGGTCCGGCCGAGCGCACGAAGGCCGCGTCGGGCCGGCGGGAGAGGCCCGGCAGGAAAGACGTCGCGATCGGTGCCGCCCTCCTGCTCGCTGGCCTCTGGCTCACCGGCCTTGTTTACATGGTCCGGTCCAGCCAGGGGACATACATCGTCGCCCTGGGACTGATGATCTATGGCGCGATCCGCCTCCTCCGCGGGCTACGCGAGAGGGGCGCTGGCTGAGCCCGCCCGAGCCGCAGCGCGCGGCCGCAGGCCGAGAGATCATCGACCGATTTTTCCGGCGGGACTGCTCCGCGGGGTCGAACCGTCGTGAACCGTCGCTTCCCCGGGATTCGGAGAGAGCGTGACGACGGATCGGACCCCTTCGGGAGGCATGGGCCCGACGGGCGTGCACGCGCCTCCGCTGCACGCTGGCGCCTCCGCGCGACACGGCGCCTCATCCCCCCATTGACCGGTTTCATTGCAGCGCTGCGGCGTGTTCCCAGAGCACTGCCTGTCACGGCCTGGAACACAGACGATTGCCGGGCGGCCATCTTCACTGCCCCGCCGAACTAGCCCCCCGCGAGGCGCGCGCGCACCTTGGCGAGCACCGCGACGTCGGCGGGCGGGAAGAGCTCGTCCCGGAGCTCGGGCGCCTCGGCCCAGCGCACGGCGGCGACGTCGAGCGCTGCCGGAGCGGGAGACCCTTCGGCGAAGGAGGCCTCGTAGAAGAGCAGCAGCACCGGCTTCGCGGGGTAGCGGTGATAGGTCACCTCCACGATGTCGCCGACGCGGGCCTCCACGCCGATCTCCTCGCGCAGCTCGCGGACGAGGGCGTCCCGCGGATCCTCGCCGGCCTCGACCTTGCCGCCCGGGAACTCCCACGCACCCTCGAGGTGGGCGCCCACCTTGCGCTGCGTGAGCAGCACGCGCCCGCGCTCGATCACGACGGCGGCGGCAACGAGGACGAGGGCAGGCGACGGATCGGACGCGGCGGTCATGGGCGCCTAGGATGTCGACAGCGGCGCAGAAGACAAGGCCGGAGAGCCGCTCTCGACACCTCCGCAGCGAAGAATCGCCGCCGGCCGGGTGCGGCCAGATCCAGCGATAAAGTCGCACCGAACAAGGGAATGCGTGCCGCGCGGCAAGGAGCGCGGCGTGGTCGGCGATCGCGCCGCGACGCGGGCGACCGGTCCACGGCGCGAGGCGCAAGGAGCGGCCGCGCTCGAGGGTGCCGTCCGGCGCTGCGCCTTCCTGCGGCGGCGCGTCGCGGAGCGCGCCTCTGCGGGATGGCCGCCGCCCTCGCCGGCCGCGGCGAGCGGCGGCGGCCGCGCCGGGAGCGAGCCCGCTTCCCTTTGCCGCCGAGGTATGGGATGCGCCTCGCATGAGCGTCACATACCGGGAAGCCGGGGTCGATATCGATGCAGGGGACGCGCTCGTCGAGCGCATCAAGCGGCTCGCGAAGCCGACGCGCACCCCCGAGGTGCTGGCCGACGTGGGCGGGTTCGCCGGGCTGTGCATGCTGCCGGGCGGGCTGTCCGAGCCGGTGCTCGTCAGCGGCACCGACGGGGTCGGCACCAAGCTGAAGGTCGCTTTCGCGACGGGCGTCCACGACACGGTCGGCATCGATCTCGTCGCCATGTGCGTGAACGACGTGCTGACGGTCGGCGCGCGGCCGCTGTTCTTCCTGGATTACTTCGCGACGGGCAAGCTCGACGTCGACGTGGGCGAGGCGGTGGTGCGCGGCATCGCCGAGGGCTGCAAGCAGGCCGGCTGCGCGCTGATCGGCGGCGAGACGGCCGAGCTGCCGGGCATGTACGCGGACGGCGAGTACGACCTCGCCGGCTTCGCCGTGGGCGTGGTCGAGCGCTCGCGCATCCTCGACGGCAAGCGGATCGCGGCCGGCGACGCGGTGATCGGCGTGGCGTCGAGCGGGCTGCACTCGAACGGCTACTCGCTCGCGCGGCGGGTGCTCGAGAAGGAGATGGGGCTCGGGATGAGCGACCGCGTGGACGAGCTCGGCGGGACCGTGGGGGAGGCGCTGCTCACGCCGACCCGCATCTACGCGCGCGCGATCACGGCGCTGCTCGCGGCGTGCGGCGATGCGGTCCGGGGGCTGTCGCACATCACGGGCGGCGGCCTCCCGGGCAACCTCCCGCGCGTGCTGCCGGACGGGCTGGGCGCGCAGCTCGACCTCGGCTCGTACCAGCGGCCCGCGGTGTTCCAGGTGATCCAGCGCGGCGGGCCGGTCGAGGAGGCCGAGATGCGGCGCACGTTCAACCTCGGCGTCGGGCTTGTCGCTGTCGTGGAGAAGGGCGCCGCGGACAGGGCCATCGCGGCGCTCGCCGGCAGCGGCGAGCGGGCGTGGGTGCTCGGCGAGGTGGTGTCGGTCGGCGACGTGCCCTTCGAGGAGCGCGTCCGGTTCGGGTGAGGCGCCGGCGAGCGCGGCGCGCGGCCCGGGGGAGCCGGGCGCCGGCGGGCCGCGGGCTCACCCGTCGTCGAGCCGCGCTCTCAGCTTCTTGATCGCCTCATCGATGGCGCGGTTCTTCGTGTAACAGGGCCTCACCGCCGTCTCGAGCACGACCAGGGTGCGCTGGTCACCCTCGGAGACGGCGCGCTCGAGGAACGGCAGCTTCTCACCGCAGGTGGCGTCGCGCAGCTCGAAGGCGATGCGGACGGCGGGCGTCCCGCGGGCGGCGATCTGCGGATCGCGGAGCAGCTTCGCCGCGCGGTTGGCCGGGGTCGAGCGGCCGCGGGTCTCGACGATCTCGTAGAGCACGTCGAGGCCGGCGGTCCCGAAGCGGCTCGCGAGCGCGTCGAAGACCTTGTCGGCGAGCTCGCCGCCCGTCTTCGAGATGGCGATGGCGAGGTTGCGCGCCGCGATCGCGAGCGCGCGGTCGCGCAGCGCGGTCGGATCGCGCTCGGCGAGCGCGTTGAGCGCGTCGGCGGCCTTGATCCACTTGCGCGCCCTGGCCGCGTCGGTGAGCGCCTTGCGGGCCTCCTCGTCGGGCGGGGGCTCGACCGGCGTGTCGGTCGCGGCCGGGCCGGCGGGCGCATCGGGCCCGGCCGGGGCAGCGGTCTCCGGCGCCGGGGCGGCGGGGCCGGGCGCTTCCGGGGCGGCGGTCGTGTCGGTCGGGGCGGGCTCGTTCGTCGCGGGCGCGCTCGCCGGCGGCTGCGTCACGCCGAGCTGGAACTCTGGCTCGGGCGGGGCTCCCCCGCCGCTGGCGAGCGCGGCGATCGCGGCCGCCGCGATCAGGGCGCCGCCGAGGTAGGGAGCGATCTGGCGCAGGCGGGCGCCGAGGTCGGCCTTGCGCAGGCGCGCTGCGCGCGCTTCCCGGGCGGCGAGCTTCCGTCGGGCCTCCTCCTCGCGCTCCTTCGCGGCGCGCTCTGCCTCCTCGGCGAGCTTCCGCCTGGCCTCTTCCTCGCGCTCCTTCGCGACGCGCTCCGCCTCGGCGGCCTCCAGCTCCCGAAGCAGCGTCGGAGCGAACGCGGGCCGCGAGCCGCTCAGCCGTCCAGAGCTCGGCTCGGAGGCGGGCTCGACGTCCTCCGCGGGCGGCCCGTCCACCGGCGGCGACGCTGGCGAAACGGAGGGCGGCTCCTCGCGGGACGGCTGCGCCTTCACGGACGGCGCGGGCGTCCTTGCAGAGGCGGGCTCCACGGTGGTGGGCGCGGGCGGCGGCGATGAGGCTGGTGGCGTGGATGACGCTGGCGCCGCGGCGGCGGGCGATGGCGGATGCGACGACGGGGGCGTCGCAGAAGGCGACGGCGGATGCGACGACGGGGGCGTCGCAGAAGGCGACGGCGGGGGCGTCGCAGAAGGCGACGGCGGATGCGATGACGCTGCGGCGGCTGGCGCTGGCGACGGCTCCTCCACGCCTGGCAGCGACGGCTTCTTCGACGAGGTCTCCGCCGGACGTCGCTCCAGCTCCTCCGACGACGGCGGTCGCTGCTCCAGCGGCAGACGCGTGGAGCTCGGCCCCGCCGGCTCATTCGCCGCCGGCTCTTCGATCGACCGCGACGGCTGCGTCGGCCGCGGAGGCGGCGCTTCCAGCGACGGAGACCTCGAGCTCGGCGGCGCCGGCTCCTGCGACGCCCGCTGCTCCTGCGCTAGCGCCGGCTCCTCCGGCGGCTGCGACGGCCCCCGCGCCGACGGCGGCTCAGCGGCTCCGGAAGGAGCGACGCCGCGGCTGGCGGCTTCCTCCCGCGCGAAGGCGACCTGGGCCATGAACGCCGCGCCGCCCACCGCTGTCGGGCGCGAGTCGCTCGACAGCGTCTCGTCGTCGGCGCCGGCGGGAGCACCGCTGCTCGCGGCTTCCTCCCGCGCGAAGGCGACCTGGGCCATGAACGCCGCGCCGCCCACCGCTGTCGGGCGCGAGTCGCGCGTGAGCTCGGCGACGAGGGTCGACGTGCTGTGCACCGGCGTCGGCCTCGAGTGGCTGGGAGGGCCCTCGTCCCC
>NZ_JEMA01000413.1 GCF_001589285.1 Sorangium cellulosum | reverse complement strand
GGCGTGGCGTCGGCGGCGGCTTGATCTCCCGCGTCGGGCGCGCCCGCGGGAGCACCGCGATCACACGCAGCAACGGTAAGCAGGCTTACAACGATGGCGGAGATGCGCATGCGCGCAATCGTGCCAGAATTCGCGCACATCGACGAAAATAATGTGAATGCGCGCACGGAGCGGTGCTGGCATGCAACCGTGCGATCGATGAGCGTTCGATGAGCGATCGATCAGCCCGCCGCCGCCGCCGGCGAGCGTGAACAGCGGGTGCTGCGAGCCGGCCGCGACACCCGATCTGGGCGAGCGCGGCGCGGCGAATGCGGAGGTGGCGGCCGGATCAGCGGTCCGCGCGCGGGGTATCGTGCTGCGGCTGCGGTCGGGCCTGGGGCCGACCTTGCTGCGACCCGGCGTGCGCTTGCGGGCGACTCTGCCCCTGCGACCCGGCGTGCGCCTGCGGGCGACTCTGCCNCTTGCGGGCGACTCTGCCCCTGCGACCCGGCGTGCGCCTGCGGGCGACTCTGCCCCTGAGGCCGACTCTGGCCCTGAGGCCGACTCTGGTCCTGAGGCCGACTCTGGCCCTGAGGCCGACCCTGCGTTTGCGGGCGACCCTGGCCGCCCTGCGGGCGACCCTGCCCCTGGGGGCGACCCTGCCCCGGCGGACGCCCCTGCCCCTGCGCCTGTGCCGCGGGCCGGGGGTCGGCCTGGGCGCCGGCGAGCCCCGGGATCTCGAGGATGGGCAGGCGCTTCTGGATGAGGCGCTCGATGTCGGCGAGGTACGGGCGCTCCTCGCTGTCGCAGAACGAGAGCGCCACCCCCGACGCCCCGGCGCGCGCCGTGCGGCCGATGCGGTGCACGTAGCTCTCCGGGATGTTCGGGAGGTCGTAGTTGATCACGTGCGAGATGTCGTCGATGTCGATGCCGCGCGCGGCGATGTCGGTCGCGACGAGCACGCTCGTCGTCCCCTGCTTGAAGCTCGCGAGCGCCCGCTCGCGCGCGCCCTGGGACTTGTTCCCGTGGATCGCGAGGGCCTCGATGCGCGCGCGGCCGAGCTGCTGGACCACGCGGTTGGCGCCGTGCTTGGTCCGGGTGAACACGATCGCCCGGCGCAGCGCCGGATCCTTGAGCACCTGCTCCAGCATGGCGCGCTTGTCGGACCGCTCGACGAAGACCACCCGCTGGTCGATCTTCTCGGCCGTCGTGGCCACCGGCGCGACCTCGATCCGCACCGGGCGGCGCAGGATGCTGTTCGCGAGCTTCTGGATGTCCGGCGGCATCGTGGCCGAGAACAGCAGCGTCTGCCGGCGCTCGGGCAGCATGGCGAGCACGCGCCGGATGTCGTGGATGAACCCCATGTCGAGCATCCGATCGGCCTCGTCGAGCACGAGCGTGTCGAGCCGCCCGAACGGGGCGACGCCCTGCGAGCAGAGGTCGAGCAGCCGGCCCGGCGTCGCCACGAGCACGTCGACGCCGCGGCGCAGCGCCTCCATCTGCGGGCGCTGCCCCACCCCGCCGAAGATGACGGCGGTCCGCAGGCCGAGGTTCTTGCCGTACGTGACGAAGCTCTCGCCGATCTGCGCGGCGAGCTCGCGCGTCGGGGTGAGAACGAGCACCCGGAGGCCGCGCGGGCCGGCCGACACGCCGCCCTGCGCGAGGCGCTGCAGGATCGGCAGCGCGAACGCGGCGGTCTTGCCGGTACCGGTCTGCGCGCACCCGAGGACGTCGTTGCCCTCGAGGATGGGGGGGATGGCTTGCTCCTGGATGGGCGTCGGGGCGCTGTACCCTTCGGCTTCGATGGCGCGGAGCAGCGGTTCAATCAGCTTGAGATCGGCAAATTGCATGGACATGGGGCTCCAGAGGAGCGCCTCCTGACAGGTCGAGACGTGCGCCGCGGCACCGCGCCCTCCAGCGCGGAGGGATCGATCACGGAGAGCTGCCGCCCTGCGCCTCCTTGAACGGAGGCTGCGAGGCCCATTTGACAGCGACCGAGCACCGCGACCCGTGCCAGGTCAGTCCGAGGCCGCGACTCTAGTACGCGATGGTGAGGAAGTCGAGGAGCGACAGCGCGTCCGTCTGCCGCGCGCCGCACGAGAAGCGCGCTCCGCTGCGTGGGCCGCGATCGCGGATCGCCGGCCTCTTTCGGCTTCCGGGGCGCGCGCCCGCGCGCAGCGGGCTTCGTGAGCTCGGCGCGTCGTGCTACACCCTCGCCCGCGGCGGGGGCTCGCGCTCGCGTCGTCCAGCGCCTCCCTTCTTCCATCCGTCCTTCCGCAGCACCGCAGCACCATGGCCGAAACCGCCGAAGCCCCGAACCCGCCGGCTCAGGCCGGGCGCTCCGCCCCCGAGGACCACGGCGCTCCGCGGCGCCGCACGAAGTTGAAGCTGCGGCGCTGGATCCTCGGCTCCCTGGCCGTCTCGGCTGTCGCCGGCGCCGGGCTGTGGATCGCGGTGCACCGCATCCCGTGGATGGGCCCGCTCGTCGCGAACGGGCTGCGCTCCGTGATCGGCGCCGAGAACGTGACGGCGATCGAGGAGACCGCCTACGGCGTCGAGGATCACGTCCACCAGCTCGTCCGCAAGAACGAGCCGCCGAAGACGTACTGGGAGGTGCCCGCGCAGGCGCCGGAGCCCGCCGCGCCCGTCGCGAGCGCGGACGCCTCGGTCGCCCCGGCCGTCGTGGCGGCGGCGTTCCGGCCGAAAGACGTCGGCCCCTCGCACACCGCCTGGCCGGCGCCCGGCGACGGGCAGTGGGTGCCCATCGCGGATCGCGCTCGCCCGGGTGACCCGCCGCGCCTCTACAAGACGCTGATCCACCCGGATCCGCACCGCTCCTGGGCGGAGCTGTTCGTCGTGGCGGTGGATCTGTCGGGGGTCGACGTCCACCTGATGGCCGGCTCGCGCGAGCCGGCGGCGACAACCGACGAGGGCAAGGCCTACGAGCGGCTCGCGAAGATCCCCGAGGCGCACCACGCGAGGCTGCTCGCGGCGTTCAACGGCGGCTTCATGACCGAGCACGGCCACTGGGGGATGCGGGTCGACGACGTGACGCTCGTGCGCCCCCGCGACAAGGCCTGCGCCCTCGCGCTCTACCGCGACGGGCGGATGCAGGTCGCGCCGTGGACCAGGATGGCCGCCGACGAGGGCGGGATGCGGTGGTGGCGGCAGACGCCGAGCTGCATGGTCGACGAGGGCGAGCTCCACCCGCTGCTCGGCGCGTCCGGGGTCCGCAACTGGGGCGCCACGCTGGACGGCAACACGGTGATCCGTCGCTCCGCGGTCGGGCTCGACCGCGACGGCAAGGTCCTCTTCGTCGGCATCAGCAACCACACGACGGCGCAGGCGATCGCGATCGGGCTGCGCCACGCCGGCGCCACGGCCGTCGCGCAGCTCGACGTGAACTGGTCGTACCCGAAGTTCCTGACCTACGAGCCCGGCGAGGGCGGCGCGCTCACGCCTGTCGCGCTGGCGAGCGGCTTCGAGTTCTCCGAGGACGAGTACATCCGCAAGCGGTCCCTGCGCGACTTCTTCTACCTGACCCGCAAGGACCCGGCGCCCGGGAGCGGCGCGCCGTGATCGCGCGCCGCGCGCGGCCGCCCTCCCCGGCGGCGGCGCGTCGCCCCGGCGGAGGCGGCCTCAGATGGATCGGCACGCGAAGATGTGCTCGATCGCGTCGACCACGAGCTGCTCGACCTGGTACGCGGTGATCTCGGCGGCGCTCGCGAAGCGCAGGAGATCCATCGGCGGCGGCCTCACGACCAGGTAGGCGAGGATCTCCGGCGCCGCGCGCCGCTGGATGACCGAGAAGGCGATGAGGTCGCCCCGCGGCGCCGCGCTCACGCCCCGGATCCCGAGGAGGAGCTCGATGCTCGGCGTCTCGGGCGCCTCGTCGCAGGCGACGCGCGGGGCATGGCCGGCGGACCGGAGCTCGGCGGCGATCTCGTCGAGCACGGGCCGGATCACGGCGTCGCGCGCCGCGCGGAAGGCGTCGTCGAAGGCCCGGCGATCGCCCTCCAGCTTCTCCTGCTGCCGCGCCGCGTAGCGGCCGGTGATGAGCGCCAGGCGGTTCTTGCTGTGGTCCCTCACGGCGCGAGGAGGAGCACCTTGACCTGGCTCGGGACGATCGACACCGCCGGGCAGTTGGTCGAGTTCGTGATCGTCATGCTTGTCATGCGCGTGGCCGGGATGCCGCCGACGAGCACGGTGAAGGCCGCCGTGACGTGGCGCGACGGGCCCATCACCATGCCGGAGGCGACGCCGAGGGCGACGCCCGGGTTGTCGCCGTTCGTGAGCGGCACGGTGGTGGCCATGTTGTGCGCCGGCGCGCACATGAACAGCACGTTGTACGCGGCCGGGATGCCCATCGGCTGCATCGCGATGTTCGGGTACGGGATGGGGGTGGGCGCGGGCATCGGCGTGAGGCACACGTCGGGCGCGCCGAGCGACATGCCCATCATCTGCGTGTTGGCGAACATGTCTTCCTCTCAGCCCAGGTGGATCTGGGAGCCGTCGATCTTGGTCAGCCCGCCGCTGTTCACGAGCGTCGTCTCCGCCTTCACGTGGAAGGCGGCCCGCGCCTCGAACTCCAGGTACTCGGCGCGCACCACCTCGGACCGCGCGATGAAGCGGTAGGCCCGGTCGAGCCGCTGCACGAGGCGCTCGGCGACCGTCTCGACCGACTGCGCCACGGTCTTCACGCGGTCGACCTTCGCGGTGAGGCTGTCGCCGAGCAGGCTCAGGACCCCGACCACCGCGTCGGCGCGCCCCGCCTGGAGGCGCGCGGAGCCCGCCGCGATCGCGGCCTCGCCGGGGGTCACCACGTCGACCCCGTCGCGCCCGCTCACCGAGAGCCTGCCCGACGCCGCGGCGATCTCGAGATCGCCCTCGACGGAGAGCCGCGCCGCCGTCGCGTCGTCGCGCTCCAGCACCGCGAGCGCGTGCGAGCCGCGCTCGTGGTGCGCGACGAGCACCTCGTCGCCGAGGGCGGGCTCGAGCAGGCAGCTCGCGGCGCGCCGCGCCTCGAACTCCCCCGAGCTCGACCTGAGGCGCAGGCCGCGACCCGAGACCCCCACCACGGTCGCGACCTCCTGCATCGGCCACGCGAGCTTCCTTGCCAGATTGTCTCTCATCGGTACCTCCGTGCTGACCCCTATCGGCTCTCCGAGCGCCGCTCCGCCTCGCTCAGCTCCTCGTCGTCGCCGAGCGCCGCGGACCGGTTCGTGAATCGCGTGTCCTGCTGGCGCGTCCGGTGGAACCGCGCGCGGAACAGCGTGCAGCGCGAGAAATCCGCGTTCGCGAGATCCGCGTACGAGAAATCGGCGTACGTCAGATCGGCGCCGGCGAAGTTCGCGCCGACGCAGCTCGCGTTCTTGAAGATCGCCTGCTGCGCGCTCGCGCCCTCGAGGCTCGCGCCGTCGAGGCGCGCCTTCACGAAGAGCGCCTGACCGACCTTCGCGTTCTTGAGCGTCGCGTTCGTCAGGTTCGCCTCCGCGAAGAGGGCCCGATCGAGGTTCGCCTCGTCGAGGCGCGCGCCCACGAGGGAGGCCCCCTTGCAGTTCACCTGCACCATCCTCGCGCCGCGGAGGTCGCAGCCGGTGAGGTCCACCTCCATGAGCTGCGCGAGCGTGAGATCCATCCCGGAGAGGTCCTGGCCGCCGAGCTTGCCCCCGATCAGCATGGTCCGCTCGAGGAGCGCGCCGCGCAGGCGCGCCGTCGACAGGTCGGCCTTGAGCAGCGCGGTCTGCTGGAGCCGCGCGCCCTCGAAGACCGCCCGCGCCGCCTCGGCGTCCACGAGCGCCGCGCGGTCGAGGTTCGCCGCCTTCAGGCTCGCCTCCTCGAGGCGCGGCTTGATGAGGCTCGCGATGGTCAGGTCGGCGCCGTCCAGCGTGGCGCGCGACAGGTCGCACTCCACGAGGCTCGCGGCGACGAGGTCGGCCTCGCGCAGGTCGGCCGCGAGGAACGTGCACCGGTC
Source organism: Sorangium cellulosum (assembly GCF_001589285.1). Lineage (GTDB taxonomy): Bacteria > Myxococcota_A > Polyangia > Polyangiales > Polyangiaceae > Sorangium > Sorangium cellulosum_G. Next base: position 10,419 of record NZ_JEMA01000413.1, on the reverse strand, counting down.
CCACATCCCGTGGCGGAGGCGCGCCCCCGGGAGCTTCGCCCCCTCGAACCGGCAATCGGAGAAGACCGACTCGTGGAGCTTCGCGCCGGTCAGGTCCGCTCCCCGGAAGGAGACGCGCTCGAACACGGCCCCGGAGAGATCGGCGCCGCGAAGGTCCGCGCCCGCGAGATCCTCGTCGGTCACGGGCTCCGCGCTCGCGACGCGCTCGAACAGATCGTCCTTGGTCATCGCTTTCGCCTCGGGAACAAGGTCCGGACGACGTGGGCGTCCTTGAAGCTCGTGCGCGTGTCGCCCTCGGCGCCCATCAGGTTCGCGCGGAACAGGTTGGCCCGCAGGAACGAGGTGCCGCGCACGTGCGCGCCCTGCAGCATCGCCTCCATCAGGTTCGCGTCCGACAGCTCGGCGTCGCCGAGATCGGTGCGCATCAGCCGCGCCCCCTTGAGGCTCGCGCCCGCGAGGCGCGCTTCCTTGAGATCCGACTCGCTGAGATCGCAGCCGTCGGCCCGGACGCCGGTCAGCCCGGCGCCCTTCATCGCGGCGCCGCGCATCGTCGCGAGCTCGAGCTCCGCGCCGGAGAAGTCGGCCCCGCCGAGCCGGCACTCGAGCACGAGGCGCAGGTTGTTCGCGCGGGCGCCGCGGAAGCTGGCGCCCTCCGCGCCCGTCTCGACGAGCGCCGCGGCCTCGAGCACGGCCTCCGCGAGGCTCGCGCCGGCCATGCGACAGCGGAAAAACGTTGCTTTTCGCAGACTTGCACGATCGAGGCGCGCCCCCTCGAGGTCGCACTCGTAGAAGAGGACCTCGTCCGCGATCGCGCCCTCGAGGTCCCCGCGCGGCAGGCGCGCCTCGAACAGATCGGCGCCCCGGAGGTCGGCGCGGGCGAAGCGCGCCTCCGCGAGCTCGCCGCGGTGCAGGATCGCCCTGGCGAGGCGCGCGCCCCCGAAATCGGCGCCGCGCGCGTGGACCTCGCCGAGGTTCGCGCCCTCGAGGCCGACGCCGGCGAGCCGCGCGCCCTCCAGGTTGGCGCGCGCGAGCACGGCGCCCGACAGGTCCGCGCCGGCGAGCGCGCAGTCGCGCAGGTCCGCGCGCTCGAGGAGCGCCTCCCGCAGGACGGCCCCGGACAGGTCCAGCCCGCGCAGATCCGCGCCGGTGAGGTCCCAGCCGGCCATCGGCGCGCCGGACGCGAGCGCGGCCTCCACGCGCGCGCGGAGGTCCCGCTGCGCGGCCTCGTCCGGGAGGGCCGCGGGCGCCATGTGGTGCGCGGCCGTCCGGTAGCCGAGGATCTGGGCCTCCTCGAGCTTGCGCAGCTTCGCGAGGAACGCCGGATCCTCGATCTGGGCCTCGAGCTCCTCCATCGGCGCGCCGAGCTCGCGGCCTGCCTGGGCGGTCTCGCGCATGCGGGCGAGGTGCTCGTCCGCGCGGAACCTGGGCGGCCCTCCCTCGCTCTTCGATTTCTCGATGACCGCGTCGAGGTCGATGCCGTGCTCGGCGAGGCTCTGGCGCGCCTGCCCGAGGGCCTCCTCCTGCCTCGCCTTGGCCTCGGCCTCGATGCGGGCGGCCTCGGCCTCGACCCGCTCGATGTACTCGGGCAGCTCGTCGAGCTTCGGCGGCGCCTCGGGCGGCGGCAGCTCGCGCGGGATGCCCTTCTCGTCCGGATCGAGCCCGAGCACCCGCACGGACATGCGGGCCTTGTCCAGCTCGCGCTGCGCCCGCTCGCGCGACCGCCGCTCCAGCACGCCCTCGCGGCGCAGGAGGTCCTCCATGTCGCTGAACTTCTCGTCGGGCGGCGCGGGGGCGCCGGGGTCGGGCTCCGGCAAGAGGTCGCGATCGCGCAGCGCGACGAGGTGGCCCTTCTTCTTGTCGAGGCGCTGCTCGAAGGCGGCCTGGTAATGGGCCTCCGGCCGGGGGGCGCCGCGGCGCTCGAGCGCCGCGAGCAGGCATTTCACGTCGCGCGCGTCGTCGTCCTCGACGCGCGCGACGCCCCGGAAGATCGCGATCATGCGCCGGACGTTGGGCAGCAGCACGATCGTCTCGAGCCGCGTCGCGACCTCCTCGAGCGCGTCTCCGCGCGAGGCCCGCGTCACGAAGCAACGCGCGGCGAGCTCCGTCACGCGGCCCGTCAGCGTGGCCTCCTCGGGGTGGAGGTGCTCCAGGGCGATCGGCTCCCCGCCCTGGAAGAAGCCGGGCAGGCGCTGATCGGGCGGCGCGACCATGAAGTACTCCGGATCGAGATCGCGCGCGAAGCCCGGGAAATCGTTCTCGAGCCACGCCGCGTCGTACGTCCCGAGCTTCGACTGGCGCTCGGGCCAGGTGGCGTCGAGGGGGCCGAACGCCATGGGGGGCGGCCTGTCGTTCGGCGAGGTGATGAGGTGCTTCGGGTGCTCGATCTGCGGGAGCGGCTGGGCCTTCTTCCCTTCCTCCTCGACGGTCGCGAGCCCCGTCCCGATCGGGTTCGGCGCGAAGCCCGGCCCGCCGAACGCCTTGTCCCAGCCGAGGGCGAGCTCGGTCAGCGGCTCGGGCTCGCTCGGCACGCCGCGCTCCCAGCGGCGCTTGCCGACGACGTACACCGCCTTGTCGACCGGGCCGACCTGGACGCGCGCCCGGAACGCAGGGCGCGGCTTGCCCCCCGCGGCGAAGGCCTTGCCGAAGACGAGGACCTCGCCGCGCGGCTTCGGCAGCCCCTCGTCGAGCGCGACGTCCTTGCCGAGCTGCCTCGGGATCTCCTGCCACATCGAGATCTCGGGGAGCGGGACCTCCGGCGCGTCGAGCGGGAGGTACGCGGTGAGGCCGAGCGCGAGGAAGCGCTGCTGCTTCAGCTCGAACACGCGTTGCAGGATGGAGATGCGTTGGGGTTTGATGATCCGCATAGGGGTTATGGGCTCACGCCGGAGGGCCGCTCACCGCTCACTCTTGTTCATCACGCTGCGCGCGACGTACGAGCGCGAGAATTTGGCCCAACCCACGTCGGGGTAGACGCGCTCGGGATCGTCGCTGTCGATCTTGACGGCGACGGGCTTGCCCGGCTCGACCATGGACAGGGAGCTCGTGTTCATCTCCCACTCCGTGTTCGCGAGGTACGCCGCCCCGCTCGACGGCTGCACCTCCAGCCGGAGATCGACGAACGCCATGGCGCCGTCCTCGAACGTGCCGCGCGTCCGGCTCGAGACCACCCTGGCCTGGGCGGCCCGCGCGCGGGCCGTCCGCTCGCCGAGCTCGGCCATCCGATCCTTCACCGCGTCCATGCGGGCGTGATCCCGCCGGAAGACGAAGAAGAGGACGACCGCGACGACGAGCAGCGGCACGAGGATGGCGGAGATGGCGATGATCGTACCCATGTCGCTGCGCGGTCTTTCCTTGTGGCTCACGAGCGCTGCGCTGCGGCCCGTCCGCAGGTGGCGGCGGTCGAGGTGATCGAGGACGGGGAGAGCAGGCCCGGCTCGCGCTCCCCGTCGCTCGCCCTGTCAACTGAGCACATGGACACCGGAGAGGTGATAGCGCAGGGCGGTCATCGCGAGCCGCGTCGGGAGCTGAGAGATCTTCGCCGCGCCCGTCTCGATGGATGTCGGCTTCACGGTGAGCTCGACCGCGCTGTTGATCGCGAGCGAGGCGCCCCATTTGAACGAGAGCGCCACGCCGCCCGTGATGTCGAGCTTGGCCGCGTACGTCGCGGTGAAGGCGGCGGAGAGCTCCAGGGTCGCCTTCGCGCCGACGAAGGTGGAGATCGCGGCGCCGACGGCGTTCGTGTTCGAGACGCCGAGGAACGTATCCGACTTGAACCCGGCGGTGACGTTGACGTTGTTCGAGGAGTAGAGCTTCTTGAACGGGCCGTGCGTCTTGAGCTCCTCGGTCCCCTTGATCTCACCCTTCAGGTTGCCGTCGACCGTCTGGATCATGTTGCTCTTGACGCTGACCTCGCACTGGTCCTGCGTCTCGAGCGTGAGCTTGCCCTTGCTCTTGACGGTCGTCGTCCCTGACTGCGTGTCGACGAGGGTGTTGCCGGACTTCGTTGTGACGGTCGTGTCCCCGGTGTTGATGTTCACCGTGTAGTTGCCGGTCTTCACCGTCGTCGTGGTGTCCCCCTTGACGGTGGTGGTCATCGTGCCCGCGTCGACGTCGGTGAAGAGGTTGCCGCTCGTGACGTGGAGCCACGTGTCGCCCTTGACCTCGGTGTACGAGGTGCCGCTCTCGACGTAGAACTCGTGGATCCCGGACTGGACGTGGGTGATCCAGTTGTCCTTGATCGTGGCGACCCACGAGCCGCCGCCGTTCAGGCCCACGGACTGGTCGAAGTTCTTCCCCGCGTCGAGCAGCGTGTTGTCGTCCGTCTTCACGATGAGCTCGTGATCGTCGTTCGGCGCGCCCATGCGCAGGTACGTGTTCGAGTACGGCGTCGACAGGGTGACGCGCTGCTGCCCTGTCCTGTCCTCGAGCTCGAGCCGGTTGCGCCCGCCCGTCTGGATGACGTTCTTCGTGTGGTTGCCGCTCGTGATCGGGCTCGGCGTGAGCGCGTTCGGCACGACGCCCGAGATGACAGGCCGATCCGGGTCGCCGCCGAGGAAGCTCAGCACCACCTCGGTCCCCCGGCGGAGCGGGAAGTGGAAGCCCTCGATGCCGCCGCCGTGCGGCTGCATCATGCGCACGAACGTCGAGCCCTTGCCGCCCTTCAGGTTGCTCTCGTCGAACTTGAACTTGACGTTGTATCGGCCGAAATCGTCGATCTGCGCGTACTCGCTGTCGGCGGGGCCGTCCACGGTGCCGTTCTCGTAACCGTAGATGCGCGGCCAGGGTGTGCGGCACTCCGCGCGCATCTGCGTCTTCGCGGGGATGGCGGTGATCTCGACGAAGTAGGCCTCCTCGTGCGGCAGATCGAGCAGCTCGCGGTACCCGGTGGCCCCGGCGAGCTGGTTGCCGTAATGGTGCGCCTCGATGGTGAGGTGCTTCGCGTTGAACGCCGCGCGCGGGTGGTCGTCGAGCTCGAACGTGTAGCCGGGCCGCAGGTGCAGCCGCGTGCCCGCGCCTCGATAGAGCACCTGCCGCGCGCGCATCTCCTCGGCGCGGAGCCTCGCGAGCCGATCGCCCGCGGCCGGCGAGAAGAAGCGCTCGCCGTAGAGGCTCACCTCGCCCGCGCCGTTCGGCGACACGCGCGCCGAGCCGGAGATGTTCAGGTTCGGCCGCGCATAATCGTAGTCCTTCAGCTTGATCGACGCCGGGAGGGTCGTGTGCTGGCTCGTGAAGGTGCGGAGCGACATCCCCGCGCTCACGTCGTACCCGATCTGCGGGTGATAGCGGACGGGCGCGCCGATCGGGTCGTCCTCGTACGTCATCGCGTCGCAGAAGACGAGCTTGTCGCCCTCCAGCGTGTGCTCGAAGAAGTAGAAGATGCCCTCGCGCTCCATCCACCGCGAGATGAAGTCGAGATCGCTCTCGCGGTACTGGCAGATATGCTCCTCGACCTCGTAGCTGCCGAGGCGCATCTCGTACTCGTCCGGCCCGATGCCGTTCTCCTCGAGGACGGCCTTGATCACGTCGGGCAGCGCCTGCCGCGTGAAGATGCGGCTGTGCTTCGAGAGCCCGAGCAGCCACAGCTTCGGGACGAGCACCGCCCGGAGCAGCGACCGGCCGTCCATCTCGTGCACCACGCCCGCGGTCGCGAGGACGCCGGAGAAGACGAAGGGCGGCAGGCTGTCCTTGGGCCAGTCGAGCACGAGCGAGGCCTTGGCCCCGACCGCGTCGGACAGGTCGAGGGCCTCTGCCTCCTCGCCCTGGAGCAGGAGGAAGATCTCGATCTGATACGGGCGCGAGATGGCCTCGACGCCGCGGAACCCGATGACGCGCGTGGAGATGGGGAGCGCGCCCGAGGAGATCTTGATAAGGTCGTCCATGGCTTTTCCTGGTTTCAAGAGGGCACTTGCTGGTGCCGCTAAGGGGTTCGTCCGGCTGACCGTCCGGGGGCGCCGCTCACAGAGCTAGGCAGAAATCCGTCATGCGGTCAACCTCCTGAGGAACCGTTGATGCCGTCATCGGCGGGTGGGATCTCGACGAGGGACCTCAAGATCGCGCCGCTCGATTTCGCGTTTGCGAGCTTGACCCCGTAGACGTTGGCGCCCGCGAGGTCCGCGTCGCGCAGGTCGACGCCGTCGAGGTTGGCGCACGGGAGCCGCGCCTCCTTGAGCTTCGCCGAGCGCAGGATGGCGCCGGCGAGGTTGGCGCGGACGAAGCTGGATCTCGAGACGTCGGCCTTGCTCCCGTTGACGTCCGCGAGGATCGCCCGGTCGAAGACGGACTCGATGAGGCGCGCCTGCCGCAGGTCGGCGCCCTCGAGCGACGCGCCCTCGAAGCGCGCGTTCGACCCCCTCGAGAACGCGAGGTCCGCGTGGTCGAGCCGCGCGGAGGAGAGCTGCGCGCGGTCCAGCGTGGCGCGGGAGAGATCGGCGCCGGTCAGGTCGGCCGCGTGGAAGCTCGCGTCCGTCAGATCTGCGCCGCTCATGTTCACCCCGGCGAGGCGCGCCGAGGCGAAGTTGCACCGGGTGAGCGTCGAGCCGGCGAGGTTCAGGCGCTCGAGCGAGGCGCCGCTGAAGTCGATGCCGTCGAGCTCGACGCCCGCGAGCTCCAGGTCGTGGAGCGGCTGCCCGTTCTTCAGGCGGGCGAGCAGCGCGGCGCGCAGGCCCCGCGCCTCCGGCTCGGGCGAAGGCGCGGCCGGCGCGGCCGGCGCGGCGGGGATGGCGCGGGATGACGTCGGCGCGACGGGCACGACGCCGCTCGCGGGCGCGGCGCGGGTGGACGCCGGCGCGGGAGCCGGCTCCAGGACGAACGGCGGGGCGACAGCGGGGCTCTGGCCGTCGAGCGCCTCGGGCGAGGGCGCCGGCGGCGCCGCGAGCTCGTCGAGGCGCACCAGCGGGTCGCTCCCCTGGCGCGCGAAGGGCATCGCGAACGGCACGGATCCCGGCGGCAGCTCGCCCGAAGGCGGGGGCGCCGGCGTGAAAGGCAGGACCTGCGACGACGGCGCGGGATCCTGCCCGTCGGTGGTGTGCGCATCGGCCCAGGGCGCGAGGAGGCTGCTCACCCCGGTGAGCGCCGCCTCGATTTCCGGCGTGAAATGGCTGACCGCGCGGGGCGGCGGGCGCAGCGGCGTCGCCCGCGAGCGCGTGCTCCAGGGCGCTCCCGGGATCGTGCTCCCCCGGGCCGGAGGCCCGCTCCCTGGCTCGGCGAGCGCGAAGGGCGCGAGCGGTTGCCCCATGCCCGCGACGAGGTCGCCGACGCGGGTCTCGGCCGTGATCTCGTCCTGGATCACCACGCGCCTGGCGCTCTCCGGCGCCTCCTCGACGAAGCCCGGCGCCTCCGGGGCGCTGCGGGGCGACGGCGGCCCCGCGAGCGGCGTGGGCCAGACCAGCGGCCGCCCCGGCAGCTCCACGCCCGCGACCACGCGCATCCGCGCCGGCGTGTCGCCCGGCTGCAGGGCGACGTTCCCCCGCCAGATCAGCGAGCAGAGCAGGCGATCCGCGTCGATGCTCAGCGTGTCGGCGACGAGCTCGACCGGCTGCCCGTGGTCCTCTCCGCCAGCCCCGGCGCGGTAGAGCCGCGCGAGCCCCCGCGCCGAGGGCAGGCTCGACCGGAGCCAGGGGTAGTGCGGGTGCAGGCCCTCGAGGAAGATCCACTCGTCGCCGCGGAGGAACTCGATCTGTTGATCCGGGGGCGCGGCATGGAAGTATCGAAAGTCGAAGCTCGCGTCGAGCTCCGGGACAGGCCGATCGTGCGCCTGATTCCGCGCGAGGAGGTGCTTCCTCGGCGCCCAGTGCCGGGCGATCGGGCCGAAGCCCGCCGGCCGCGTCGGGTCGGCCGGATCAACGATGCTCGGCAACGCCGCGTCGGCGCCGACGCCCACCGGGTTCGCGTCGACATGCGGGCCGCCGTAAGCGCGCTCGTAGACGACCGGCACCCGGCTGAACGGCCGCGGGCTGGGCGCCGCGCGCGTGTAGTCGCCGAAGACGTGGAGCACCTTGTTGAGGACCCACCGATCGTCGCGGAAGAGCGCGACGCGCACCGAGAGCGACGTCGCTGTCTCTCCGGCCGGCGCGGAGGCGTGCCCGCGCACGAGGACCCCCGCGCTCGGCAGATAGGGCGCCGTCTCGCACGCCTCGTCGAGGCTCCCCCACCCCTCGCGGGGCTTGTCTGAGCGCACGAGGTCGGCCGCAGGGGCGAGCTCGGCGCACCGCTCGTGGACGAGGGCAAACGTGGCCTTGACGATGACGGTGAGCCGCTCTGCGCCCTGCATGCGCCACAGGACGGCGCCGCAAGAAGATGGCGTCAGGGCAACGACGGAGAGGGGCCAGGGCAATTGCACAGCGCGGGTTGACGGGGCGTTTTCTCGATGCTGCGGAGGACCCCAGGCTCGGCAAGATAGCGCCCCGCGCCTCGCCGACGCAAGCGCAGGACATGACCGAGAGGGCGCGTTGTCGTCTGGCTTTCTCTCTCTCGACCATGTCGCTGTGAAGATCCTCCTGTGAGCGCCCCATGTGGGATGTTCACGGGCATGGTGTGAGGATGAGATCGCCCCGCCTCAGCGCAGGTGCGCAAGCATGCGCGACGGCGCGCGCTGGAGCAGCGGAGCTCCGCGCAGTCCTCCTGCTTCCGGCCGCCGGCTCTCCCGATCTCGAAGACGCGATCGGAGAGGAGCTCTCGCGGAGAGGAGCTCTCGTCTCGACAGACGGACTCCGCGCACGTGGAGCTCCGCGCGCGCGTCGTCGAGACATCGACTCGGAGCGGGCGGCGACAGCCGTGATCGCGCTTCGATGCCCCTGTTCGAGCCCGGCTGCGTACATGCTCGGCCGGGCCGCTGTCTTCCAGACAGGCGGGCCCGTCAGATTGCATTACGGCGAGCGTCACCGTTTTATCATTCGCCGCATTTTGTCGCAGGACATGAGTCTTTACGTTTGCGAGCGCGAATTTTCCTGCGCGTTTTCGGCCAGAATGCAGAAACCTTCGATTGACAGCGCACCGAAGCTCTCGAATAGAAACGACACCTCACGGCGGACCATCATGCGTTTCTATGCTGACCTTCATGTGCACTCGAAATACTCCCGGGCGACGAGCGGCGATTGCGACCTCGCGCACCTGAGCTACTGGGCTCAGCGCAAGGGCATCGCGGTGATCGGCACGGGGGACTTCACCCATCCGGCGTGGATGGCCGAGCTCCGCGAGAGCCTCGTGCCCGCCGAGCCCGGGCTCTTTCGCCTGCGGGACGACCTTGACCGCGCTGTCTCGGAGCGGCTCCCGGGCGCGTGCCGCGGGGCGACCCGCTTCGTCCTCTCGGTGGAGATCTCGACGATCTACAAGAAGGGAGAGAGGACCCGCAAGATCCATCACCTCCTCTACGCGCCCGACTTCGAGGCTGCGGACCGGATCGTCCGCGCGCTGTCCAGGGTCGGCAACCTGACCGCCGACGGACGGCCCATCCTCGGGCTCGATTCGCGCCACCTGCTCGAGATCGTGCTAGCGTCGGGCGAGGGCTCGTACCTCGTGCCGGCGCACATCTGGACGCCGTGGTTCTCGGTGCTGGGCTCGAAGGCCGGCTTCGACGCGGTCGAGGAGTGCTACGGCGATCTCGCGCCGCACATCTTCGCGCTCGAGACGGGGCTCTCGTCCGATCCCGCGATGAACTGGCGGATCTCCGGGCTCGACCGGTACCGCCTCGTCTCCAGCTCGGACGCCCACTCGCCCGCGAAGCTCGGCCGCGAGGCCACGGCGTTCGACACGGCGCTCGATTACTTCGCGATCCGGCGCGCCCTGGAGACAGGTCAGGGCTTCTGCGGCACCGTGGAGTTCTTCCCGGAAGAGGGGAAATACCACCTCGACGGCCACCGCAAGTGCAATGTCGTGCTCTCGCCGGCAGAGACCCGGGCGCTCTCCCTCGCGTGCCCCGTGTGCGGCCGCCCTGTCACGGTGGGCGTGCTGCACCGGGTCGAGGAGCTCGCCGACCGCGAGGAAGGGGTGCGGCCCGAGGGCGCGAGCGAGTTCCGCAACCTGGTGCCCCTGCCCGAGGTGCTCGCCGAGCTCCACGGCGTCGGCGCCTCCAGCAGGGCGGTGCAGCGGAGCTACGACGCGGTGCTGTCGCGGATCGGCCCCGAGCTGTTCCTCCTCGGCGACGCCCCGCTCGAGGACATCGAGCGCGCGGGGACGCCCCTGCTCTCCGAGGCGATCGCGCGGATGCGGGAAGGCCGCGTGATCCGCGACGCGGGCTACGACGGCGAGTACGGCGCGATCCGGGTCTTCCAGCCGGACGAGCTCAAGCAGCGACGCGGCGGCGGGCTCCTCTTCCAGCCGGAGGCCGCCGCGCCGGAGCCTCCTCCGGCCGGCGGCCCCCCGCCGTCACGGTCGCGTCCTCCCGCGGCAGAGCGCCCCCCGGCGCGCCGCGGCCAGGCGCCC
>NZ_JEMA01000412.1 GCF_001589285.1 Sorangium cellulosum | reverse complement strand
GGCGCAGCCGCTGGCTCGGGCGGCGCCACTGCACCCGCCTCGGCCGCGGCGACGTTCACCTCGGTCAGCGCGGCGACGTGCCCCTCGCGGAGCTCCTCGGCGACCGCGCCGGCGATGTTGGCGAGCGACTCGAGCGCCGTCGCTGTCTGTCCGGGCGCGACCGGGATGCGGCGGCCGTAGATCTGATCGCCGTCGCGCTCGACCACGTAGAGGGCGAGCTCGCCCCTCGATCCGGCGTCGACCCAGAGCACGCCCCGCGCGTCCCAGGCCTCGGCGAGCGCGCGGGCGTCGGGGAGGAGCCTTTGCAGCGCGGGCCGCGACGCGCCGGAACGGACGATCTGGAGGCGAATTCCGAGGGGACGGATGTGGGCCGCGACAAGCTCGATGGCCTGCGTGTCGATGCGGTCGGCGCCCGCGGACGCGGCGAGGACGATCACCGGCCCGCGGGCGGCGCGGGGCTCGTCCGCCGCGGCCGGGAGGGCGAGGAGCGCGCAGGCGACGGCGCTCGCGGCCGTTCGGGCAGCGCGGAGGGCGAGCGCGGACGACGCAGCCGGCACAGGCCCTGAAACTTACCAGCGTTTCCGCGGGGGCACCATCCCTACCTCCCGCCTCGGGACTGGCCCTCGTCGCTCGAGAGAGCCGTCGAAGCGGAACCGTTGTTGAAGCAGGCAAGGAGTTTTCCTCTCTGTCTGTCCGCCGTCGTGGGGGTCGAGGGCGGTTTGCGCGCTGGCCCCGTCGACGAGGAGCGCACCCGTCTCCACGGTCGCGCTCGCTTCAAGCGGACGGCGCTGTAGGCTGCGCGAATGCCGGAAGCCGCGAGCAAGCGCATCCTGCTGGTCCTCCTCATCGTGGCAGTCGTTCCCGTCGGCCTCCTCGCGCGGTTCCACGGCGGCCCGGCCTGGCTGCGCAACAGCGCGGGTGCGGTGCTCTACGAGGTCGTGTGGATCGCCGCGGCGCAATTCGCGTGGATCTCCGCCCGTACCCACCGGCTGGCGCTCGCGGTGCTCGCCGCCACGTGCGCGATCGAGCTGCTGCAGCTCAGCGACGCGCCCTGGCTGTGGGCCGCGCGCAGCACCGTGCCGGGGCGGCTCCTGCTCGGCGGAAATGGCGGGTTCGACCTGATGGACTTTCCGCTGTATGGCCTCGGCTGCGCCCTTGGGTATGCGCTCTGCCGGCCGCTCCGGGCCTCGCCATGAGCCACCGCATCGCAGCGGCGGCGAGGCGCGGGGTCGCGATGTGCGCGGTTGCGACGTGCGCCGGGAGGGGCCAGGCTGGCGCTCGCACAATCCAGGAGAACGGAGGCGACGTCCATGACCGAGGCTCACCACACCGGCGGCTGCCTGTGCGGCGCGATCCGCTACCGCGCGCGCGGCGCGCCCTCGAGCACCAACCTCTGCTACTGCAGCCAGTGCCGGCGACAGAGCGGCTCACCCATGCCGGCGTTCGCCACCTTCGCTGACGAGCGCTTCGAGCTGCTCTCCGGCTCGCCCGCGACCTATCGGTCCTCCAGCATCGCTGTCCGCCAGTTCTGCTCGACCTGCGGATCCGCGCTGTTCTGGCGCCGCGACGGGGCGCGGGAGATCGATATCTTCCTGGGCTCGATGGACAGGCCCAGCGATCTGCCGCCCCCGTCCTTCCAGATCTGGACCGTGCACCGAGTCCCCTGGCTGCCGCCCATCCAAGGGGCCGCCGACTACCGCGGGAGCAAGACGGGCAGCCAGAGCTGACACCGCGCCTCCGCGCCCCCGGAAGGCCCCGGGGGCGGGCGCCTCGGCGAGCCCTGGCGCCGGCGCTCCTCAGGCTCCCTCGCCGCCCTCGCCGCCCTGGCCACCGCCGGCCGTCCGTTTGGCCTCTTCCTCGGCGATCTTGGTGCGCACCTCGTCCATGTCGAGCGAGCGCACCTTCTCGATCACCTGATCGAGCGCCGACGCCGGCAGGGAGCCTGCCTGCGCGAAGAGGAGGACCTTCTCGCGAAAGATGAAGAGCGTCGGGATGGATCGGATGTTGAACGCCTGGGCCAGATCCTGCTGCTCGTCGGTGTTGATCTTCGCGAACACGAGGTCCGGGTGCTTCTCGGAGGCCTTCTCGAAGACGGGCGCGAAGACCCGGCAGGGGCCGCACCAGGGCGCCCACCAGTCGATGAGGACGATGTCGTTCGAGTCGACCGTCTGCTCGAAGTTCGCCGTGCTGAGCTCTGTGGTACTCATCCGCGGAGCATAGCCTCGAAGCCCACCCCTGTCGCCGAGGCGCCGGCCCGGCGATTCAAGGCTGAGTCCGCCCTGCCTCGAGCGGCTCCATCGGGAGCGGGCGCACCGGGCGGAGTGCGATGTGCGGCCGTCCCGAGCTGCGGCCGCGTCGGGGGAAGGTTCTCGAGGCTCATCGGCGGAATGAGGTCGCCCTGGCGGTCAATCGAGAGCCGCGCCCTCCAGCGTCAATCTTGTGAAGAAAGGTGAAGCTCGTCGTCTGGAGGTGCGGTCTCGACCAGGGAGCACAAGATGGCGCCGCCCGACCTCGCGTTGGCGAGCGTGACGCCATGGACGTTGGCGCCCGTGAGGTCCGCTTCGCGCAGGTCGGCGCCGTCGACGTTGGCGCCCGTGAGCCGTGCGCCCTTGAGCTTCGCGGCGTGCAGGATGGCGCCGGCGAGGTTGGCGCGCGCGAAGCTCGATCGCGGGATGTCCGCCTTGCTCCCGTTGACGCCGGCGAGGCTCGCCCTGTCGAAGACGGCCTCGGTGAGGCGCGCTCGCCGCAGGTCGGCGCCGTCCAGCGACGCGCCGTCGAAGCGCGCGTTGGCGCCTCGGGTCGAGGTGAGGTCCGCGCCGTCGAGGATCGCCGAGCAGAGCTGCGCGTCGTCCAGCGTGGCGCGGGAGAGATCGGCGCGCGTCAGGTCGGCCGCGTGGAGGCGCGCGGCGGTCAGGTCCGCGCCGCTCAGGTTGGCACTCGCCAGGCGCGCCGAGGCGAAGTTGCACCGGGCGAGCGTGGCGCCGGCGAGGTTCATGCGCTCGAGCGAGGCGCCGCTCCAGTCGATGCCCTCGAGGTCAGCGCCCGCGAGCTCCAGGTCGTGGAGCGGCTGGCCGCTCTTCAGGCGGGCGATCACCTCCGCGCGCAGGCCGCGGGCCGCCGGCTCGTCGGTGGGCGGCGCGTCGGAGGGGGTGGCGGCGCTCGCGGGGGCGCGACTCGGGGGCGCCGGAACGAGCGCTTCTGCGGCGAGCGAGCGCGGGCCCTCTGCGGCAGGGTCGGTGTCGTCGAGCGTCGCAGGCGGGGGCACCGTCGCAGGCGGGGGCACCGTCGCAGGCGGCGGCTGCGCGGCAGCGCCTGTGTCATCGAGCGGCGCGGGCGGCGGCGGCACCGTCGCAGGCGGCTGCACGACAGGGTGCGTCTCGTCGAGCCCGGCGAGCGGGGGTGGCAGCACCGGGGGGAGCGGCTCGGACGAGGAGGCATCGGCCCCGGCGCGCGCAAAGGGCATCGCGAACGGCACCGATCCAGGCGGCGGCTCGGGGCGCGGCGGCGGCTCGGGCGCGGGCAAGAAGGGCAGGGGAGGCGCCGGGGCGAGCGGCGCCGCCTGCTGCGTGACGGCGCTCCAGTGCGGCTCCTGGGGCTCCTGGTGCGGCTCCCGGCGCTGCACGAAGGGCAGGGCAGGCGTCGCGTGGAGCTGCGGCACCTGCTGCGTGACAGCGCTCCAGTGCGGCTCCTGGGGCTCCTGTTGCGGCTCCTCGCGCTGCACGAAGGGCAGGGCAGGCGTCGCGTGGAGCCGCGTCACCTGCTGCGTGACGACGCTCCAGTGCCCGGCCGGGATCTCCACGCCCGGGTCGACAGGCGCGCTCGCCGCGTCGGCGATCACGACAGGGGCGAGCGGCCGAGCGGCGCCCGGCGCGAGCCCGCCATGCCCGGCCTCGGTGCCAGGCTCGCCCTCGATCGCAGCGCGCGTGTCGCTCTGGGTCGCTGGCTCGTGCCCGGTGAGCCCCGGCGCTGGAGCCGAGGGAGGCGGCCCCTGCGCTGACGTCGAGGGAGGCGGCCCCTGCGCAGACGTCGAGGAAGGGGGCGGAGCAGGGGCTGCCGCCGAGGGCCAGCGGAGGGGCCACCCCGGCAGCTCGACGCCCGCGACAACGCGCAAGCGCGCCGGCGCGTCGTCGGGCAGCAGCGCGACGTTTCCGCGCCAGATCACCGAGCAGAGCAGGCGGTCCGCGTCGATTGTCAGCGTGTCCGCGACGAGCTCGATCGGCTGCGCGTGCTCCTCCCCTCCCGCCCCGGTCCGATAGAGCCGCGCGAGCCCGCGCGCCGAGGGCAGGCTGGACCGGATCCACGGACAGCGGGGGTGCAGCCCCTGGAGGAGAATCCACTCGTCGCCGCGGAGGAACTCGATCTGCTGGTCCGCCGGAGCGGCGTGGAAATAGCGAAAGTCGAAGCTGCCATCCAGCTCCGGGGCCGGAGGCTCGATCGCCCGATCGCGCGCGAGGAGGCCGCTCCTCGGGGCCCAGTGCCTCGCGATCGGCCCGAAGCCCGCCGGCCTCGCGGGATCGGCCGGATCGACGATGTTCGGCAGCGCCGCCCCGGCGCCCACGCCGACAGGGTTCGCGTCGATGTGCGGCCCGCCGTACGCGCGCTCGTACACGAGCGGCATGAGGCTGAAAGGACGCGGGCTCGGGGCCTCGCGCGTCCAGTCGCCGTGGACGTGGAGCACCTTGTCGAGGAGCCAGCGATCCTCGCGGAAGAGCGCGACCCGCACCGACAGCGCCGCCGCGGTCGTGCCCGCGGGCGCGGCCGCGTGCCCGCGCAGCAGGACCCCTGCGCTCGGCAGGTAAGGCGCTGTCTCACACGCCTCCTCCAGGCTGCCGCACCCGTCTCGCGGCCGATCGGCGCAGACCAGCTCCGCCGGGGCGGCGAGCTCCGCGCTCCGGTCGGGGACGAGCGCGAACGTGGCCTTGACGATGACAGTGAGCCGCTCTGCGCCCTGCATGCGCCACCGCACGGCCCCGCAAGAGGCCGGCGTCAGCGCGACGACGGGGAGAGGCCAGGGCGTTCGCACGGCGTAACCTCGACTGGCCCGCGCGCCTTCACCGCCGCGGAGGGCTCTCGACGGCCGACGATACGCGGCGCGCACCGCGGACGCAAGCGCGCGAGTCGACGGTGAGGGCGACTCGCATCGAGACCCTCGAACACTGCGCCATGACGCTGTGACCATCTTCCAGCGAGCAACGCATGTAGGGCGCTCGCGGGCGCGGTGTGAAGACCCGCAATGGACGAGACCGCCGCGAGCGTCGATGTCGCGTCGTGGGCAGTGCGCGCCGGGAATCCCAGCCACGGAGGCGCATCGGGCCTACGTTGTTGATCTCTCTCCTCTGTGCCTCTCGACACGGGCCGCTCGGCCTGCGA
This sequence comes from Sorangium cellulosum, assembly GCF_001589285.1. Taxonomy (GTDB): domain Bacteria; phylum Myxococcota_A; class Polyangia; order Polyangiales; family Polyangiaceae; genus Sorangium; species Sorangium cellulosum_G. The sequence goes on along the minus strand of NZ_JEMA01000412.1, from coordinate 20,181 downwards.
TCGTCGCCGGCGATGGACAGGACCGAGCGCCTCTTCGCGCTCATGGACGCGCTCCGGCGCCACCGGCGCCCGGTCACCGCGGCGCAGCTCGCGGAGGAGCAGGGCGTCTCGGTGCGCACGATCTACCGCGACGTGCAGACGCTGATCCGGCTCGGCGCGCCGATCGACGGCGAGGCGGGGGTCGGCTACGTCCTGCGGCCCGGCTTCTTCCTGCCTCCGCTGATGTTCACCGCGGAGGAGCTCGAGGCGCTCGTCCTCGGCGCGCGCTGGGTCGGCTCCGATGCGAAGGGAGCGCGCGCTCGCGATGCGCTATCGGAGCGAGTCGGGGAGCAGCACCGAGCGCGACGTCTGGCCTGTGCAGATCGCGTACTACGAGGGCAAGCAGATCATCGCGGCGTGGTGCTGCCTGCGCGCGTCGTTCCGGCACTTCCGCGCCGATCGCATCGCCAGCCTCGCGCTCACCGCGCGGCCCTACGGCAAGCCCCGCCGGACGCTGACGAAGGAGTGGCGTCAGGCCTGGGAGCGCGAGGGCGGCGCGCCGGCGTGAGGCCGGCCAGGGCGCGGCGCGATCGCGTCGCGCGCGCTGCTGCCACGGGTTGTCGCCGCAGCAGGCCGCGAGATCAAGCTCGTCGAGCTGACGGAGCAGCAGGCGCGGGAGCGGTGGGCGGCGGCAGGGTTCTCGCCGGAGGCCATCGAGTTCTTCGTCGAGGTCTACGGGAACACGCCGAAGATCGGCACCACCGTCGTCCCGACGGTCGAGCAGGTGACAGGGCGGCCGGCCCGCACGTTCGCGCAATGGGCGGCGGAGCACGCGGCGGCGTTCGCGGCGTAGGGTGAGCAGCTCTCTCGAGTCCAGCCCTCTCCGCGAAAGGAGAGAGGCTGGACATCCCAGCGCTGGATTGCGCGGAGTCCGCTGAAACCGACGTGCGGGTCCAGCGCTGGATTGCGCGGAGTCCGCTGAAACCAACGTGCCCGCGCTCAGCGCTGGATTGTGCGGAGTCCGCTCTGAGCAGCTCGGACGGTCAGCTTGCCGTGGTCAGAGGTCGACTTCATAGACTCACGCGGAGCCCCGTGATGGGGTTTCCGTGCTGCCGGACTGTCGATTCACCCTGGAGAAGCGAGCCATGAAAGACATCCATCCTCCGAGAGATGAGCTCAGGACCACGGGCCGCAAGCTCGTCGTGCTCAGCCCGACCGTGAACATCGCCGCCATGGCGAGCGCGCTGGAAGCCGTCGGCATGGAGGTGGTCATGGCCTCCCAGTACGGCGGCGCCGTGCCGCCGGACAAGATGCTCACGGCCGACGCGGTCGTGTTCGACAGGCTCCAGACGATGGTCGTCGCCGACCCGTCACCGGCGGCCCTCGCCGTCATGGCCGAGCTCCAGGCGCGGGGCGTCATCCTCTCCGTGGAGGACGAGGGGTACGTTCACGCCATCTCCGCGCCCGCCCTGCAGTCCTCGCAGCGAGAGTACCTCGATGGCTATCGGGCCGGCGTGAACGGGCTCATCGATCATCTCCTCTCCGGCGGCGCGCCTGCGGCAACAGAGGGGCACACGGGCGTCCCCTCCGGGCGCGGCGAGTCCTCGGGCGGCGTCCGCGAGGAGAGGCAGGGCCGGGGGCGCCACGAACCAGGGACCAGGCCGCTCGATCAGGGGAGCGTGACATGGGGTCTCGACGCGATCGGCATCGAGGCCTCCCCGTTCACGGGGCGCGGGGTCCGGGTCGCCGTCCTCGATACGGGGCTCGATCTGAACCATCCGGACTTCAGGGGTCGGAAGGTCGTCCATCAGTCCTTCGTGCCCGGAGAGACGGTCCAGGACCAGGCCGGTCACGGCACCCACACGGCCGGCACCGCCTGTGGGCCGCATGCCTCGGCGCAGGGGCCGCGCTACGGCGTCGCGTACGAGGCCGACCTGTACATTGGCAAGGTCCTGTCCAACCAGGGCTCCGGCGCGGATGGCTGGATCATGAACGGGATCAACTGGGCCCTCGTGAACGGGTGCCGGGTCATCTCGATGTCCCTCGGCAGCCAGCGGCCTCCCGTGGAGGCGTACCGGGCGGCCGGCGAGCGCGCGCTGAACCAGGGCGCGATCATCGTCGCGGCCGCGGGCAACGCCAGCCATCGCTCCCGGGGCGACATCCAGTATACCGGCGCGCCGGCGAACTCCGGGACGATCCTCTCGGTCGCGGCGCTCGACAGCAGCCTGCGGGTCGCGGATTTCTCGAACGGCGGCAAGATCGATATCGCGGCGCCAGGCGTCGGCGTGCACTCCTCGTGGCCGCTGCCGCAGGGCTACAACACCATCAGCGGCACCAGCATGGCGACCCCGCACGTGGCGGGCGTCCTCGCGCTGCTCATGCAGGCGGATCCGCACGCGAGCGCCCCGGATATCTGGCGGCGCCTGCAGAGGATGGGGCGCAGGCTCAACGCGCCCGCCTCGGACGTCGGCTTTGGCCTGGTGCAGGCGCCGGTGTCCGCGAGGACGGAGCAGGAGGAGCCGATCGGGAAGCAGAAGGCGTCGGCCCGCTCCTCGCCGCCCGCGCAGAGCGAGGGCCCCATCGTGGAGAGGGGTGGAGTCCAGATCCCCTCGCCGCGAGAGTCCGACACCCGGTAATCCATCCAGAACACGAGCCCACCTCGGGCCGAGGCGGCCGTCATGGCGAGTCCAGGCGGGAGGCGCCCGCCGGCGGGCGCCTTCTGCCATGACCGCGCCATCGCGCTCGCCCATGCCACGCAACAGGGAGAAGCGAGCCATGAAAGACATCCATCCTCCGAGAGATGAGCACAGGACCACGGGCCGCAAGCTCGTCGTGCTCAGCCCAACCGTGGACATTCCCGCCATGACGAGCGCGCTCTCGGCGGTCGGCATGGACGTGGTGGTGGCCTCCGAGCGCGGCGGCGCCGTGCCGCCGGAGACGATGGCCACGGCCGACGCGATCGTGTTCGACAGGCTGCACATGATGGTCGTCGCCGAGCCCTCGGTGGCGGCCCTCGCTGTCATGAACGAGCTCCAGGCGCGGGGCATCCTCCTTTCCGTGGAGGACGAGGGGTTCGTTTACCCGCTCTCAGCGCCCGGGCCGGCCGGGCAGGGGGACGCGACCTGGGGTCTCGGCGCGATCGGCGTCGAACAGTCCCCGTTCGCCGGGCGCGGGATCCGGGTCGCCATCCTCGCGGCGGGCTTCGATCCGAGCCATCCGGACTTCCAGGGCCGGAAGGTCGTCCACCGGTCCTTCGTGCCGGGCGAGACGGCGCAGGACGCGAGCGGCGTCGGCACCCACGCGGCCGGCATCGCCTGCGGGCCGCGGACTCCATCGCAGGGGCCGCGCTACGGCGTCGCGCACGAGGCCGAGCTGTACATCGCCAAGGTCCTTTCCGACCAGGGCTCCGGCGCGGACGGCTGGATCATGAACGGGATCCACTGGGCCCTCGAGAACGGGTGTCGTGTCCTCTTGCTGCCCCTCGGGAGCGCGCGGCCCCCCGTGGAGGCGTACCGGGCGATCGGCGAGCGCGCCCTGGCGCAAGGCGCGATCCTCGTCGGCGTGGCGGGCCATGGCAGCCATCGGGCCCGAGGCGATATCCAGCCTACCGGCTCGCCGGCGAACGTCGTGACGATCCTCGCGGTCGGGGCGGTCGACAGCAGCCTCCAGGTCGCGGATTTCTCGAACGGGGGCAAGATCGACGTCGTGGGGCCGGGCGTCGACGTGCTGTCCTCATGGTCGCTGCCGCGAGCCTACAATACCCTCAGCGGCACCAGCGCGGCGGCGGCGCACGTGGCGGGCGTCCTCGCGCTGCTCATGGAGGCCGATCCGCACGCGAGCGCCCTGGAGATCTGGCGGCGCATGCTGGCGACGGCGCGCCAGCTCAACGCGCCAGCCTCGGATGTCGGCTCCGGCCTCGTGCAAGCGCCGGTGTCCGCGACGACGGCGCCGTGAAGGCCATCTCCAGCCAGAGCGCCGATCAGCTTGAAACGCCCACGAATGAAGAGATTTGAACCACAGAGGGCACAGAGGGCACAGAGGGCACAGAGGGCACAGAGGAGAGAGAAGATAGAAATTTCTTTATCTCTTCTCTTCCCTCTGTGCCCTCTGTGCCTCTGTGGTTCGTTTTTTTTCTCAGGGTTTCAACGTGTTCGGTGTCATCGACACGACGCTCCCCCTCGCCGCCTGTCACAGCGCGCTGGACCCACGTCACGCCGGCGGCAAGACACGTACGGGATAGGCCAGCGTCACCTTCGGACCGCGCTCGGCCTGGATGTCGACCAGGAGCGTCCAGCGGATCTCGTTGCTCGCCGCGAGGAAGGAGTGCATCGCCTGCTCGGGCAGGTCCGCCGTGATCTCCTGGCACCAGGCGCTCCCACGCTCGATGTCGAGGTCCTCCGCCAGGAGCAGCACCCGCTCCGAGAGGAGGTGCGTCTCGGACTGGGGGTCGGAGCCGCTCTGGTACTGGACCCGCTCCTCGCAGACGAGCGTGACGCGCGCGCAGCGCACGCGCCGCCGCCCGCGCAGGACAAGGCGGGCGCGCAGCGGGGCCCCGAGGACCAGCGGCTCCTCCGCGAGCTCGATGGCGAGGTCCCGGCTCACGAGCCGGACGTGGCCGACAAGGAACCACCAGACCATCCAGGCGCCGACGGCAAGGCCGAGCGCCGCGAGCAGCGATACGCGCCCACGCTCCTCCAGCGAGATGGCCAGAGCGTAGAGCGAGACGGCGGCGATGACGATCGCCACCTTGGCGCGAGGGCTCATCGGGCCGACGGGCGCCGTGTCGGGCAGGAGCCGCACGGGCAGGTGCGCGCCCGGCGCCGTGCGCACGTCGGGCAGCGGCAGCCGATCGAGCACGGCGTGGTAGCGCTCGAGGGGGCCGCCGGAGCCGCCGCTCCGGTAAGGACCGCGGGCGGCGAGCGGCGCGGCGGGCTCGGCGGAAGGTGATCTCTTCGAGCGACGGAGGGCGGCGAGCAGCTTCATCGGGGGGCGGGGACCTCAGCGCACGATGATGGGCTGGTCATAGATCAGATCGTCCTTCATGAGCCCGGCGGAGCACCGCACCCGGACCAGCCAGCGAATCTCGATCAGGTCGCCGCGGTAGCTGCGCGGCAGGAGCGGCAGCCGCGCCCGGAACGAGAAGCCCTCCGCGGGCGCCTCCTGCTGGCCCTCGGTGAGCACCTCGGCGTGGACGACGCCCGTGTCGGTGCTGCCCCTGCCCTCGGTCAGCCAGAGGACCGCCAGCTCGACCCGGGGCACCGGGCGGCCCGGGAGCGTTGTGAGGCGCACGACCCCGGCGAGCTCCTCGCCGGCCTCGTACGACGCGCGGTCCCCGGCGAGGTCGATGGTGGCGCGGGCGCTCACGGCGCGCCCCCGGCGGGCGCGATCGCCGCGCCGTCGCGCTCGCCCAGCCACGCGCGGGCGAGGGCGAGCGTGCGGGCGTGCTCGGGCACGTTCTCCAGGAAGCCCGCCCGCCACGCGGGGTTCGCGATCCGCGACGTGCGATCCAGCAGCCGCTCGCGGGCGGTCGCGATCGCGACGCGGGCCTCCCCGTGGGCGCCGCACGCCTCGAGGGCCTCCGCCCGCACCAGGTCGATCTGCGACTCGCCCTCCTCGAGGTGGCCCTGCGCGGCGATGATCGGGGCGGCGAGCTCCGCGGCCCGGTTCGCCACCTCGAGCGCCTCGGCGGCGCGCCCCGCGGCGAGCAGCACCCCCGCCAGGACGCCCGTCGCGCACGGGATGAGCGGCGGGACGTCGGCGAGCAGCTCGCAGCCGCGGCGCGCCACGGCCTCGGCCCGATCGAGGTCCCCCGCGACCCGGAACACCTCCGCGAGGTAGACGTAGGTGCCGCCCTCCATGCGCCGGTCGCCTGCCGCCACGAACGACTGGAGCGCCTCGTCGAGCAGCGCCCGCGCCTCGTCGATCTCGCCGAGCTGGAGGAGCGTGCGGCCGAGGTTCTCCTTCGCGAAGGCCGCCATGAACAGCAGGCCGAGCCGCCCCGTGTCGGCCAGCGCGGCGCGGAGCTGGCGCGCGGCGTCGGCGTAGGCGCCGAGCTCGTTGCAGAAATGACCGGCGTTGATGCGCGCCCCGCAGGCGCCGCGCACGTCGCCCGCCGCCTCGAAGCAGCGCACCGCCGCCTCGCAGAGCTCCCCGGCGGCACCGACGTCCCCGGCCAGAATAGCGCGGTGCGTGCGCAGCCGCAGGATGGGCGCGCTGACGGTCGGGTCGTGCTGGAAGCGCCCGAACGACGCGTCGATGCGCGACGTCAGCGCGTCCGTCTCCTCGCACTGGCCCTGCATGTAGAGCAGCATCAGCGCCGTCTGCGCCATGGCGCTGAGCTCGGGCCCGGTCACCGCCTCGGCCGACCACCGCGCGCACAGCGTCCTGGAGAGCGCGACGACGGCGTCCCCGCGCCCCACGTGGTGGGAGGCCCAGAGCGCGACGCCCGCCGCGCGGCACCACGACGCGCTCCCCTCGGGCAGCGCCTGCATCGCCCTCGTCGCGTGCAGCTCGGCCGCCGCGCTCTCGCCCCGGAAGCGGTGCGCCTCCGCCTGGACGGCCTCGACCTCCCCGAGCGCCTCGCCGGCCGCGCCGCACGCGACCGCTCGCTCGGCGCGCTCGATCACCGCCACGTAGTCGTTGCCGCCGAGCGCCTGCTCGGCCGCCCGCCGGTAGCCGCCGATCGCGCGCTCGAGGTCGCCGCCGCGCTCGAAGTGCGTGGCGAGGACCATGGCGTCCGTCTCGCCGGCGTCGGCGAGCCACGCGCCCGCGAGGCGGTGGCCGAGCTGCCGGTCCCCCTCGGTCAGCATCTCGTAGGCCGCGTCGCGCACGAGCGCGTGCCGGAAGGCGTACGCCACCTCGCCCTGGAACGTCGACTCGTGCAGGCGCGTGACGAGCTCGCTCCGCGCGAGCTCCGCCAGGCAGGCGTCGAGGTGCGCCTCGTCCGCCTCGGCCCCGAGCAGCGCGCCCGCAGCGCCGCGCCAGAACACGCTCCCGAACACGCTGCCCGCGCGCAGCACCCGCCGCGCGTCCGGCGCGAGCCCCTCCAGGCGCGACTGCATCATCGCGAGCACCGTCTCGGGGACGCCGCCGCCGTGGCCCTCGGCCGCGGCGCGCACGAGCTCCTCGAGGAAGAACGCGTTGCCCCCGGCGCGGTCGACGATCTGCGCGACGACCGCGGCGTCGACCGCGCCGAGCGCCTCGCCGACGAGCTTCTCGCACGTGCGGCGCGACAGCCCGACGAGCCGCAGATCCGTCAGCGCGCGCTTGCTCCAGAGGTCCGGGAAGGACTCGCGCACCTCGGGGCGCGCGAGCGCGAGCACCATCAGCCGCTCGCCCTCGAGGAGCCGGAGCGCCGCGTCGACGTACTCGACCGTCGGCCGGTCGCCCCAGTGAAGGTCCTCCAGCACGAGCAGGACCGGCCGCGCCCGGCACTCGGCGCGCGCGAGCTCCACCCACGCGGACTGCATCTGGTCGCCCATGACCTTCGCGTCCTGCCGCGCCGCCCGGAGCAGCACGCTCGCCTCCGACGGGAAGGGCGTGCCCGCCATCTCGCCAAGGAACTCCGTGACGGCCTGCCGCAGCGGCTGCGCCACGTGCTCCGCCACGCGCGCCGCGAGCTTGCGCTGCCGCGCCTCGAGCGGCTCGCCGTCGAGCAGCCGCGCCGCGCGCCGGACGACCTGGCCGAGCATGCCGAACGGCGCGCCCATCCGCATCGGGTCGCCGCGCGCGATCCAGAGCTCGAGCGGCTCGCCGCGCGCGGCCAGGCGCCGCGCGAGCTCGTGGCGCAGGCGCGATTTGCCGACCCCCGCGTCCGCCGTGACCAGCACCGCGCGGGCCTCCGACTCGGCGACGCACTCGTCGAACGTCGACTGCAAGAGGAGCAGCTCGCGCTCCCGCCCCGCGCACCGCGTCGGCCTGCCGAGCAGCTTGCGGGCCTCGTCCGCGGGCTCGAGCTCGCCGATGAGCGCGAGCGTCGAGCGGTCGAGCGACACCTCGAAGCGATCGCCCAGGAGGTCCGCGGTCATCCGGTCGAGGAGGACGGGGGACGCGGCCTCCGCGCAGCCGGGCGCGCCGGCGGCCGCGCGATCGGACAGCGTGCGCGGGGACAGGGTGCGGGCGGCCGCGCGATCGGCCAGCGTGGCGGCGGCCCTCCGATCGGCCGGCGCGCGATCGGCCGCGCCGTCGGCCAGCGTGGCGGCGGCCTTGGGATCGTACAGCGCGCCGGCGGCCGCGCGCGCGCTCGTGCTCCCCGCGAGCAGCGCGCTCGCGCGATCGATGACCTGGCCCATCGGCTGCGTCTTCTCGAGCTCGTCCCACCCGGTCGAGAGCGCCACGTGCGTGCCGGGCAGGAGGTCGCGCAGGGCCATGGCGCAGCGGGCGGCGTTCACGGCGAGGTCGGTCGGCGAGCCCGCGGCGGTGATCACGGCCGCGAGGGAGCCGTCCCGCAGCAGCTCGAGCTGCGCGCCGTGCCGGGCGGCGACCTGCCGGAGCGCGTGCGACGTCCTGTAGAGCGTGCTGAGCCGCGGGGCGTTGCTGATCGAGGCGGTCGCGGCGTGCGAGTCGGCGCTGGCGGGCGCGCGGTCGGCCGTGCCGGGCGCGTGCGCGAGGATGACGCTGACGAGGCGCCGCTCGCGGCGCGTCAGGCCGGGCACCGAGGCGGGCGGGCGCGAGGACGACTCGGCGATGAACGTCGCGAGCGCGCGCAGCTCGTCGAGCGCCTCCCTCGCGTCGGGGCGCCTGTCCGGCTGCTTGACGAGCAGCCGCGCCACGAAGGCGTCGAGCTCCGCGGGCAACCCGGGCGCGAGCGCGCTCAGCCGCGGGGGCTCCTCGAAGACCACCCTGGCCAGCATGGCGAGCGGGTGCGCCGCGGCGAAGGGCGGCCGGCCCGCCAGGCAGGCGAACAGGACGCACCCGAGCGCGTAGACGTCCGCGCGGGCGTCGACCTCACCCTCGCCGATCACCTGCTCCGGCGCCATGAACGACGGCGTGCCCACCGTCGCCCCGGTGCGCGTCAGCGCGGTCGTCGCGTCGGCGATCCGCGCCAGGCCGAGGTCGACGATCGTGGCCCGCTCGATCTCGCCGCCCGGCAGGAAGATGTTCTGGGGCTTGATGTCGCGGTGGATGATGCCCTGCGCGTGCGCGAACGCGAGCCCCTCGGCCACGCGGATCAGCACCTTGATCGCGGCCGCCGGCTCCAGCCGGCCGCGGGCGAGCCGCGCCGCGAGGTCCTCGCCCTCGAGCCACTCCATGGCGAGGTAGAGCTCGCCGTCCGGCGTCTGCCCGTGCGCGATGTAGCGGACGATGCACGGGTGCGCGAGGGCGGCCAGCGCGCGCGCCTCGCGGGCGAACCGGCTGCGCTTGTCGTCTGTCGGCTCCCGGAGGACCTTGATGGCCACCGGCGCGCCGCTCTCGACGTCGCGCGCCCGATAGACGGTGCCGAGGCCGCCCTTCCCCGCCTGCCGCTCGATGAGATAACGCGCCCCCAGCCTCTCCCCCGGCGTCATGGCGCCGAGTATCTCACGGAACCCGCGCGCGTCCGTGAGCGACGAGCTGAGCCGGCGCGCACGAGGTAGGTCCTCGTCGCATGGCCGGGGCTGAGCGCGCCTGCGGGCCGGACTATCGAGCTCTTGCCCGCGCGCAACTCCTGCGTTCGCGCAAGGGGCGGTCGCGGGCCCCCGTCGGCCGGGGGGTCGCTCAGCTGCGTTCCGCGTCGCCGCCCGCCGTGCTCTCGCCTGCGGCGCGGGCCTCGCGGAAGGCCGCGTCGTGGCGCCACGCCTCGCGCGCGGCCTCGCCGGCGCTCAGGCCGTGCGCCACCCCGGCCGCGGCGATCGCGCTCCGGAAGCGCGCGCCGGCGCGGCGGTACTCGATCAACACAAGGATCAGGCAGAGCGCGACGAACAGCACCGTGCCGGCGCTCGGCGACGGCTGCGACCAGGCGAGCCAGCCGATGGCCACCGCGAGCAGCGCGCTGCAGAGCCCCCACGACTCGCCGCGCTCGCCGCGCTCGTCCTCCGCGGCGCGGGCCAGCGCGCTCGCCGCCGCGGGTGGCGGCTCGGCCGCCTTCTCGGAAGGCACAGGCGCCGTTGTGCCACGAACGACCGGCGCGCCGCCGCGTGCCATGAGCGGTCCCGACGACGCGCCGCTACAGCTCCCTGACGCGCCGAGATGTGTTGAGCTCATACAAGCCCCTTTCTGGGTTCGCCGTCCGACCCTACACTCCCGCTGGCTTGCACGCCGCGCGCCATCGCTGGATCCTGCGCCTGGACGTCATTCCGAGGACCGCGGCAGAATCGTTCGCGCAGCGGTCGCGCCGGACACGCAATCGATGCGCCCCGATCAAACCTCGGCGTTACAGCGGCGAACTCGGCAGGTGTGCTCACTGCCCCTGTGATCCTGCGCACAGGTCACTGTCGCATGTCGCATGTCCGGCGCCGTCGACTCGTGAGGAAGGCCACCTTGCTGAGCTCGTCGCTTCCAGTGCGGCTGGCGCATCGTCTGCGCCTGACGCGCAGTCCGTGCGCCGATCCTTCTCACCGGGCGGCGCTGCGCGGGGAGGAGGACCGGCGCTTGCCGGGCGGGGGCGGCGGGGGCGCAGGCGCGTGCCCCGCGCGGCGAGCGAGGACGGGGCGCGCCAAGCAAACCGCGCGCCGCGAGTCCGTCACGGGTAGGTGTACGGCGCGTCGAGCCCGAGCGGGAGGCCGAGCTGCCAGTAAGCGAGCAGAAAGAGGCTCCACGCGACGAGGAATGTGATGGAGTAGGGGATCATCAGCGCCATGAGCGTGCCGATACCGGTGCTCTTCACGTACCTCTGGCAGAAGACCACCACGAGGGGGAAGTACACCATGAGCGGCGTGATGATGTTCGTTGTCGAGTCGCCGACGCGGTAGGCCGCCTGGGTGAGCTCCGGCGAGATGCCGAGCGACATGAGCATGGGCACGAAGATCGGGGCGAGCAGCGCCCATTTCGCGGACGCGGAGCCGATGAGCAGGTTCACCGTCGCGGTGAGGAGGATGATGCCCACGATGGTCACCGTGCTCGGGAGCGCCAGGGCCTGCAGCCCCGCGGCGCCCTTGAGCGCCAGGAGCGCGCCGAGGTTCGACTTGTTGAACAGATAGATGAACTGCGCGGCGAAGAAGGCCATCACCAGGTAATAGGCCATCGTGCTCATCGTCTTGCTCATCCCGCCGATCACGTCGCGGTGGCTCGTGAAGGTGCCGGACGCGTAGCCATAGACGAGCCCCGGGACGAGGAAGAAGAGGAAGATGAGCGGCACGATCGCGCTCATCAGGGGCGCGGCGCTGACCGTGAGCTGGCCGGTCGGCGCGCGCAGCGGCGACGACGGCGGCGCGCAGGCGGCGACGAGCAGGGCGACGCAGAGCGCCATCGCCCCGAGGCCTGCCCAGAGCGCGCGCGCCTCGCGGGGCGTGAGGTCCGCCATGCGCCGGTCCTGCTCCGGGGCGGCGTCGACGGGCATCCGTGCGACGCGCGGCTCGATCACCCTGTCGGTGATGTACCAGCCGAGGCCGATGATCAGCAGCGACGAGGCGCTGCAGAAGAACCAGTTGCAGAGCGGGTTGACCGTGCGCTTCGGGTCGAGGATGCCGGCGCCGGCCTGCGTCAGGCCCTGCAGCAGCGGGTCGAGGCTGGAGGGGATGAAGTTGGCGCTGAAGCCGCCCGCGACCCCCGCGAACGCGGCGGAGATGCCGGCGAGCGGGTGCCGGCCTGCCGCCTGGAAGATGACCGCGCCGAGCGGGATGACGAGCACGTAGCCCGCGTCGGCCGCCGTGTGGCTGACGATGGCGACGAGGATCAGCATCGGCGTGAGCAGCGCTCTCGGCGTGATCGTGAGGAGCTTCTTCAGTCCGGCGTTGATGAACCCCGAGTGCTCGGCGATGCCGACCCCGAGCAGGGCCACGAGCACGACGCCGAGCGGGTGGAAGCCCGTGAAGGTCGGGACCATGCTCGAGAGGAACTCGGTGATGGCCTTGCCCGAGAGCTGGCTCTGGACCTGGAGCGGCTGCTTCGTCCGCGGGTCGATCTCGCTGAACTGGAGCGGCGCGAGGGCCGCGGACACGACCATGACCACGGCGGCGAGCAGGACGAAGAGCACGGCCGGATCGGGGAGCCTGTTGCCGGCCCGCTCGAGGGCGTCGAGGGCGCGCGCAGCCCGGCCACGCCGCGCTCCGGGCGCGGGCGAGGGGAGCTCGGGTTGATTGCTGGACATACGCTCATCGTAAGCCGAACGCGCGCGGAGCGGCGCCGCCAGGGGGCTTCACGCGCGCAATTTCGGGGGTGGGGTTGGTGTGAGGGGTCGATGGTCGTCGAGCGCCGCGCGCGGCTCCGGCGCCCGCGCGGGCGTCCTCAGGCCGCCTTGCGGGCCTCGTCGGCCTCGAGCTCGCGGACGATCGGGAGGACCTTCTTCCCGAACTGCTCCACCTCCTCGAGGTAATGCAGGAACCCGGTCAGCACGAGATCGACCCCGGCCGCCTGATAGGCGACGATCCGCCGCGCGATCTGCTCGGGCGTGCCGACGAGGCCCGTGCGGAACCCGTCGTTGTACTGTACGAGGTCCTCGAAGCTGGAGCTGGCCCACATGCCCTCGCGCTCGGGCGACGCCCGGCCGGCCTGCCGCACGGCGTCGCCGAAGCCGTTCACCGCCTCCACGTCCGCGTGAGCGATGATGTCGCGCAGGACCTGCCGCGCCTCCTCCTCCGTGTCGCGGGCGATGACGAAGGCGTTCAGGCCGAACTTCACGCGGCGCCCCGCGCGCGCGGCGAGCTCGCTGATCTCGGTCACCTGGGCGCGGGCGCCCTCGATGGAGTTGCCGTTCATGAAGTACCAGTCCGACACGCGCGCGGCCATCTGCCGCGCCGCCTTCGAGTTCCCTCCCTGGAAGATCTCGGGGTGCGGCTTCTGCGACGGCTTCGGCTTCAGCGTGAAGTCGTTGATCCGGTAGAAGTCGCCCCGCAGCGAGAAGTGGTCCTCGGTCCAGATGCCCCGGAGCGCCCGGATGAACTCCTCCGAGCGCCTGTATCGCTCGTCGTGCTCGAGCCACGGCTCGCCGAGCGCCGTGAACTCCCCCTTGAACCAGCCGCTCACGACGTTGACGGCGAACCGCCCGCCCGACAGATCGTCGGCCGTCGCGCCGAGCTTCGCGAGCACCCCGGGGTGCCACAGCCCCGGGTGGACGGCCGCGATCACCCGGAGCCGCTCGGTCGCGAGCAGCAGCGCGAGGCTGAACGACGTCGACTCGTGCTGGTACTCGGCGCCGTAGCTCGCCATGTAGCGGACCTGGCTGAGCGCGTACTCGAAGCCGCTGTCCTCCGCGAGCCGCGCGAGCTTCCGGTTGTAGTCGATACCCCAGTGCGTCCGCTGCTCGATCTTGCTCACCACGAGGCCGCCGCTGACGTTCGGCACCCAGTACGCGAACTTCACCGGGGCGCGCGCGGCGGGCGCGATCGACGTGGGCTGCGTGATGCTTTCGTTGTTGCTCATGATCTGGTTCTTCCCTCTGTGCCCGCGCGGGCTCACTCCCCGCCGGCCTCGAAGAGCTCGAGCGGCAATCCGACGAGCGATTTGCCGATCCACTCGCGCGCGATGTTGTTGGACGGCCCCATGGCGATCGCCGCGCGCGCGTCGCGGAAGGCGCGCTCGAGCGGGCCGCGGCGGTAGCCGTAGCCGCCGCTCACGTCGAGCGCGACGCGCGCCACCTTGTTGGCCACCTCCGCGGCGTGGACCTTGAACTCGGTGAGCGGCATGAGCAGCTCGCCCTGGGGCATGCCCGCGGCCTGGAGCGCGTCGAGCTGCTCGGCGAGCGCCGCCTGCCAGGGGCGGAGGCTCTCGACGAGGACCTTGGCCTCCCCGAGCTGCTGGCGCAGGACCTGGTAGTCGGCGAGGCGACGATCGACGTCGCGGTGCACGGTGCCGAGCGCGTACTCGGTCACGGACGCGAGCGCGCCCCGCACGACCCCGTGCCACGCGGCGCCGAGCCCGATGAGGTACACCGGCGAGACGCCGTGATAGATGATGTCCTTGCCCTGGCCCTCCGCGCCGAGCCGGTCGCGGCGCGGCACAGGCACGTTCGTGTAGCGGATCGGCCCGCTGTGGTTGCCGTGCACCCCGAGGGCGTCCCAGCGGCCCGCCTCGATGCCCGGCCGCGTCCCGTCGACGATGAAGAAGGTGATGTCGGTCGGCCCCTTCGCGCCCGGCGTGCGCGTCTGGAGGACGTAGTAATCGGCCTTCCCGGCGCTGGTCGTGAACGATTTGTCGGCGGAGATCAGGTAATCGTCCCCGTCGCGCTTCGCCTCGCTGAAGTTGAACCACCAGTGGCCGCCCGACGCCTTCTCGCTCGTCGAGTAGGTGCCGACGAGCCCGCGCCGCGCGGGCCTGAGCCACCGCTCCTTCTGGTCGTCGTTGCCATAGAGCGCGATCGTCTGCGCCGCCCCTGTGTGCATGACATAGACGAGCGCTGTCGACGCGCAGGCGCGCCCGATCTCCTCGGCCGCGACGGCGAACGCCCCGTGGCCCAGCCCGAGCCCGCCGAGCTCCTCGGGCAGGAGCACTCCATTCCACCCCTCGCGCGCGAGCGCGTCGAGGTTCTCGCGCGGGAAGATCCCCTCGCGATCGACCCGATCGGCGTTCGGCGCGATCGCGGCGGCGACGATCGCCCTCGCGCTCTCGCGGATCGCAGCTTCATCTCGTCTGGCCATCTCCATCTCCTCGTGGCGGCGCACGCGCGCCGATCGCTCTTGCCTCGTCCCCGCGCCCCACTCAGGAGTAGAAGCTCGGCTCCGGGATCGCGCCGTTCAGCGCGTAGGCGCCGAGCTCGCGCGATTTGTAATCGACGGGGTCGTGGAGCGTGTGCGTGCGCAGGTTCCGCCAGAACCTGTCCATCCCGGCGCCGGCGGTCGTCGCGCTCGCCCCCATGACCTCGAACATGCCATTCGTGATCTCCAGCCCCGCGCGCGACGTCGCCACCTTCGCCGAGGCGATCGCGATCGCGCACGCGCCGCGCTGCTCGGGGCTGAGCCGGTCGCCCTCCTCCCAGGCCGCCTGGAACGCCGCCCCGGCGCGGTCGGCGAGCAGCCGCGCGGCCTCGAGGCCGAGCCACATGTCGCCGTACCGGAGGAGGACATAGGGATCCTCGGTCGCCGGCGTCCCCCGCGCCGCGACCGAGGGCCGCCGCCGCGCGCGCGTGTACCGTCGCGCCTCCTCGAGGGCCCCTTCGGCGATGCCGAGGTACACGTTCACGAGCACGAGCTGGGCGAGGCACGGGCGCAGCGAGGCGAAGGTCGAGCCGAGCGGCCCCGGCGTCGTGAGGAGCTCGTCGGCCCGCACCTCGACGTCGTCGAGCTCGACGGTGCCGCTGTCGGTCTGCCGCTGCCCCATGTTGTCCCAGTCGCCGAGCACCCGGATCCCTGGCCGCCCTGTCGGGACGGCGGCGACAACGAGCCTCGACGTCGCGTCGTCGATCGCCGACACGATGAGCATGTCCGAGTCGCTCGCCCCGGAGCAGAAGCTCTTCGCGCCGCGCACGACGAGGGCGTCGCCGCGGCGCACGAGGCGCGCGCGCGTGTCGAGCGGGTTCAGCGCGTTCCCCCAGAACCAGCGCTTCGCGACGGTGTCCGCCTGGAGCCGGCTCGCCTGGCCCGCGCTCCCGAACAGCCTCAGCGTCGCAAGCATCAGGTGGTGAAAGCCGAACACGTGGGCGATGGCGCTGTCCGCGCGCGCGATGCGCCGGACCGCCTCGAGCACGACAGGCCAGGGCGCTCCCCAGCCGCCCAGGTCCGCCGGCGCCGAGAGCGCCAGGAGCCCGCTCCGCCGCAGCCGATCGCGCTCCTCCCTGGGGGTGCCGCCCTGCCTGTCCCGCTCCACGGCCGTCGCGGCGAAGGCGCGCGAGAGCTCGTCGGCGATCTCCAGCGCGCTGCCCGGCGCCGGGGGCGCCTGTCCATTGCTTACGTGAGCCGCTTCGCCCTGCATGCCTCGGCCTCGATCGACATGCGACGTCGCGGCGCCGCGCGTGCGTGGCACGTCGCTGGCACGTGTCGTCGGCACGTGTCGTTGGACCGCGCGGTTGGGCACGACTCATGCCATGGCCATCCCTTCGCGTTGCCCGCGCAGATTGGCTGAGCAGGGCGAGGGGGCTCGTCGGGCGGCTGCTGCTCCAGCAGCAACGGCTGCGCGCGCGGTGCTGCTGGAGCAGCAGCGGCGGCCCTGCGCGGGGGGATCCTGGTCGCGGCGGCCTGCGCTCGCGCGCGGATCCATCGATTCACGGCTGCGGCGCGGGGCGTGCTTACGGGCCTCCGGCCCGGCCATGCACGGGCGAGGAGCCCATCTGTCCATGAACGTCCTCTGGTTTCTTCCGACGCACGGCGACGGCCGTTATCTCGGCACCGCCGAGGGGGCGCGCCCCGTCTCGCTCTCGTACCTCCGCCAGATCGCGCAGGCCGCCGACGACCTCGGCTACCACGGCGTGCTGCTCCCCACGGGGAGGTCGTGCGAGGACGCCTGGGCGATCGCGTCGGCCATGATCCCGCTCACGCAGCGGCTGCGGTTCCTTGTCGCGCTGCGGCCCGGCATCGTCTCGCCCACGTGGGCGGCCCGCATGGCGTCCACTGTCGATCGCCTGTCGGGCGGCCGCCTGCTCCTCAACGTGGTGACGGGCGGCGACCCCGCGGAGTCCGAGGGCGACGGTGTCTTCCTCGGGCACGACGAGCGGTATGCGGTGACCGACGAGTTCCTCACGATCTGGCGCCGCGTCATGGCCGGCGAGACGGTCGACTTCGAGGGCAAGCACCTGCGCGTCAAGGGGGCGAAGCTCCTCTATCCGCCGATCCAGGCGCCGCACCCGCCGCTCTACATCGGNCCCCCCCCCGCCGCTCTACATCGGCGGCTCGTCGCCCGCGGCGCACGCGCTGGCGGCGCGCCACCACGACGTGTACCTGACCTGGGGCGAGCCGCCGGCCGCGGTCGCCGAGAAGATCGCGGACGTGCGCCGCCGCGCGGCGGCCGAGGGGCGCGAGGTGCGCTTCGGGATCCGGCTGCACGTCATCGTCCGCGAGACGGCCGAGGCGGCGTGGGCGGCGGCGAACGACCTGATTCGCCACCTCGACGACCGCGCCATCGCCGCGGCGCAGCAGGCCTTTTCGCGCTTCGACTCCGAGGGCCAGCGGCGCATGGCGGCGCTGCACAACGGGCGACGCGACGCGCTCGAGATAAGCCCCAACCTCTGGGCCGGCGTCGGGCTCGTGCGCGGCGGCGCCGGCACCGCGCTCGTCGGGGATCCGGAGACGGTCGCGCGCCGCATGCGAGAGTACGCGGAGCTCGGGATCGAGACGTTCATCCTGTCCGGCTACCCGCACCTGGAGGAGGCCTATCGCGTCGCCGAGCTGCTCTTCCCGCGGCTCTCCATCGGCCAGAAGGGGTCCGACGTCCGCCCGAACCTCACCGGCCCGTTCGGCGAGGTGATCGCCAACGACATCCTCCCTCAGCGGTCGCAGAGCTGAGCCGCAGCAGCGCCGCGCCGGCCGCGGCGCTGCCTCAGGACTGGAGCGCCTGGGGCGCCTTCACCGCCGCGCGCGCCTCTCCGATCCTCGAGAGCGATGCTGGGGGCTCCGAGCTTGGCGGCGTCCCGATCTCGCCGAACTGCAAGAGGCGCGTGCGCACGAGCTCGCGGCTGACGCCGAGCCGGATCGCCGTCTGCCCCAGGTTGCGCTCGCAGCGGCGGTACGTCGCGCGGATCACGATCTCCTCGACGCGCTCGTGCGCGTTGGGACAGCCGCTCTCGAAGAGGGCGGCGATGGTGGTCTCGAGCGTGGCCATCAGCGCGTCGACGGTGCTCGGGGCGCGGCAGCGCGGGAGCCCTCGGCTGGGGGCTCGTGAACCGCAGATCGTCCCTTGTCACGCGGCCAGCGCGGCAGACGAGCGACGCCGGCGCCCTGCTCGTGGCCGAAGAGCTCGCTCTCCGCGAGCGAGGGCGACAGCGCGCCGCAGCTCACGGCGAGGAACGGCCGGCCGCGGCGCCCGCCGAGCTCGTGCAGGTGCCGCGCGAGGATCTCCTTGCCGGTCCCTGTCTCGCCGCTGATGAGCGCGGCCGCGTCGCTCGCCGCTGCCTGCTTCACGCGCTGGAGGAGCTGGTGCGACCTCGAGTCCTCGAAGACGAGCGCCCTGGCGCGCTCGGTCGGGGGCATCGTCAATTCCTGGGCGGGGAGGGTGAGCAAGCGCATGGGGTTGACCTCGGCGCGCCAGCGGGCTTCCTGGCGCAAGTACTGCAATGCACGTGCAAAGAAGCGAAGGGCGCCCCCCTCCTCCCCGGCCGGACCTCAGGCGGCTACCTCGCGCGCCGGGAGCGCGAGGCCTTCGCGGATCACGCTGTCGATGAAGGGCCTGACGACCTCTTCCAGCTTGTTCCCGAGCTCGTCGTCGATCTCGAGCAGCCCGTCCTCGCCGAGGCGCAGCGCCTTGTCGAGGAGGAACAGCCCTGCGAGCACGTGCCGCGCGCCGAGCGACTGCAGGACCGGCCGCAGCCCGTAGTCGATGGAGAGCACGTGCGCGAGCGTCCCTCCCGTCGCGAGCGGCAAGACGGCCTTCCCTGCGAGCCCGAACTGCGGCAAGAGGTCGAGCAGCGCCTTGAGCACGCCCGTGTACGCGGCCTTGTAGATGGGCGTCGCGATGACGACCCCGGCCGCCTCGGCGATCACCCGCGTCGCCTCCGCGATGGCGGGCGAATCGACCCTCCCGAAGAGGAGATCCTCGGCGGGAAGGTCACGAACATGGACGGTGGTGACGCGAAACCCTTCACGCCCGAGCCGCGCCGCGACGCGGGCCGCGAGCGCCGCCGTCTTCGACCGCGGGGAGACGCTTCCTGTGATGATGGCAATGTTGGACATGGGCGCGACATAACAGGACCAGCGCGCTTTGTCCATTATAACGGATGAGTCATCCGTGATGGGAGACGTGGCCCGGCGGACCGGCGCCGGGCCGCTTGCGGCGCGGCTGTCCCGTGAGCGAACGTCGCCGCGCAGGCCTGCCGCTTGCTGCAAAGGGCGCAGCCCTCGAGGCACCGGAAACGGCTCGGGCAAGGCAGCGGCGCAGCCCTCGGGGCACCGGAAACGGTCCGGGTAAGGCTGGCGCGCAGCCCTCGAGGCACCGGAAACGGTGGGGGCAGGGCAGCGGCGCAGCCCTCGAGGCACCGGAAGCGGTCTGTGTAAGGCTGCCGCGCAGCGGTAGTGCTCAATTTTGAGCAATGGTCACTCGGTCGCATTGACGCCCGCCCCGATGTCTGAGCCGCGCCATCGGCCCGGCCTCCTCCCTCATCCGCACCACGCCCTGCCGTCCCGCCCTGCGGCCTCACCACGCGCGCCGCGCTGCCCGTTGGCGCTCGCGACCGACGACGCAAAAGAGCCGTCAAACAGGCTGTAAACGCGCACGCCGGCTAGGACATGCGCTGTCCCATCGGAGCCGAAACCCCGGGAAACATAGGCTTTCGGTGCTACCTTGCAGGGTACTTAGCAAAGCGCCCTGCCCCCGGCTGGTCCCCGGAGACAGGGCTGCGGAACGCCGAGCGGTAGGCCCGCCCTGCGCACGACGCACGTGCAGCATGGGCCTCCGCTTGGGGAGAGGCAAGGCCCTGCATGGCACACGTGCTGCCCATGGCGAAGCGCGTCGAGGTCGTGTCGCACCTCGTCGAGGGGGCGGGCATCCGCCCGACGTCGCGGCTCACAGAGGTCAGCCAGCCGGCGATCCTGTCGCTGCTGCTCCGGATGGGGGAAGGCTGCGAGCGGCTGCACAACCGGCTCGTGCGTGACGTCGACTGCGTGACGGTCCAGGTCGACGAGATCTGGTCGTACGTGCAGAAGAAGCAGGCGCGCGTGCAGCCGGGCGACTCGCCGGAGTACGGCGAGGCGTACGTGTTCGTCGGCATGGCCAGCGCGTCGAAGCTCGTGATCTCGTACCGCGTCGGCAAGCGCGACGAGGTGAACACCGCTGCGTTCATCAAGGATCTGCGGGCGCGGCTGGTGACCGTCCCGCAGCTCTACAGCGACGGCTGGGCGCCCTACGTCGCCGCGGTCGGGTCGTCGTTCGCGGGCTCGGCCGACTACGCCCAGGTGGTGAAGAACTACCGCCGCAAGGGCCGCAAGGACGACGACCACCGCTACGAGCCGCCGCGCGACCCGTTTGTTACCGCGCCCTCTCAGAAGT
>NZ_JEMA01000411.1 GCF_001589285.1 Sorangium cellulosum | reverse complement strand
GGCACGCGGCGGCGGCCGGCGCAGGAGGCCGCGCGTCGTGCCGCTCACCGCAACCAGCGAGCGAAACCGTGCCGAGCGCCAGAAACATCATCCGTCGAGCCATCTTCGTCGCCATGGAAGTTCTCCTCCGTGTTCCGGGGCGTCCCCGTCTCCACGCTCGATATGGCAAGGCGCGGACCGCTTATTGGCCCTTGAAATCATTGAGGATTCCTGGCGGATGTGTGGCCGCCCGACCGCGCCCTGTGTGCCCGGCGCGACGGCCGACCCGCGCCGGCGTATCGGCATCCCCGGCGGCTCGCCGGAGCAGGTCCAGGAAGACGCCAGGGGAGCCGCGAGCGCCGCTCGTGCGGCGGCGTCCAACGCTCGTCCCCCACGCCGTGATGGGGAAAGGAATCGATCCACGGAGGCACGGAGGGGAGAGCAGAAGACGCCGCGCTCCCCGTACCTCTCTGCCGCTATGCCGCTGTGGTCTCTCCCCTCACGAGCCGGTGGCGAGCTTGGGAGATGCGGCGGTCGGCTTGTACGTGGCAATCCACCAGATGTTGCCGAAGGAGTCCTTCACCCCGGCGGCGCGCTCGTCATACGGCTTGTCCTCGGGCGCCGAGATCGACACCGCGCCGAGCTCGATGGCCCGGCCGTAGGCAGCGTCGACGTCGTCCACGTAGACATAGACCGAGGCCACCGTCGCGTCCGCCGGGCGCGGCTCGCCCATCTCCAGCACCACGACCGAGTCGGCGATCTGGAGCTCGACGTGGAAGGACTCGGGACCCATCTGCTGACGCTCGAGCTCCACGGCGCCAAAGGCCTTCTTGACGAGATCCGTGAGATCGAGATGGCCGAACACATAGGGCCTGACAGCCCCTATGCCATGACGGATGTGGCCCCGATGAGTCATCCAGCGCTCCCTCGGCGTCGCTGCCCGACCAGTCATCAACCGTCATGAGACTGCCGCTGGTCAGCGATGAGTGCGGTCAGAGTATTCGACCGAACTGCACCTCGGTCAACCCGATTCCCTGCCATCCTCGACAGGACACGCTCAGGAAACACCCGATCACCAGGGGTCGCCCACGTCGAGAAACGTGACGTCAGCGTCGGTGGACGGCGCCTCGGTCAGCCCGATTCCGTACCACCTTCAGCAGGATCGACTGGACACGTTCAGGAAACACCCGATTGCCGGGAGCCGCCCCCATCGTGAGGCTCATCCGCCAGGTTTGGTGGAATTCCCCCCTGCGGCCGGGGTGATCCCGTCCGCGCGCATCCGATCCGCGCTCGCTGGTCCGGCCACGGTGCCGGCCGGGTGCGTGTACCAGCCGTCCGGGTCGGCCTTGTCCGGCTCGTCGCGGACCTTGAGGATCGTGAACATTCCGCCCATGTCGATATACGAGAACGGCCCGGCGCCGCCGCGCATCGGCAGGCTGTTCGCGGGCACCGGCATCTGCATCTCGCCCATGCCGCCCATCCCCGTGGTCCCCATCGTCATGTAGCCAGGCATCACGCGGCTCATCCGACGATCGAGCGCGCGGGTGTCGGCGCCGACCATGTTGGGCAGGCCATGGCCCATCTGCATCATCGTGTGATGCGTCATGTGGCAATGCACCGCCCAGTCGCCCGGCTCCTCGGGGACGAACTCGATCACCCGCGTGCTGCCGACCGGCACGAGCACCGTCGTCTCCGGGTACTGCGCCGACTCGGGGACATACCCGCCGTCCGTCGCCGTGACGTTGAACGCCAGGCCGTGCAGGTGGATGGGGTGGTGATCCATCGGGCCGAGGTTCCCGAGGCGGATGCGCACGCGCTCGCCGCGGCCGACGAGCAGCGGCGCCGTCGCGGGGAACGCCTTGCCGTTGAACGTGAGGACGTTGAAGTCGCTCATCGCGTTCGGGTCCGGCCGGCGCGCCCCCGCGTTGATCTTCCACTCGTGCGTCATCAGCACGAAATCCCGGTCCACGCGCGGGCCGCGAGGCCGCTTCGGATGCACGACGAACATGCCCACCGCGCCCAGCGCGATCTGGGTCATCTCGTCGAAATGCGAGTGATACATATACGTCCCCGGATACCGCACGACGAACTCGTAAACATACGTCTCGCCGGGCGGGATCGGGCGCTGGTTGAGCCCGGAGACTCCATCCATGCCGTTCGGCAGCACGAGGCCGTGCCAGTGGACCGTCGAGGGCTCGGGCAGGGTGTTCGTCACGTAGATGCGCAGGCGATCGCCCTCGACAGCCTCGATGGTCGGGCCCGGGGAGCTGCCGTTGTAGCCCCACACCTCGCACGTGAGGCCGGGCGTGAACTCGTGCTCGAGCGGGCCCGCGACGAGGTGGCCGACCTTCACGCCGTCCACCACCCGGAGCGGGAGCGTGCTGCCGTTCGGCGTCACCACGGCGGGCTGCGCCCCGGGCGCCGCGGTCCGGCGAGGCGGCGCGCCCGGGCGCTCCTGCGCGTGCGCGACGCCGCGCGAGATCAGGGCGGCGCCGGCCGCCAGGCCGCCCACGTGAATGAACGAACGTCGATCCATGTCAGTGCCCTCCTTCGCCGGCGCCCGAGGCCCTCGGCATCGCAGCGGGAGCGTCCGCCCCCCCAGAGTCGACGAGGCGCCCCGCAAGGAGCGCGTCGAACGCGGCCTTCGCCGTCCAGTACTCGCGCAGCGCCTCGACCGCCGCGAGCTCGGCGTCGAGCTGCCCGCGCTGCGCGTCGAGGAGCTGGAACACGCCGACCTGCATCGCGTTGTACTGGAGCAGCGTCTGCTCCAGCACCCGCTTGCGCGCGGGGACGACGACCCGCTCCTGGTGCCGTGCCCGCGCGTGCGCGGACACGAGCCGGTTGCGCGCCTCGCGGAGCGCCGATCGGATGTCGATCGCGCGCCCGTGATAGCGCTCGAGCAGGCTGTCGAACTCCGCCGCCTGCGCCGCCTGGGCGCCGCTCCGCCGGTCGAAGAGCGGGAGCGCGACGCGGAGCCCGGCGCCGATGACCCACGGGTGGGCGTCCGCCTCGCCGCTCTCGGGGAGCTCCCGCTCGCCGCGCACGCCGACCGACATGTCCGGCACCCAGCCCTCGGCGCGCANCACGCCGACCGACATGTCCGGCACCCAGCCCTCGGCGCGCAGGGCGCCGGCGCGGCCGGCCGCCGCGTCGAGCCGGCTGCGCAGCTCCGCGAGCTCGAGGCTCGCCCGCACGGCCTGCGTCTCCGCGCGCGGCGGCGTCGTGACCGCCGCGGGCGCCTTCGGGATCGCGCCGGCGAGCGTCCAGGTGGTCGCCGCGCCGGAGAGGCCGAGCAGCCGGTGCAGCCGCTCGCGCCGCGAGAGGAGCTCCAGCTCGATCTGCGCGGCCGTGACGCGGGCCTCCTCGTAGCCCGCCTCCTGCGTGGCCACGTCGAGCTCCGGGATGTTGCCCGCCGCGAACAGCGCGCGGGCGGCATCGCGGGCGGCGGCGAGCGCGTCGAGCGTGCGGTTCGCGACGCCGAGGCGCTGCTCCGCGGCCTGCGCGGCGTAGAACGCGGCGCGCACCTGGTAGCCGAGCTCGACGACCGCGCCGGCGGCGCGGAAGCGCGCGGCCAGGTGCTCCGACCGCGCCGCCCGCGCCCGGAGCGGCGCCAGCAGCGCGGCGGTCAGGTCGATCTCCACCGCGAGCTCGACGTGCGTGTGCTCGAGCCCCTCCTGCCGCGGCGTCACCTCGACCTCGATCTCCGGGTTCGGCAGCGCGCCCGCCTGATCGAGGTTGCCGCGCGCGATGCCGACCTCCTTGAGCGCGGCGCGCAGCGCGCGGTTGTTGAGCAGCGCGATGCGCACCGCGGCGTCCGCGGTGAGCGGCCGCCCCTCGAGCGCCCGCGCGTCGCCGGCCGGCTCGGGGTCGACCTCGTCCGACGCGGCGCTCGGCGGGAGCGCCGCGCCGGAGAGCTCGCGGAGCCGCGTCATGTCGGCGGTCGCCGAGGGGGCGGCGCAGCCGGCGGCAGAGAGCAGCGCGAGGCCCGCCGGGAGCGGCAGGAGGCGCGCGGCGAGCGCGCGCGGGCGCGGGGGACGGCTCCGATCAGTGGGCATGGGGCGGCTCCGGGGGCGAGGGCGGCGCGCTGGCGGGCGGCGCGCTCGCGGGCGGCGCGCTCGCGGGCGGCGCGCCGCCGTGATGATGGTGGTGGTGATGCTGGTGAGGATCGGCGCCGGCGCCCGGCGCCCTCGCCGGCTCGAGGCCAACCCAGCCCGTGGTGGGCGCGCCCGGCAGAGGGGGGTCCTCCGCGAGGGCGACGCCGATCCGCGGCGAGGGGGCCTCCGCGGCCTGCGGCGACGCGGCGGACGACGCGGGGAAGCTCGCGGGGCGGTTGCGCGGGGCGCAGCCGGCGAGCGCAGCGACGAGGATCAGCAGGGCGTTCAGCCCGGCGCGATGAGGTGCATTCATGGAAGCCGCTCCAGCAGGGGCGAGTGCGATCACTTGCGGGGCTCGACGACGATCACGCCCCGCAGCATGTTCATGCCGCATTTGAACTCGATCTCTCCAGGGCTCAGCGAGGGCAGGTCGATCACCACCGGCACGTCGGTCGGCAGCTCGCGCCGGATGCCGAGCGAGGCAAACACGATCTCGCGCGTGCAGGGCGAGTGGTCCCGACGGACCAGCTTCAGGCGGATCCGCTCGCCCTCCGTGACGACGATGCGGCTCGGCTTGTAACCGCCGTCCACCACGATCTCGACCTCCCGGACGGCCTGCGGCGAAGGGGCGGGCGCCTCCTCGGCCGCGGCGCTCGAGACGAGCAGCGAGGGGGCGAGCAGCGAGGCAGCGAAGAGACAGGAGACGACGAAGAGACGCTTGATGAGCATCGGACACCTTCCAGCGGGGTTCTGCACGGCCGACGCGCGCGGTCCGGCGGCATTACAGGCCTTCGCGGGCTCGCGGGGCGCCGGGCGGACGCGGGGCGATGGCAAGGGCTCGGCTCGCCCGGCGGCTCGCCGTGGCCCTGTCGAGCCGGTCAGCGCCGCTCGCCGTGCGAGCAGCCGCCGGCGGGCTCGGGCGCCCCGGCCGGCGGGCGCGTGCCGCAGGAGCAGTCGAGGCACCCCTCGGCGGCGCAGGCCCCGCACGTGGCGGCCACGCGCTTGCGGAGCGCCTCGCGCGCGCGGAAGAGCCGCACCGCGGCGTTGTTCGGGGTGATCGACGCCTCCTCGGCGAACGCCTGGACCGAGAGCCCGTCGACCTCCACGCGCTGCAGGGCGGCGGCGTACTCGGGCTTCAGCGCGCCGGCGAGCCCCCGGACGCACTGGCACACAGCGCGGCGCACCTCGACGTCGGGCTCGACCGCCTCGTCGAGCTCGGCCGCCAGGGCGGCCATCGCGCGCTCCGACGCGCCGCGGCGCCGGTAGTGGTCGATCACGGCGTTCCGGAGCGTGCGGTAGAACCAGGCCGTGACGGACTCGTCGCTGCGCAGCTCGCCGATGCGGTCGATGCCGCGCGCGAAGGCCTCCTGGAGGATGTCCTCGGCGACGGCCTCGCTGCCCACCCGGCGCTCCAGGAAGCGGCGAAAGTCGCGGTACCCCCCGACGAGGGTCGCGATGGCTTCGTCCGGCGTCGCGCGCTCGACGTCGCTGCCGGAACGCTCCGGGTCGCTCATGGCCCGAAGCTAACCTCCCTCCCCGCCCGGCGCTACACGTCCCGGGCCGCGACGTCGGCCATCTCTCGAGCTCCACGGGCGCTCACCGCGCCTCGGGCCCGCCGTCGTGACGCGAGGTCTCCGGTGGGGCTCCACGCGCGGCCGGGGCCGGTCAGGCGTGGATGAAGACGAGCGTCCCGCCCTTGTCGTTGAACGCGGCGTGCCAGCTGTCAGGGACGGGGGGATCGGTCCACTCGAACAGCCACGCGGCGTCCGCGGGCGAGAGGTTGACGCAGCCGCTGCTCCGCACCTTGCCGAACGCGTCGTGCCAGTAGACGCCGTGCAGCGCGTAGCTGTTGTGGAAGTACTGGATGTAGGGCACGTCGCGCAGGTCGACGGACGTCTCGCTGAGGTCGTCGCCGTCCATCGTCGCTGTGACGTGCTTCTCGCGGACGAAGAACGTGCCCTGCACGGTGGCGCTCGTCGTCGCGGGGTCGCCGAGCTCGCCGCGGCCCGTCGAGACGAGGGTCGCGAACACGGGGCGCGTGCCCTCGTAGGCGACAAGCATCTGGCGCTCGATCGAGATGTCGATCCACTTCCTGCCGCGCGCCGCGTGCCCCCAGAAGTCGCGGCCCAGCCGCGCGACGCGCAGCGCGGACGCGGGGATCCACGCGCCCGCGTCCGTCTCGACGTAGGCCCCGCCGGCCGCCGTCTTGCCGGTGAGCACCCAGCCGGAGCGGTGCGCGGCCCAGCCGTCCGGCCTGAGCTCGCCCGAGGCGTCCGGCTTCAGCGTGCGCACGCCGTGGTGCATGACGAACGCGGGCGTCCCCTCGGTCTTCACCTCCACGCCGCGCATCGCGGTGGGGACGACGGCCGAGGTGCGGTCGATCGGGATGAGGTCGAGCTCGGTCGTCAGGCCGAAGCGCCGGCCGGCCCACGCGAACGTGGAGATGAGCCCGAACGCCGAGTCGGCCCGCGCGCGCCCGCGGTGCGCGGGGAAGCGGACCTTCTCGGCGGCGCCGAACGGCTTCGGCAGGTCGCGGCGGCTCTCGAAGAAGGGCGTGAGCGGATCCGGCTCGCCGAGGAGCGCCTCGTCGCGGCGGGACCAGGCCGGGGTGCCCTGGCTGCGCGAGCGCCCCTCGACGCGCCGCTGCTCCGCCTCGCTCGGCAGGTGGACATAGAGGTGCGGCGGCGGCTTGCGCGAGACGACGTAGCGGTACGGGTACGGCTCGCCGCGGCGGGGGCCGGCCGGCGTGGCGGCGACAACGTCGTGGCCGAGCTCGAGCGAGGCGCCCCGGCCGACGCACACGAAGCCGCGCGGGTGCACGGCGTACCAGCCGCCGGGGCACCCGTCGTCGCCCGACGAAGCCGCGGCGCGCTCGACGATCGCGCCTGCCCGCAGGTAGCCGAGCTTGGCCGCGCGGCGCTCCGGCGCGGCGTACACGAACGTGCGCATCGCGATGCTCGCGAGCTTGTCGCCGCGCCCGGGGCGCAGCGCCTCCCGCGTGGCCGCGGGGTCGGCCTCGCTCGCCGCGCCGGCGTCCAG
>NZ_JEMA01000410.1 GCF_001589285.1 Sorangium cellulosum | reverse complement strand
CCGTCGGTCGACTGGTCCCGCCAGCGCTCGGCGGCTCTCCCCGGCGCGGGGATCACGGGGCCGCTCCGCCGGGGCACGCGCGGGGCCGCCGGGAGCTCGAGCCGCGGCGCGACGGTCTGGCGCTCCGACGGCGAGAGCGGGACGAGCATGCCCTCGTCGAGCGAGAGCGGGTCGTCGCCCGGGTCGTCGCGGAGCAGCGGCAGGATCGCGTCGAGCATCACCGACGCGCTCGGGTAGCGGGCGACAGGCTGGTACTGGAGAGCGCCGTCGACGACCGCGGCGACCTCGGGCGCGACCCACGGCGCGAACTCCTGGAGCGGCGTGGGCAGCTCCGCGACGAGGGCGGCGATGAGATCGCCGAAGGCCTCGACGTCCTGGGTCGGCGTGCGCCCCGCGAGCGCGTGGTAGAGCACGATCCCGAGCGCCCAGATGTCGGTCCGGTGATCGATGTCCTTGATGCCCCGCGCCTGCTCCGGCGACATGTAGCGCGGCGTCCCGACCATGCTGCCGGACCGGGTGAGCCCCGTCGTGTCCCGGCGTGGGTCGTGGGCCGGCTTGATCTTGGCGATGCCGAAATCGAGCACCTTCACGATGAGCCCGGGCCCCTGCTCGCGCCGCGCGAGGAACAGGTTGCCGGGCTTGATGTCCCGGTGCACGACGCCGGCCTCGTGCGCCTTCTGCAGGCCGACGCAGGCCTGGGCCACGATCCGGAGCGCGAGCCGCGGGGGCAGCGGGCCGAGGCGCTCGAGGAGCTGCGCGAGGTCCTCGCCCTGGAGGAGCTCCATCACGAGGAACGGCGAGCGCGTCTCCTCGTCGACGCCCGCGTCGAGCACGCGGACGATGTGCTCGGTCTGGATGGCGCTCGCGGCCCTCGCCTCGCGCTCGAACCGCCCCACCGCGGACCGGCTGTGGAGGATGTCCGCGTTCATGATCTTCACGGCGACGCGGCGCTGCAGCGCCGTGTCGTCGGCCTCATGGACGACCCCCATCCCTCCTCGACCGAGGAGTCGGCCCAGGATGTACCTGCCGCTCAAGGTCTTGCCGTCCACAAGCAAGCTTTACCCCAGTGGTGCTGTAGGCGGGGCTTCAATCCTGATGCTATCGCGACCCGAAACCCAGCAATATCCGTGCTCCCCTGCTGGATTCTTGCATTCTCGCGCGCACCGGTCCTGCCGGCAGCAGCGCCCGCCGCGCGCGCCTCAGAACGCGTAGCGCGCCCCGATCCCGGGCGAGATCGCGACCATCACCTCGCCGGCGAGCGACTCCTGCTCGAAGCGGGCGAAGAACCCGCTCTCGGCGTCGACCCTGCCGTAGACACCTTCCGGGGGGTTCGCCCACACCGGCGCCTTCAGCCGGACCAGGACCACCGCCGCGAGGCCGGCCGTCAGCTCGAGGTGGTCGCCGAGCCGCAGGCCCGCGCGCACCTCCGACGTCAGCGCGAGGAAGCTGGCGGAGTCCCGCGCGACCGTCCGGTCGAGGTCGAACTCGAGGCCGCTGATCGAGGTGAAGGTGCCCCTGCGCTCGTCGCTCACCGCGCCGAGCAGGGCGCCGGCGCCGAGCCGCATCGAGAGCCGGTGGCGATCGCCGAGCGACAGGCCGGCCCAGCCGCCCGCCAGGACGCCGCTGAGCGCCAGCGCGTCGTCGGCGGTGCCGGAGGCCTCCGGCGGGCGGTCCTGGATCTCCACGGACATGCGCCGCTCGGTCACGGCCTGGCGCACCTGGAGGTAGCCGGTCGTGAGGCCGAAGCCGAGGCCGGACCAGAGCTCGTAGCCCGCGTGGACCACGCCGACGCCGCCCGCGCCGATGCCCTGCGAGCACGCCCCGCTGCACCGGACCGCGGCGCTGCCGCCGAGGCTCGGCACGAACGCCGGGGACGCGACGAGCTCGATGAGGAACCGCCCCGGCGGGGTCCCGAGCTGGACGCGCTCGAGCGCGATCGGGACGACAACGCGCGTGTCGCGGGCGAGGCGCACGTCGCGCCGGCCGGTGACGAACCCGCCGGCCGCTACCTCGACGCGATGCCAGCCGGGGCTCAGGCGCCCCTCCCAGATCCCGCTGCCGAGCGCCACGCCGTCGACGGTGATGCTCGCGCACACCGGCGTGGGCTCGATCCGGAGCGTCGAGGTCAGCTCTGCGGCGTGAAGGTCGACGGTCGTCATCTGCTTCCGCTGGATGACCACGGAGGCCGGCATGGTGCCGAGGGCCCCCGGGCCGTGCAGCTCGACGGTGTGCTGGCCGGGCGGGAGCGGCCCTTCCCAGGGCGTCCTGCCGACGGTGTAGCCGTCGACGAGCACGTCGAGCGCCGCGCCCGTCCGCTCCGTGACGCGCAGGCGCCCCGACTCGACGAGCTTCTGGAGGCGGGACAGGATGCGGACGACCTGCCCTCCGGCGACGTCGACGCGGGTCTCGAACGGCTCGAAGCCCTCTTTGTAGACGCGGACCACGTGGCTGCCCGCGCCGACGCGCAGCGGGGCGGGCAGCGGGTAGTCGCCGCGGCGCCGGCCGTCGATCATGACCGAGGCGCCGATCTCGGCGCCCGCGACGTCGACGGTGCCGACGAGCCCGCGCAGCCGCACGACGGTCTCCTGCGCGGCGTTCCTGGTGTCCGGCGGCAGCTTCTGCGAGAAGTCGTGGAGCAGCGTCTCGAAGAGGGCGAGCGCCTCGTCGTAGCGGCGGAGCCGCTGGAAGCAGAGCGCCGCGCTCGAGGTGGCGCTCCACGTCGGATAGGCCTGCCGCGACGCGAGGAACTCGGCGAGCGCCGCCTCCCAGGCGCCCTGGCGAACCAGCGCGAGGCCGCGCTCGAAGCGGGCGCGCGCCTCCACGACGGGGTCCGCGGGCGGCGGGGGATCGGCGGCCGGCAGGGCGGCGTCGAGCGGCGGCGTGGTGGGGGATGCCGCAGGCGGCGTGGGCGATGCCGCAGGCGGCGTGGGCGATGCCGCAGGCGGCGGTGCGGCAGGGGGAGAGGCAGGAGGCGGCGCAGCAGGGGGAGCCGCCGGCTGGGCGAGCGCTGTCGGCGCCACGGCGAGCGCGGCGAG
>NZ_JEMA01000409.1 GCF_001589285.1 Sorangium cellulosum | reverse complement strand
CGAGCTGCCGCAGGAGGTCCATCCGTTCCCTGAGGTCCGCGACCCTCGCGGCGTCGCGGAGGAGCTCCGTCATCAGCCGGGCGATCCTGACCTCCAGCTCCGCGATGTCGCGCGCGAGGTCCGGGTTGATCTCCGCGAGGCTCAGATCGACGTCGGTGCTCCCCTCGAAGCCGGTCCCGTCGCGACGGATGTTGAAGAGCGGCTTGTTCAGACCGAGCGGCTCCGACACGAGGCTCACCACGTCGTGCGCGTGGGTACACCAGTTGCCGCCGTTCACGGTGTGGACCCCGAAGTGGAAGTCGTTGCTGCCCATGCGGAGCAGCACCGAGTCGAACTCCGCCTCGCGCGTGTTGCTCTGGGAGCCGTCGCCGTGGCTCTGCAGCGCTCCCGGAACCCCGTAGGTGGGCAGCGGCGTCTGGTTCAACCTGAAGATGGCGGTACCCTCGCGCTCCAGCTCGGGGATCCCGCACGAGCTCGGGTCATGATGGCTGCTCCAGAGCACGGTGTACGGCGTGCGGGCCCATGCCAGCGACGGCGCCAGGACCGCCAGCACCGTGACCAGCGCGACGAGCTTCGGCGGCACCGCGGCGCTCCAGCCACGCCGCGCAATGTCGTTCGACCGGCTCATGTCCCCTCCGCGCCG
>NZ_JEMA01000408.1 GCF_001589285.1 Sorangium cellulosum | reverse complement strand
GCCATCGCCGCCGCCGCCCTCACCGCCGCGGCGGCCATGGTGGCCGGCGTCGTCCTGCTGCGCGACGTCAAGGACGGCCCGGCCAGCACGGCGGCGGCGGTCAGCTCGCCCTGGTCCGGAAAGGTCGCCTCCGTGTCGCGCGCCTCGGCCGACAGATCCGGCGGCCTCGAGGCGTGCGACGCCGCCGGCGCCTGCGCGCCGCTCGTACCGGGCGCCGAGCTCCCCGAGGGCGCGACCCTG
The DNA here is from genome assembly GCF_001589285.1 of Sorangium cellulosum. Taxonomy (GTDB): domain Bacteria; phylum Myxococcota_A; class Polyangia; order Polyangiales; family Polyangiaceae; genus Sorangium; species Sorangium cellulosum_G. Next base: position 6,757 of record NZ_JEMA01000408.1, on the reverse strand, counting down.
CGCACCGACGCGCGGACACGCGCGCACGTCGCGCTCCAGGACGGCTCCGCGCTCGCGATCGACCGCGGNTCCAGGACGGCTCCGCGCTCGCGATCGACCGCGGCTCGCGCGTGTGGCTCGGCGCCGGCGACGCCCGGGCCGCGCGGGTGGACGAGGGCGCCGTCGTCCTCGATGTCGTCCCGGCCGCCGGCGCGCCGCCCGCGCGCATCAAGGTGCCCCACGGCGAGATCGAGGTGCTCGGGACGAAGCTCGCTGTCACCGCGAGCGCGGAGCGCGCCTCCGTCGAGGTCGCGCGCGGCGCCGTGCGCGTCACCGGCGAGAAGGGCGAGCCCGTCGAGGTGCGCGCCGGCGAGGAGGCCACGCTCGAGAGGGGCGCCGCGCCGCGGGTCGCGAGCTCGACGTCGCTCGCCGACTCGCTCGCGTGGAGCGACAGGTCCGCCGAGGAGGCCGACGCCCCGGCGCTCCGCGGCCTCGGCGAGCTCCGGGCGCGCAAGCCGGGCGCCACGCAGGAGAAGGAGCGGGCCGTGCGGCTCGCGAAGCACGCGGTCAAGGTGCGGATCGTCGACGTCGTCGCCAGGACCGAGATCGACGAGACCTTCGCCAACGACACCGACGAGGAGCTCGAGGGCATCTTCCGCTTCCCGCTTCCGCCGGGCGCGCAGATCGAGCGGCTCGCGCTCGAGGTCGACGGCAAGCTCATCGAGGGCGCGTTCGTCGACCGCGATCGCGGGGCCGCGATCTGGCGCGGCGTCCTCCAGAACGCCGCCCCCAAGGCCCCCAAACCGCGCGAGGAGATCATCTGGGTCCCCGGCCCGTGGCGCGACCCCGCGCTGCTCGAGTGGCAGCGCGGCGGCCGGTTCGAGCTGCGCATCTTCCCCATCCCGAAGCGCGGCGCGCGCCGCGTCGTGCTCACCTACACGCAGCTCGTCGAGCAGGCCGCCGGCGTCCGGCGCTTCACCTACCCGCTCGCGCACGACCAGAGCGGCACGACGACCATCGGCGACTTCTCGCTCGACCTCCAGGTGCTCGGCCACGACCGGGAGTTCGGCGTCGAGACGCGCGGCTACGAGCTCGCCGCGGCGCCCGCCGAGGGCGCCGCCGACCGGCGCACGCTGCACGCGCAGGGGTTCACGCCGGCCGGCGACCTCACGGTCGAGTACGCGCTCCCCGATCGCGATCGCCCGGTCACGGCGTGGGCCTACCGGATGCCCCCCGCCGCGGCGACGGCGCCCGAGCCGAAGGCGGCCACATCGCCGCCGGCCCCGCGCAGGCCGGCCGGGGCGCCGGGGAGCGGCGGCGCGGAGCACGAGGCGTCGCTCGCCGCGGCGCGCGCCATCGCGGGCGACGCCTCGCCCTACGTCGCGATCGCGCTCCGGCCCCGGCTCCCCCGCTGGGAGCAGGCGACGTCGCGGCGCCACGCGATCGTCGTCGACTCGAGCCGCTCGATGATCGGCGAGCGCTTCGCCCGCGCGACGCGGCTCGCCTCGTCGATCGTCCGCGAGATGGACAGGCGCGACGAGGTCGTCGTGCTCGCGTGCGACACGCTCTGCCGCTCGCTCGGCGAGGGCGGCCAGGCCGGCGCCGCGCGGCCCATGGCGCCCGGCGCCGCGTCGGCCGACGAGGTCGAGCGGTTCCTCGGCCGCATCGAGCCCGACGGCGGCAGCGATCTCGCCGCGGCGATGATCGCGGCGCGCGCGGCCGCCGGCCCGCTGCAGGGCAAGGAGCTGCGGATCCTCTACCTCGGCGACGGCACGCCGTCGGTCGGGCCGACGCGCCCCTCGCACATCGAGGCCGCGGTGCGCGGCGCCGTCCCCGCGGACGGCGCCGCCGTCGTCGCTGTCGCGCTCGGGAGCGACGCGGACACGACGTCGCTCCGGGCGCTCGCGCGCGGCGGCGGCGGGGTGATGGTCCCCTACGTGCCCGGCCAGCGGGTCGCGAGCGCGGCGCAGTCGGTCCTCGGCGCGGCCTACGGCCTCGTGCTGCGCGATCCCGAGATCGAGCTGCCCCCCGGCCTCACCCAGGTCACGCCGGCGCGGCTCGACCCGATCCGCGCCGGCGGCGAGGCGTTCGTCATGGCGCGGATGAGCTCCGGCGCCGACGTCACCGGCGAGATCCGCCTCCGCGGCCGCGTCTCGGGCGAGCGCTTCGAGCAGACCTACCCCGTCACCATCGCCGCCGGCACGGGCGCGGGCAACGCCTTCGTCCCCCGCCTCTACGCGGCGGCGAAGATCGCGGAGCTCGAGGAGACCGGCGGCGACGCGCAGAAGCCCGCGATCATCGAGCTGTCGCGGCGCTTCTCCGTGGCGAGCCGGTTCACGTCGCTGCTCGTCCTGGAGAGCGAGGCGATGTTCAAGGCGTTCGGCCTCGAGCGGGACGGCCTCGCCTCGGCCTTCACCGGCGAGGAGCAGGCCGAGCGCGTGAGCGCGAGCGCCGCGGGGGAGCAGCCCGACGACGCAGCGAACGACGCGAGCGCGTTCAACGACGACCTCGAGGCCGAAGCGCCGAAGGGGAGGGCGGAGTCGAAGGAGGAACGGTCCCAGGCCGCGGCGGACCTCGGGGTGTCGGGCACGGGGTTCGGCGGAGGCGGCCGGTCCAGCCTGGACGCGCTCCCCAGGCGGGCGAGGCCGGCACCGCCGGCGAAGGCGGCGGCGCCCATGTCCCCCCCGCGCCCGAGCGGGCCTGGCTCGCCGTTCCTCGACAGGGACTTGCCGGCGGAGATCGCCGAGGGAGACGCGCCGAGGCCGGCGGCCACAAGCGCCCGCCCGCCCGAGCCCGCCTGGCAGCCGCCGGCCCCGCGGCGGATGGTCCCGATGCGCCGGGTCTTCGACCGCCGCGTGAGCTTCGACGCGACGAACACGCTCGCGCCCGAGGGCGCCGCGAAGACGGCGACCGCCGAGGCGGCGCTCGCGGCGTCCCCGGACAGCCGCGACCGGACGATGGGCCTCTACGCGCTCTACGCCACGACCGGCCGGCTCGGCGAGGCCCAGGAGCTGACCGCGCGCTGGAGCGGCCGCGACGCGCTCGACCCCGACGCGCTGATCGCCCGCGCCGACCTCGCGGCCCGCCAGGGCGATCGCGACAGCGCGGCGCGCATCCTCGGCGGCCTCGCCGACGTGCGCCCCGGCGACAGGGCCGTCCAGACGCGCCTCGCCGATCTCTGGGACGCCGCGGGCCGGCCCGCGTTCGCGTGCCAGCACCGGGTGGCGCTCGCCGACCTCGCGCCCGCCGACGCGCGGCTCGTCGCCGCCGCGATCCGGTGCGCCGGCGAGGGCGGCATGGGCGAGCTCGCGAGCCAGCTCCGCCTCGACGTGACCTCCGCCATCCGGGCGGAGGTCGACCGGCGCCTCGCGCAGCCGGACGCCGCGCCGCCCGCCAGCCTCTCGGGCGACGTGCAGCTCAGCGCCGAGTGGAGCGGCGGCGCCGATCTCGACCTCGCGCTCATCGACGCGCAGGGCCGGCGCCTCTCGTGGATGGGCTCCACGCTCGGGTCGGTCGGTGTGCGCTCGCGCGACGCGACAAGCACGCGCGCCGAGTCGCTCGCGCTGCGCGGCCTCCCCAAGGGCAGCTACATCGTCGAGATCGCGCGCGCCTCCGCCGGGGAGGAAGGCGCTCCGTCCGCCCCTCCCGGCGGGGCCGGCGTCGTGCGCGGCGAGCTGACCCTGCGTCTCGCGGGAGAGACGCGCAAGATCCCCTTCACGCTCGAGGGCGCGCGGCGCGAAGTCGGCGCGGTGCGCGTCTTCTTCACCTCCCGCCTGGTGCCCGTCGACGAGCTCCCGGCGCTCCCGGTGCGCCCCTGGTGACGTGGTGACGCCGGCGCGCGCGCCGCGCCCTCGCCCGGAGAGCGCCTTTCCGGCGCATCTCCGGGCGCTCACCCGGGGAGTCGTCAGGGCCCCCCCGCCGCGCTCGTGTCGGGAGGAGATCCCCGATACAGTTTCGACATGAATCCGCTCGTCCCGGACTTCATCCTCGAACAGGATGCCGAAGGGCAGTACGCGGGAGCGGTCGACGCCGCCGTCCTGCACGTCTCGCTCCCGGCGGTCGTCGAGCTCGCCGAGCAGATGATCGCGCGTCAGGCGATCGATCCGGACGCGCTGCGCTCGCTGTTCGATCCGCTCTTCGAGGCCGTGCACCAGTCGGGCGGGTTCGTGGCGACGTTCTCGCCGGGCGGCGGGTTCACGGCGCTCTTCCCCGATCGGCCGGGGCGCAACGTCACCCGGCACGCCCGCAGCGCCGCCCTCGCGATGCGGCGCAGCCTCCTCGAGCTCGCCGCGCGCCGCGCGCTCGGCGCCGGGGGCGCGCAGATGCCGTTCCGGATCGGGCTCGCGTGGGGCTCGGTCCACTGGACGATCGTGCGCATCGCCGAGGATCGGGCGTACTTCCTGCTCTACGGCCCCGCGCTCGAGGCCTGCCAGGCGACCGACCGCGGGGGCGACGACAGCGAGCTCCACCTCGATCGCAGCTTCCGCGAGCGGCTCCCCGGCGCCGGCGCGCGCGAGAGCGCGGTGGAGTTCGACGACGCCGATCTCCTGAGCGGGCCTCCCTCGCTGACCGTCGCGTCGGCCCCGACGGACGCGGACGCCGAGTCGTTCCTGCCGCCGGGCGCGGGCGATCTCGCGCCGGAGGGCGAGATCCGGGAGGTGACGACTGTCTCGCTCTCGCTCGACCGGGTCGCGAGCCCGACGGAGCTCATCCAGCAGCTCCACGAGATCGCGGCGATGTACGGCGCCACGTTCGCCGGCATGAACGTGACCGAGCGCGGCTTCGGCGCGCTGTTCTACTTCGGCGCGCCCGTCTCGCACGAGAGCGACCACGATCGCGCCCTCGACTTCGCGCTCGAGCTGAAGAGCAACGGCCTCGGCGTGCAGCGGCTCGCGGTGGGCATCACCCGCGCGCGCTGCCTGATCGGCTTCTTCGGCGGCGCGGGCCGCCGCGAGTTCGCCTGCATCGGCCGCGCCGTCCACCTCGCAGCGCAGATCGCGCGCAAGGCCGCGCCGTCGTCGATCTGGGCGGACGAGCGGGCGTTCCTCGCGGGCGAGGCGAGCCACCAGTGGTCGACCGAGAACATCTTCCGGTTCGACGGGTTCGACCTGCCGATCCTCGTCTACTCGCTCGAGCGGCGGCGCATCGCCGTGCAGGAGGAGTTCTACGACCTCGGCCCCATCGGCCGCGAGGCCGAGCTCGAGCGGCTCACGCGCGCGCTCGAGCCGATCTTCACCGGGCGCTCCGCCGGGGTCGTCTACATCCTCGGCGAGGCGGGCATCGGCAAGAGCTACCTCGTGCACAGCTATCGCCACCAGCGCGCGCAGCTCATGGACATGCGCCCGCTCCTCTGGATCGAGGCCCGCTGCGACCAGACGCTGAACACGCCGCTCTACGCGTTCGAGTTCGCGCTGAAGGAGTACCTCGGGATCTCCTCGGAGATCGGCCAGCGCGCGAAGCAGGCCGGGCTCGATCTCGCGCTCCAGCTCCTCCTCGAGCGGCTGCCCGAGAGCTGGACCGAGGTGCGGGCGCGGATCGACCTGTCGCGCGAGGCGCTCGCGCGGCTGCTCCGGCTGCGGAGCGAGGAGCCGGCGACGCCGGAGGCCGAGGCCGAGCGGCGCGAGGAGGCGCTCGCCGCGCTCGCCGCGCTGCTCGTCGCGGAGAGCTCGCTCCAGCCGGTGGTGGTGCACCTCGACGACGCGCAGTGGGCCGACCCGACGTCGCTCGAGGCGGTGCGCGCGATCACGGCCGCCTGCCGGGATCTGCCGCTCGCGGTGATCTGCTCGGCGCGGCCGCCGGCGCCCGGAGGCGAGGAGGGCGCGGTGCGCATCCCGCTCGACGACGGCATCCCGTCGCAGGTGATCGAGCTCGCGCCGCTGCCGAAGGAGCGGCTTCTCGCGCTCGCGGAGCCGTTCTTCGGCGGCCCGCTCCCCACGATGCTCGAGTCGCTGCTCGGCCAGACCGCGGGCGGCAACCCGTTCTTCGCGCAGGAGATCCTCGCGTACTGGCTGGAGGACGGCCGGTACGGGTCGACGCACGAGGGCGCGCGCTCGAGCCGGTTCATGCCGCCGCGCACGGTGAACAGCCTGCTCGTCGCCCGGCTCGAGCGGCTCGAGCCGCGGACGCGGCAGACGGTCGTCTCCGCGGCGGTCCTGGGGCGGGAGTTCGACACGCGCGTGCTCGCCCGGATGATCCCGGACGCGTCGGTGCTCGTGGATCACCTGCGCTTCGGCGAGGCGCAGCGGATCTGGTCGCGGATGGGGGAGCACCGGTTCGAGTTCTGCACGGTGCTGATCCGCGACGCCGCGTACGGGATGCAGCCGAAGCCGGCGGCCGAGCGGCAGCACCGCCTCGCGACCGAGGCGCTCGAGGCCGTCTACGGCGACGACCTCGAGGATCAGCGCGCGGCGCTCGACAGCCACCGGAAGCTCGCGGGCTGAGCGCGCCTGGCCGCGCGGCCGCGGCCGCGCCATCGCCCGCTCGCGCGGCGGAGCGTTGTACCCCCTCGACGCCGCTGTGGAAGTGCGGCAACTGTCGCGCGCATGAGCACGGCCCATCAAGAAACTCACGCGGCCGCGGCGCACGACGCGAGCGACCACCACGGCTTCGACGGGGAGCCCGCCCGCGCGCTGCCGGCCGACGAGCCGCCCACCCCGAACTGGGTCCCTGCGCTGGGGCTCGCGATCTTCGTTGTCGCGGGCGTGACGTTCCTCGCGATGGGCAGCGGCGACGACGCCACGGGGAGCGGGCAGGCCGCCCCGGCCGACGCGCGTCCGGC
>NZ_JEMA01000407.1 GCF_001589285.1 Sorangium cellulosum | reverse complement strand
GGCCGGCCCGCCGTTCCAGCTCAGCATCGGCCGGCTCCTTCTCGCGCCGCTCGTGCTCGTGCAGGCGCAGGCGGCGCCGTACGCGGGCGAGGACGCCTTCCTGCAGGCCGGCGACGTCGCCGAGGGGCAGGGGTTCCGCATGCGGCGCGCGCGCGTCGGCTTCGCGGGCACGCTCGCCGGGTTCGTGCCGTTCGCGATCTCGGGCGAGCTCGCCGGGGGCGCCGACGCCTCGGCGCGCCTCTCCGAGGCGTGGATCGGCTACGCCCACTTCCCGTTCGCGCACCTCTACTTCGGCGCGCACGACGTGCCGTTCAGCCGCTCCGCCATGACGGGCGCCGGCGAGGGCGCGCTCATCGAGAGGCCGCTCGCCGTGCGCGCCATGGCGCCCTTCCGCCAGGTCGGCCTGCACGTCGAGGGGCACTTCCACGACCGGGCGTTCAGCTACTTCGCCGGCATGTTCAACGGCTTCCAGCGCTCGGATCAGTTCTTCGCCGGCTATGTCGAGAACGCCGCGAGCCTCGGCAACCGCTTCGACAACGTCGCCTACGTCGCGCGGCTCGCCACCGAGCCGCTCGGCCCCATGCCGCGCTCCATCCAGGACCTCGCCGTCTCGCGGCCCCGCCTCGGCGCGGGCGCGAGCTACTTCTTCAGCGACGGCGGCACGCGCGACATCCACGGCGTCGGCGCCGACGTCCTGCTGCACGCCGCGGGCGCGCACGCGCTCGTCGAGCTGCTCTGGAACCAGAGCGATCCCGAGCGCGCGCCCACGCAGCCGACGGGCCAGCTCGCCCCGGTCACCTCGCTCGGCCTCGTCGGCGAGGTCGGCTACTTCGTGCGGCGCATCAAGCTCGGCGTGAGCGCGCGGTTCGAGTGGCTCGATCCCAACCTCGACCTCTCGGACGAGACCGACGGCTGGGCCCTCACCGCCGGCGCGAGCTACCACTTCATCGACAACGTGCTCAAGGCGCAGGCCGACTTCACCCACCGGCAAGAGGCCCACGGCGTCGCGCTCGAGAACGACGCCGTGGCGCTGCAGCTCCAGCTCAACCTGTAGCGGCCGCCATGCGAACCCGCCGCTCCGCTCCCGCCCTGCTCGCGCTGCTCACCGTCGCCGGCCTCGCAGGTTGCGAGTCGCCGAGCCTCCTGCGCGCCAAGCCGATCGAGAACCGGTTCGAGCTCGTCGGCGGCCCTGTCGCGATGGCCGATGTCGGCGATTTCCTTCTGGAAAACGACGAGATCCGCGTCGCCATCCTCGGCGCCCGCCACTCGCCCGGGCCGGGGGTCTACGGCGGCTCGCTGGTCGACGCCGACCTGCGCCGCCCCGATCCGCGCTTCGCGAGCGCGTCGGGCCGCGACCGCTTCGCCGAGTCGTTCCCTGTCGCCAACCTGCTCGTGCCCGACCCGGGCGCCACCGAGGTCTTCGTGGCCAGGGACGGCTCCGACGGCCAGGAGGCGATCGTCCGCGTCGAGGGCGACGGCGGGTTCCTCTTCCACGCGCTCGGCGTGCTGAAGACGCAGGAGGACCTGCTCGGCCTGCTGTTCGACGGCCTCAAGCCGGAGCTGCGCTTCCGCACCGACTACATCCTCCGGCCCGGCGAGCGGTTCGTCACGATCCGCACGACGCTCCTCCTGCCCGACAGGGCGATCGGCTGCCCGAGCGTCGCCTCCTGCGCGCTCGAGTGCGAGGACGGCCTCGCGGCGGGCGACGACGGCTGCCCCGTGTGCGCGTGCGGCGAGCCGCTCTCGCTCGACAACACCACGGGGCCCGAGGACATCTTCCGGGGCATCCTCGGCGACGACCGCAACGGCGACCCCGAGCGCAAGGGCGGGATCGTCGCCGGCGATTTCGTCTTCTTCGGCAACCAGAACGACATCTTCGGCCCCGGCATCGGGTTCGACGAGGAGCGGGCGGTGTTCGACGCGCTCTTCGCCGGCCGGGACACGTTCCAGCGGCCGCTCAGCTTCGACTTCGTGGCCGCGGCGGGCGGCGACGTCAGCTACGGCTACTTCACGAAGGCGAGCCCGGGCGGCCCGCCCACCACGGTGAACGTCCCCGTCTTCACGAGCGCGGCCACGGCGTTCCTGAGCGCCGGCCGGAGCTGCCTCGCCGACGAATCCGACGACGAGGCGTGCGATCGCAAGCGGTCGTTCACCTACGAGCGGTACTTCGCTGTGGGCGAGGGCGACATCGCGAGCGTCGCCGAGGTGGTGCACGACGCCCGGGGCACGCCGACAGGCGCGCTCGAGGGCGCGGTGCGGTGGCGATCGACAGGCGCGCCCGTGCCGAACGCGCGCGTCCACGTCTTCCGCGACCCCGACCCGGGCGTCGCCTTCGCCAGCGTTGACGAGCTGGTCGAGGCGAACCTCGCGCGCTCGGGCGACGTCGGGCTGCTCAGCTCCATCGACGCCGATCGCGGGCTCGATCCGGTCGAGGACGGCGACTTCCGCGCGCGGCTCGCGCCCGGCGGCTACCTGCTCGTCGCGGAGAGCCCGGAGGGCACGGCGCTGTCCGCGCCGATCCGCGTGGCGCTCGGCGCCGGGGCCACGGCGACCGTCGCGGCGGAGCTACCGAGCCCCGCGCGCATCGCGTACCGGGTCGTCGACGAGGGCGGGCGCCTCGCGCCGGCCAAGCTGACGTTCGTCGCGCTCGACGCCGCGGGGCAGCCGCGCGAGGGCGACGGCCTGCGGCGGGTCTACCTCGGCCACGGCCGCCTCGGCAGCGGCGTCCGGCAGATCGAGCGCTCGGCGACGGGCGAGGGCGCTGCCGAGGTCGAGCCTGGCCGATACAGCGTCCTCGTCACGCGCGGGCCCGAGTTCGGCCGCTTCGAGGTGCCCGATCTCGAGGTGCGCGCCGGGGAGGCGCGCCGCATCGAGGCGGTCGTGCCGCGCGAGGTCGACTCGACGGGCTGGATGTCGATCGACATGCACCTGCACCAGCGCCCGAGCTTCGACAGCGGCATGCCGCTCGAAGAGCGGGTGACGTCGGCGGTCGTCGAGGGCCTCGAGGTCGCGGTGGCGACCGATCACGACGTGCACACGGACCTCGAGCCCGCGGTGCGGCAGCTGGGGCTCGAGACGCGCCTGAAGACGGCGGTCGGCGCGGAGGTCTCGACGCTCGAGCTCGGGCACTTCATCGGCTTCCCGCTCCGCTACGACGAGCTCGACGTGCCGGATCACGGCGTCTTCGACTGGGTCTGCCGCGCGGGCGGGGACGTGATCGACGGGGTTCGCGGCGCGGCGGCGGAGGGCGAGGACGCGCTCGTTGTCGTCGCGCACCCGCGCGACGGGTTCATCGGGTACATCGACCAGCTCGGGGTCGACCCCTTCACGCTGCACCGGACGATCCCCACGCTCGAGGCGAGCAACCCGCTGTTCCAGGCGGGGAGCTGCGACTTCGACGCGATGGAGGTGTTCAACGCGAAGCGGTTCGATCTGCTCCGGACCCCCACCGTGCAGGAGGTCGTCGATTTCAACCGGTGCCTGTCGCGCATCGACGCCGCGGGGGACGAGGCGGCGCTCCGCGCGGCGTGCCCCGACCTCGCGCTGCCGGCGTGCAAGCCCGGCGAGCGGTACGCTGTGTGCCAGCAGCGCGCCCGCTCGGCGCTCGCCTGGAGCGTGACCAAGCGGATCCTGACGAGGACGCCCGAGGAGCAGGACGCCGTCTGGGGCTTCGACAGGAGCGCGGCCGACGGGGAGGCGCTCTGCCTGGGGGGCGAGGGCGGCGCGGTCCCGCCCGAGGACGCGGATCAGCCGTGCACCTTCCACGCGGGCCAGGTCGATGACCTGTTCCGCTACCTCGACCACGGCTTCTCGCCGACGCAGGTAGGGAGCAGCGATGGCCACAGCGCCTCGCTGGAGCCGGGCTTCCCGCGCACGTACTTCCGCTCGCGGACCGACCAGCCGGCGGCGATCGATCTCGCCGAGGCCACGGCGTCGCTGCGCGCGGGCAGCGCGTTCGCGACGTATGGCCCGTTCGTCCGGGCGAGCGTGGGCGGCGCGACGTTCGGCGGCGTGGCGCGCGTCGAGGGCGACACGGCGCCGCTCGATCTGAGGATCGAGACGGCGAGCTGGTTCGGCGTGGATCGCGTCGAGATCTACGTGAGCGGCCGCCTGGTCCGGGTGCTCGAGCCCTCGGCGGGGCCGTCGGCGATCGTGGACGTCGACGAGCGTCTCGCGCTGCCGGCGCCGCCGTCGGACGGCTGGGTCGTGGTGGTGGCGATGGGCCTGCGCGACGAGAACCTCCTCACGCCTGTCGCGCTGCCGGTGTCGTTCGGCGAGCTCCAGCTGCCCCGGGTCGCGAGCCTCGCGTTCACGCAGGTCGAGGCGCTCTCGCGGTTCTTCACGGCGTCGCCGCCGGTCCCCGACTGGTACCCGGTGGCGCCGTACGCGGTCACGAACCCCATCTACCTCGATCGCGATGGGAACGGCGTCTACGACGCCCCGCGCGGCCCGCCTCCGTTCTGCGCGAGGCCGTGCGACCCGTCCGTGCTCGACCCGTCGCAGTGCCCGGAAGGGCAGCAGTGCCTCGTGAACGAGCGCGTCTGCGGGATCTTCGTGCTGGGCCGCTGCGAGGACAGGCAGGCGTCGAAGTAGCGGAGGCGGAGCAAGAGCGCGCGGCTCGGCTGAAGCGGGCGAGGCCGATCTAGCCCTTTCGCCTCCTCTGGGGCTCGCGGCGCTGCCCGGCGCGCCCGTTTTTCGCCGCCGTCTCTCCCCCGCCTGCCACGACCTCCCGCAAGCTGTCGCGCAACCAGCGGTGAGCGGGATCTGCGTCCAGCCTCGGGTGCCACAGCAACGAGACGGTGATCTCCGGCGCAGCGAAGGGCAGCGCGAAGCTGAACAGGCCGTCGCGCAGGCTCCGGGTGTGGTGCTCCGGAACGGTGGCGATCAGGTCGGTCGCGCGCGCCAGGGCGATCGCCGTGGCGAACCCGCCGACGATGGTCACCACCTCGCGCGCCAGACCGAGCGCGGCCAGGCTCTCGTCGATGCGCCCCTTGGCCACGCCGCGCCGTGAGAACACGACGTGGCGTCCGGCCGCGTAGCGCGCGGGCGTGATCTTCGCGCGGCCGAGGGGGTGGTCGCTGCGCACGACGCCGATGAAGCGGTCGCGGAAGAGCGCCTGGGTGCGCAGCTCGGGGCTCGTGTCTTCGTCGACGACGCCCGTCTCGAGGTCGACGGCACCGGCGCGCAGCGGCGCGCTGTCCTTGTCGGGCTTCGACACGAAGCGCAGCCGGACGCCTGGCGCCTGGGCGCCGGTGCGCTCGATCAGGGCTGGACCGAAGCTCTCGACGAAGCCCTCGCTGGTGCGCAGCGTGAAGGTGCGCGCCAGGCGCTTCAGGTCGAGCTCCTCGGCCGGGCGCAGGACGGCCTCGGCGCCCTGCACCAGGTGGCTCACGCGCTCGCGAAGATCGAGCGCGCGCGGGGTAGGCACCAGGCCGCGTCCAGCGCGCACCAGCAGGGGGTCGCCCAGGGTCTCCCGCAGGCGCGCGAGCGCCCGGCTCATCGCCGAGGGGCTCAGGCGCAGGCGTCGGGCCGCGCCGGTCACGCTGCCTTCCGTGAGCAGCACGTCGAGCGTCACGAGCAGGTTCAGGTCGGGCAGCGCCACGCGACCAGGCTAGCAGAGGTCGGGGCGATACATGGCGTCATACGCAAAGGTATGTTGCAACCGTTGCGTGTTCCGCAATCCGCTCCGGCGCTCTAGGTTCGACGTCGAAGCCCGGATCACGTCGATTCGAGCCGAGCCGGAGGCCACCCATGACCGACAACGCCCTTGCGCTGTTCATCCATCGCACCCGCGCCAGCTGGGGACCGCTGAGCAGCGACCTTGTCGCCAGCTGCCGCCTTCACCTGGAACGGCTGGCGAAGGCGCACGCCGCCGAGCCCTGGCTCGCGGCGCTGCACGAGGACGCGCCCGCGTCCAGAGAGCTCTACCGCGACGCGGAGCACGGCTTCGTGCTGCAGGCGCACACCGAGCAGGCCGGGCTCTACCGCCCGCCGCACGATCACGGCCGCGGCTGGGTGATCTACGCCCTGCAGCGCGGAGAGATCGCGATGTCGACCTACGCTCGCGTCGAGACCGGAGCGGGCATCCAGCTGGTCAAGCGTGACGAGACGCTGTTGCGCGCCGGGCAGGCGCAGCTGTTCTTGCCGGGAGACATTCACGACACGCGCTGTGTTGCCGGCCCGGCGCTGCTGTTCCGCTTCACCGAGCGCGACCTCAAACAGGAAGATCAGGTCGCGCGGCGCGTGACCCGCTATGTCGAGCGCAACGGCGCCTGGACGGTGGGAACATGATGGCGCTGCGCGCCCCGGTCGCGGACGCGCCCCTGCCGAGCGAGGCGTCCGATCAGGCGGCCTCCGGTGTGCAGGGCCCGGCGCGCGCGGAGGCGATTGCGTGCGTGATCGCTGCCCTGGTGCTGGTGGTGCTCTCCGCCGGCATCGCCAACGTGGCGCTGCCCGTGCTGGCGCACGCGTTCCAGGTGACGCCCGCCGTGTCGGTGCGCGTCGTCAGCGCCTACCAGCTCGGGCTGGTGATGGCGCTGTTGCCGTGCGCCGCGCTGGGCGAGAGCCTGGGCCATCGCGCCGTGTTCACGGCAGGCGTCGGGCTGTTCACGGGCGCGTCGGCGCTGTGTGCGCTGGCGCCATCGCTCCACTGGCTTGTCGCTGCGCGCTTCCTGCAGGGGCTCGGGGGCGCCGCCGTGATGGCGCTCGGCGTGGCGCTGCTGCGCTTCGTGGTCCCGCGGGCGCAGCTGGCGGCCGCCATCGGCTGGAACGCGCTCGCCGTGGCGCTGTCCTCGGCCGCAGCGCCCACGGTCGGCGCCGCGCTGCTCTCGAGCGCGAGCTGGCCCTGGCTGTTCGCCGTCAATCTTCCGCTCGGCGCGGCGGTGCTGCTCGCCACGCGCGGTCTCCCCTGTGTCCCCGGCACGGCGCGAGCGCTGGACGCGACCAGCATGGCGCTGAACGCGGGGGCCTTCGGCGCGCTGATCGCAGGCGCGGAGCTGGTGCCCGCGGAGCCAGCGCTCGGGGCCGGCTTGCTCGCCGCGTCCGTCCTGAGCGCGGCGCTCTTGCTCCGCCGCGAGCTGCCGAAGGAGGCGCCCCTGGTGCCGCTCGACCTGCTGCGCAGCCGTTCGTTTCGTGTCTCCGTGATCGCCTCGGTCGCGTGCTTCGCGGGACAGGCCTCAGCGCTTGTCGCGCTGCCCTTCTATCTGCGGCACAGCTTTGGCCAGGAGGCTCTGACCACCGGGCTGATGATCACGCCCTGGCCGCTGAGCGTGGCCATCGTGGCGCCCGTCGCGGGCCGCCTCGCCAACCGCATCTCGACGGCCTGGCTGTGCGCGACGGGCGCGGCGTGCCTCGCGCTGGGGCTCGCTGCGCTCGCGCTGTCGCCGGCGCACGGCGGCGCGCTGGCGCTGGTGCCGTTCGTGGCGCTGTGCGGCGCGGGCTTTGGCCTGTTCCAGGTGCCGAACAACCGCAACATGCTCCTCGCGGCGCCGCTGGCGCGGGGCGCCGCCGCGGGCGGCATGCAGGGCACCGCGCGGCTGGCCGGCCAGACGGCGGGCGCCATCGTCATGACCTTGCTCTTCACGCTCACGCCGATCGACGCCGCGCCGCGCCTCGGCCTCGGTATCGGCGCCGTGCTGGCGCTGAGCGCCGCGGCCGTCAGCGCGCTGCGTGCTGGCTCGCACCGCAGCCATGGCCGCGCGCTCAGCCGGTCGCCGCGGCGCGGGACGGCGCGAGCGCGCGCGCCATGGCGCTCTGCAGCGTGCTGACGTGCGGCGTCAAGGCGGCCGGACGACCGCGAGGATCCCTCTCGGCGGCGACGCCAGGTCGAGCGTCGGGTCGACGAGGTCGCGGAAGGGACCGCCGTTCAGCGAGGCCATGACCTTCGCCGTGACGATCGGCCGCACCCCGAAGTGCTCCTGCCAGAGGTCGGCCACGTGGCGCGCGAAGTCGACGATCATGTCGGGCCGCGTGCACATCTCCCCGATCTGCCGATCGGTGAGCCACTCCCCGAGGTCGAGCGACTCGCGCACGCCGGTCCTCGGATCCAGCACGTGAATGTCGAGCTCGCTCACGTTCTTGTCGCGGAGCTTCATGCGCCACGAGAAGCGGTGTCCGGCCTCGTTCCAGGCCACGTCGCCCGGATAAGCCCAGTGGCGGAGCGGCACCGCGAGGTGGAAAAGGAGATACCCGTGCAGCAGCGCGAGCGGCAGGGCCCTCCGCCGCGGCGCCGCGGGCGAGGGGGCAGGGACGCCGCCGCCCGCGCGGCCCGCTGTCCTGAACAGGAAGGGCAGCCGCCGCCTCGGCCACGAGGGGGCTCCGAACAGCGCGAGCGAGGCGATCATCGCGTAGGGGAAGATCCCGATCCTGAACAGGAGAGCGTTGCTGAGGTTGAACGCCACGGCGATCGCCGCGCCGAGCGGAAAGGTACGTCGAGAGAAGAGCAGGAAGCCCATCGAGAGGTCGATGAGGAGCCCTGCGTAGGAGAGCGCGAGCCCCGCTGCCGGCGTGGCAAGGAGCGGCCCGACGAGGGGCGCGTCGGCGCGATCGGCGAGCCACATCGTGAGCGGCTGCCCCCGGAGCCAGTCGCCGTTCAGCTTCGCGATGCCGCCGTAGAAGTAGACGATCGCGATCTGGGCCTTCAGGGCGAAGAGGTAGTAGCGCGGCGCGGTCTCGGCCGGCGCGCTGGAGGGCGCGGCGCGCCGCCTGCGGAGGAGGTCCAGCGAGAGCGCGCGGTGCGCGGGGGCGACGGCGAGCAGCAGGCCGAGGAGGCAGAGGAGATAGAGGTGGTTGAGGTACTGCGCCTTGTCGAGGAGGAAGACGTACGTGAGGGCGGCGCAGAGCAGCGCGGCGCTCACCCGGTAGAAGAGCCCGGCGGCGCAGAGGAGGGCGAGGACGAAGAGGGCGGCGAAGTGCCAGTACATCCCCGTCCCGCCCCAGGGGCGGACGAAGGGGACGAAGCTGAAGAAGAAGCTCGGCTCGATGTAATAGCGGGTTATCCGATCGTGGAGGGCGTACCGAACGACCTCCCATGCGATCAGGGCGCCATAGCCGACGCGAAAGACGGCGAGCGAGGCGGCGTCGACCTCGGCGGACAGGTAGCTCGCCCAGCGGCGCGCGAGATCAGTGCCAGTGCCCGCGGCCGTGCTTGTGCTTGTGCTTGTGCTTGCCCTTGTGCTTGCCGTGCACGTGGATGTGGATCCTTCGCCCGTCGTCATCGTCGTCGTCGTCATCGTGGACAACCACCACGCCTGGATTCGTCTTGACCTTCACGCCCACGTTCCACGTCGTCGCCACGACAACGTGCAGGGACGGCGCGCTCGGGCCGACGACGACGTGCACGCCGGGGCGATACCCGACGAGCACCACGTCGGCGTGGGTCGGGTGCGCCACGACCACCGTGAGCTTCACGGGGTTCACCTTCGTCGCGATCGTACCGGTGCAGTAGAGGCCGCCGGGCCCGGGGTTCAACAGGATGAGCTCGGAGCTCGACCCCACGAACCCGAGCTTGATCTTGCGGTCACCGACGGGGATCGGCTTGAAGTTCGCGTCGAGGACATACACCCTGACCTGGCCGGAGGTCTTGTCCGCGACAACCTCGATGGTGTCGTCGCCGACCACCTGGATGACGCCGCCGTTCGGGCCTGTCTTGCCCGGGGGGATCGGCCGCTTCTCGGCCTTTCTCGCGCCCTCGACGATGACCTTCGTGCCCCCTGCGGGCACGTGGAGCGTGCCGTTCCACGGCTTCCCGGAGACGACGACGTTGTATTTCACCTCGGTGAGGTCGGTCTCGAGCCTGGGCCCGGCAGCGATGAGGAGCCCTGTCTTCGGGTCGAGCGTGAGCGGGACCTGCGCGTCGCCGTTCGGCCCTCTCCAGGTGAGCGTTCCGCTCACGTCCTTGTCGATGGGCTTGCCGTCAGGCGTCTTGACGGCGGCCCTCACGGTGCCGTCGGCCGCGATATCCCACCCGACCGCGCCGCCGTCGTGCTCCTCGATCAGCGGCTCTTCGAGCGCGACCGGGGCCGCCTCGACCGACTCCTCGGTCACGCTGGCCTCGGCGGCGGTCTTGCATCCCGCCGCGAAGGGGCTGCCGGCCATCAAGGTTGTCAGCGCGAGTACGGAAAGGACGCTCCTGGCGTGCATCACAAGCCTCCGAACCGAGGAGGCTATCGCAAGCGCCACGCCGCGTCTGCACGAACCGTCTCGCCCCGCGCCGGCGGGGTTATGTGGGACGACATTGGACGCATGGAGACCACGTCTCCCGTGATCATCGCTGACGCGGCGGTCCGTGGTGAGGTCGCGTGTGTCGTAGTGGTGTTTGCCAGGGCGCGCCCTGCGAAGAACAGCAATGATGGCGCGCCCGGGGGGCACCAGACACGATGACGAGCGAAGAGGATGTGCTCGCCGGGTCACCAGGCGCGATGACGAGCGATGACGTTGCATCCGGTGAGTCGCCGGCGCGATGACGGGTGATGAGGATGCAGGGGGCCGCCAGGCGCGATCGCGAGCGACGCGGACGCGCCTGGCGGCTCGCGGCCGCCGTCGCGCGCCTCAGCGGAGGCCCTGCGCGGCCTCGCCGCCCTGCCGGGCTTCCCCCCGGCGCCCCTTCGGGCTAGCGTCCGCCGCGAGCCCGTCCTGCCATGTCCCAGCGCGTCTATGTCGGCCTCATCGGCTACGGCCTCGCCGGCGCCGTCTTCCACGCCCCGCTGATCCGGTCCGTCCCCCGGCTGCGCCTCGCGGCCATCGCGACCCGACGGGAGGGCCAGGTCATGACCGACCACTCGGGCGTCGCCGTG
Organism: Sorangium cellulosum; assembly: GCF_001589285.1. Classification (GTDB taxonomy): domain Bacteria; phylum Myxococcota_A; class Polyangia; order Polyangiales; family Polyangiaceae; genus Sorangium; species Sorangium cellulosum_G. Next base: position 24,693 of record NZ_JEMA01000407.1, on the reverse strand, counting down.
CATCCGACGCCCGAGGTGCTGATCGCCGAGCCCGGGATCGACCTCGTTGTCATCGCGTCGCCCAACGAGACCCACTTTCCGCTCGCGCGCGCGGCGCTCGAGGCGGGCAAGCACGTGGTCGTCGACAAGCCGTTCACGAACACGAGCGGCGAGGCGGACGAGCTCATCGCGCTGGCTGCGCGCAAGGGCCGTCTCCTGTCGGTGTTCCAGAACCGCCGCTGGGACGCCGACTTCCTCACCGTGCGCCGCTGCATCGCGCAGGGCCTGCTCGGCGAGGTGGCCTCGTACGAGGCGCACTTCGACCGCTTTCGTCCCGCGATCAAGCCGGGCTGGCGAGAGCAGGAGTCGCCCGGCTCGGGGATCCTGTACGACCTCGGCGCGCACCTGATCGACCAGGCGCTCGTGCTCTTCGGCCCGCCCCGCGCGGTCACCGCCGACGTCCTGGCGCAGCGGCCCGGGGCGCGCGCGGTCGACTATTTCCACCTCACGCTCGACCACGGCAGGCGCCGCGTCATCGTGCGCTCCTCCACGCTGGTGCGCGAGCCGGGCCCGCGCTTCGCGGTCCACGGCGACGGCGGCAGCTTCCTCAAGTTCGGCATCGACGGCCAGGAGGAGGCGCTCAAGGCGGGCAAGCGCCCCGGCACGCCGGAGTGGGGGCGCGAGGACCCGCGCTGGTCCGGCACACTGGTGACGGCCGACGGCGAGCGCCGCACGATCGAGAGCCTGCCCGGCGCCTACGAGGCCTATTACGAGGGCATCGCCGCGGCGATCCTCGACGGGGCCCCGCCGCCGGTGCGCGCCGAGGAGTCGCGCGACGTGATCCGCATCATCGAGGCCGCCCTGCGGAGCTCGTCCGAGCGGAGGACGATACCGCTCGAGTGACGGCGTCGCCGGATCATCGGATCAAGAGCAGGGTAGGCCCCCTGTGAGGGGGCCCGGGCAGCTCAGCGCGCCGCCTGGAGCGCCGCCTGCATCGCGACGCCCATCTCGGCCGGCGTGGCGGCCACCTTGGCCCCGGCCGCCTCGAGCGCCGCGATCTTCTCGGCCGCCGTGCCCTCGCCGCCCGCGATGATCGCGCCGGCGTGGCCCATGCGCTTGCCCGGAGGCGCCGCGCGGCCCGCGATGAACGCCGCCACCGGCTTCTTCATGTTCTGCTTGATCCAGGCCGCCGCGCGCTGCTCGGCCGTCCCGCCGATCTCGCCGATCAGCACGACCCCGTGGGTGTCGGGATCCTGGTTGAACAGCTCGAGCACGTCGATGAAGTCCATCCCGCCGACAGGATCGCCGCCGATGCCCACGCAGCTCGACTGGCCGATCCCGAGCGCGCTGAGCTGGCCGACCGCCTCGTAGGTCAGCGTGCCCGAGCGCGACAGGACGCCGATGTGCCCCTTCTTGTGGATGTGGCCCGGCATGATCCCGATCTTGCACTCGCCGGGCGTGATCACGCCGGGACAGTTCGGCCCGATGAGGCGCGCCGGCTTCCCCTCGAGGAAGCGACGCACCCGCACCATGTCGAGCACCGGCACGCCGTCGGTGATGCAGATGACGAGCCGGCACCCCGCGTCGACGGCCTCCGTGATCGCGTCCGCGGCGCCGACCGGCGGCACGAAGATGCACGAGACATCGGCGCCCTCGTTGCGCACGGCCTGCTCGACCGTGTCGAAGATCGGCACCTTGTCTTCGAAGCGCTGGCCGCCGCGGCCGGGCGTCACGCCGGCGACGACCTTCGTCCCGTACTCGATGCAGGCGCGGGCGTGCTGCGAGCCGTAGGCGCCCGTGATGCCCTGGAAGACGACCCGCGTGTCCTTGTTGACGAGGATGCTCATCGCTTGATTACTCTACCTTCAACGTGGACAGGAGCCCGGCAATCGCCGTCGCTCGCTGCTCAACTGGGTTCGAGGCTCGGTGCTCGCGGGCGCCTAGGCGCCAGTTTGGCCCTTGCCGCCGCGCGTGGCGGCGACGATCTTCTGCGCGCCGTCGGCCATGGAGCTCGCCGACTGGATGGTCAGACCGCTCTCGTCGAGCAGCTTGCGGCCGGCCTCGACGTTGGTCCCCTCGAGGCGCACCACGAGAGGCACCTTGAGCCCGAGCTCCTTCGCCGCGGCGATGACCCCGGCCGCCACGACGTCGCAGCGCATGATGCCGCCGAAGATGTTGACGAAGATGCCGCGCACCCGCTCGCTCCGCAGGATGATCTGGAACGCGGTCTTGACCTGCTCCTGCGAGGCGCCGCCGCCGACGTCGAGGAAGTTCGCCGGCTTGCCGCCGTAGTGCAGGATGATATCCATCGTCGCCATCGCGAGCCCGGCGCCGTTCACGAGGCAGCCGATGTCGCCGTCGAGCGAGACGTAGGAGAGCCCGGCCCGCTTCGCCTGGAGCTCGACAGCATCCTCCTCGTCGACGTCGCGCATCGCGTTCCACTCGGGGTGCCGGAACTCGGCGTTGTCGTCGAAGCTCACCTTCGCGTCGAGCGCAAAGACGTCTCCGGCGCTGGTCACGACGAGCGGGTTGATCTCGAGCAGCGAGCAGTCCTCCGCGGTGAAGCACGTGTAGAGCGAGGCCACCAGCTTGAGGAACTGGCGCTGCGTCTCCTTCGCGGTGAGCCCTAGCGCGATCGCGAGCTGCCGCCCCTGGTACGGGGCGAGGCCGAGCACCGGATCGATGAAGAGCTTGTAGATCTTCTCCGGCGTGCTGTGGGCGACCTCCTCGATGTCCATGCCGCCCTCGGTCGACGCGATCACCGCGATGCGGCGGCGCTCGCGGTCGACGAGCATCGCGAAGTAGAGCTCGCGCGCGATGTCGAGGCCCTGCTCGATGTAGAGCCGCCGGACCTTCTGCCCCTCGGGGCCCGTCTGCTTGGTGACGAGCTGCATGCCGAGGATCTTCTCGGCGAGCGCCGTCGCCTCCGCGCTGCCGCCCTTCGCGACCTTGACGCCGCCGCCCTTGCCGCGGCCGCCCGCGTGGATCTGCGCCTTCACGACGACGACAGGGTTCCCTGTCTGCGAGATCAGCCGATCGGCGATCGGCGCCACCTCGCTCGCCTGGAAAGCGGGCTCGCCTTTCGGTACCGGCACCCCGTAGCGGGCGAAGACCTGCTTGCCTTGATACTCGTGGATTTTCATGAGAGGGGCCGCCACCCTATCACAAGGGTGGCCAGCGCGAGACGCGAAAGAAGGGCGACGGGCGCCGCGGGCGCGATCGCGCGGCCGCTCAGGCGACGATCGGTAACGATCGGTAACGATTGGGCGCGCGCCTCGCCGGCCGCCGAGCCGACCCTACCCTGATTGTTTCCTGTGTTTCATGGAAAAGTGCGGCGCCGCGCCGTCTCCTCACTTGGCGGCATACGGCGGCGGCTCGGGCCGGCGGAGCGCCACCAGGGCGAACAGGCCGGGCAGGATGTCGTCCTCGACCCGGGAGGCCTTGCCTTCGAGGCTGATCTTCAGCTCGTCGAACGGCGCGTAGGTGAGCCCGGCGCTCGCCGAGACGCTCGGCTGCGGCGCGAACAGGAACGCGGAGAGGGCACCTCCGGGCTCGTGGAGAGCCTGGACTCGGACGAGCGGATGGATTGCCACCTTCGGAAGGATATTGGCGATGATCTCGCCGCCGACCCAGGGCTTCAGCTTCACCGACCCGACGTCGTCCGCCATGCCGACCAGCCCAACGCTGCCGTCGATCGACACCGACAGCGCCTCGGCCGGGTAAAACTCCAGGGCGACGACCGCCGAGTAGAAATCGATGGTCGGATAGAACGCGACGCCCGACCAGGTCGACCAGAGCGCCTGCATCGTGGTCAGGCCGGCGCCGAACGTCGGCGCGTCGACGTCGAGATCGAAGCCGCCGAAGACGTTGACCTCATACCCTTCGCCGAGGACGAGGCCGGGCTCGACGCCGAGCATCCGGCCCGGCACGGTGCTGATCATCGTCGAGGAGGTCGGGAAGTAGTTGATCCAGTTGTCCCAGTCCTCGATGCCAATCGCATGGGTGATGACGCCGAGCCTGAGGTGGTGATCCTCCCGGCCAATCTGGAGCATCGCCCACTCCGGAGGACCGATCTTGATCTCCTGCGCGGGCAGGGACCACTCGGGGTAGACGAACCCCGGCAGGCCGAACCCCGGCAGGCCGAGCGGCGCCGAGGTGGCCTGGACGTCGAGATCGAGCCGGAAATAGAGCGAGTCGCTCGAGGCCCGGAGCCCGACCTCGGCCTGCGCGAGGGCGTCGAAGCGGCGGGTCCCCGGAGGGTCGCGGTGCACGCCCACGACCACGCTGGTCCCCCCTCCCACCCATGTGTCGATATCGGCCGGAAGCGCGGCGAACAGCGATAGCAACGGGGCCTCCCCTCTCCATGTCTCCGATGGTGGCAGTCGTCGATCCGCGAGCCGGTCATCGGTCCGGCGAGCGGCGATGACCGCCGCCGCCGGACCGCGCCTTCACCGCTGCGCGCCGGTCGTCGCGGCCCGCAGGCGCTCGACCAGCGGGCGCACGTCGTCGCTCCGCAGCTTGTACGACGCGCGGTTCGCGATGAGAAGGGTGCTCACCTCGGTGACCGTCTCGAGCACCTCGAGGCGATTCTCGCGCAGCGTGGCGCCCGTCTCGACGATATCGACGATCAGGTGAGAGAGCCCCACGAGCGGCGCGAGCTCGACCGAGCCGTGCACGGGGATGATCTCCGCCACCACGCCCTTGCTCGCGAAGTGGTCCCCGGCGATCCGCGGGTACTTGGTGGCCACGCGCGGCAGATCGGGGATCGGCGTGTCCTCCGGCCCCGCCACGACGAGGCGGCAGCGGCCGATCCCGAGATCGAGCGGCGTGTAGAGATCGTGGCGGCGCTCGAGGAGCGTGTCCCGCCCCGAGACCCCGAGATCGGCGGCGCCGTACTCGACGTAGGTCGGCACGTCGTCCGGCTTCAGGAACACGTACCGGAAGGCGCCGTCCGCGGTCGGCCGGACCAGGCGGCGATCGTTCTCCTGGAGCGGCGTGCTGTCGAGGCCGGCGCGCTGCACGAGCGGGATCAGATCCTTCAGGATCCGCCCCTTGGGCACGGCGATGGTGAGCGGCTTCTTCATCCGGCCCGCCCTTCGACGCGGACCGCGTCGGCGCCGATCTGCGCGAGCTTGCGCTCCATGAACTCGTAGCCCCGATCCAGGTGGTAGACGCGCAGCACCTCGGTCTCGCCCTCGGTCGTCACGAGCCCGGCGATGACGAGCGAGGCGCTCGCGCGAAGATCCGTCGCCATCACGGTCGCGCCCGACAGCGGCGCGCCGCCGTGGACGTGCGCCGTGTGGCCGTCCACGTCGATGTGCGCCCCCATGCGCCCGAGCTCGGGGACGTGCATGAAGCGGTTCTCGAAGATCGTCTCGACGATGCGCGACGTGCCCTGCGCGAGGCACATCAGGACCATGAACTGCGCCTGCATGTCGGTCGGGAAGCCCGGGTGCGGCGCGGTCGTGACGTCGACGGCGCGCAGCGGCCGCCCGGGGTCGCGGCGCACGCGCACGCAGTCGCCCTCGCGGCCCACCTCGACGCCCGCCTGGCGCAGCTTGGCCGCGACCGCCTCGAGGTCCTCGAGCGGCGCGTTCTCGATGAGCACGTCGCCGCCGGCCGCGGCCGCCGCGACCATGTACGTGCCGGCCTCGATCCGGTCGGAGATGATCGCGTGGTCGAACGGCTCCAGCTCGTCCGCGCCCTCGATGTGGATGACGTCCGTGCCGGCCCCGCTCACGCGCGCGCCCATCTTGTTGAGCACCCGGCCGAGCTCCTCGACCTCGGGCTCGCGCGCGCAGTTCACGAGCGTGGTCCGCCCCTTCGCGAGCGCGGCCGCCATCATCAGGTTCTCGGTGCCGGTCACGGTCGGCAGGTCGAACACGACCTCGGCGCCGCGGAGCCGCTTGCACTCCGCGACGATGTAGCCGCGCGACAGCCGGATCGTCGCGCCGAGCGCCTCGAGCCCCTTCAGGTGCTGATCGACAGGGCGCGTCCCGATCTGGCAGCCGCCGGGGAGCGACACCTTGGCGCGGCCGAAGCGCGCGAGCAGCGGGCCGAGGACCATCACGCTCGCCCGCATCTGCTTGACGAGCTCGTAGGGGGCCTCGGGCCGCACGTTGTCGCCGGCGCCAACCTTCACGATCGGGGCCGCTACCTCCACGTTGCGCCCGAGGAACCGGAGCAGCGCGGAGGTCGTCTCGATGTCGCGCAGCGCGGGCACGTTGCGGAGCAGGCTCTCGCCGTCGGAGAGCAGCGTCGCGCAGAGGATCGGCAGCGCCGCGTTCTTCGCGCCGCTGATGCGGATCTTGCCGGAGAGCGGCTTGCCGCCCCGGATCCGGATGGAGTCCATGCCCCGCTATCGCACAACCCGCAGCGGAACGCGATGTTTCGGGCATCCCGCGCGCCGGTCGTCGCGTCCGCCGGTCGTCGGGTCTGCCGCCCGCCGCCACCCGCCCGCGTCCAGCGTTCAGCGCCCCGCGCGGGGCGGACGACGGGGCGCCCAATTTCCCCTGCGCTGGATTAGTCTCCCCCGGCCATGCGACCGAGCGCCCTCGCCCTGACCTCGCTGCTCGCCGCCTCCGTGGCCTCGCTCGCCGCCGCCCAGCCCTCGGCGGACCTCCGCGGGTTCCGCGCCTCGATCGATCCCGGGGCCGGCGTCTACCTGGAGCCCGCCGCGACCCCGGACACCGGAGAGTGGAGCGCGAGCCTCTGGGCCTCGTACGCCTTCCGCCCCATCGTGCTCCGCGACCCGGCGTCGGACGAGGTCCGCTTCGACGTCATCCGCCACCAGGTCAGCGCAGATTTCGCGGCCGGCGTGGGCATCGCGCGGCGCCTCCTCGTGGGGCTCACGCTGCCCGTCGTCCTCCACCAGACCGGCGACGCGCCGACGTCCGACGCCACGCGCGTGCTCGGCCCGACGTGGGTCCCCGCGCAGGCGCTCGGCGATCTCGGGCTCGTCGGCAAGCTGACGCTCGTGCAGCCCGCCGGGGGCGATCTCGGCGGGTTCGCGCTCGCGCTGCACGACCGCTTCACGCTGCCCACGGGCGACGAGGCGTCGTACGTGGGCGAGGGGAGCGTCACGAACGAGCTCAGGCTGCTCGCCGAGTACCGCCTGATCGCGTTCGGCGCGCACCTCGCCGCCGGGCTCAAGCTCCGCGCCGAGCGGGCCCGCTTCGCGTGCCAGGCGACCCCGATCGACGCCGCGGGCGCCGATCCGTGCCCCACGGTGTTCGGCCACGAGCTCCCCTTCGGCCTCGGCCTCTCGTTCCGGCCGCAGATCCTGGGCATCGACCCGGAGGGGCGCGCCACGTTCTTCCTGGAGGCGCACGGGCACCTGCCGCTCTCGCCCGTCGCGCCGTTCGAGCGCCAGGAGATGGCCGCCCTCGAGCTCGGCCTCGCGGCGCGCTACGCGCTCGGCGACTTCTCTCTCCTCGGCGGCGTGCAGACCGCGCTGGTCGGCGGCATCGGCACCTCGCCGCTGCGCGGCGTGCTCTCGGTCGCGTGGACCCCGCGCGTCCACGACGCCGACGGCGACGGCGTCGCCGACGACGTCGACCAGTGCCGCGAGCTCGCGGAGGACCGCGACGGCTTCCAGGACGACGACGGGTGCCCCGAGGGCGACAACGACGAGGACGGCGTGTTCGACGACGAGGATCGCTGCCCCGCGCAGCCGGAAGACGAGGACGGCGTCGCGGACGAGGACGGGTGCCCGGACCCGTGACGACCGCCGGGACGGCGCCCCGGCGGCGGAGGGCGCGCGCCCGGACGAGCCCGCCGCGGCGGGCGCCGGCGGCGTCACGGAACGGCGATCCCGCGCCGCGGCCGCTACAGCGCGGGCGCGCGCTGCACTAAGCTCCGGGTCCGCATGAGCGACGACGGCTTCACCAGGCACGGCGGCGGCCGCCACGAGGGCCCCGCCAGCACCTCGCCCTACCCCCTGAGCCGGCTCTCCCCCCCGCACGAGCTGGTCGACGTGGCGCGGGAGATCCAGCAGGCCGACGCGCTGCTGGGCGCTGTCACCGGCGGCAAGCTCGCGCAGATCGCGCGGCAGATCCGGGCGCTGCAGGAGCAGGCGCGCCAGGTCCTCGAGGCCGCGCAGCGCGACAGCGAGCTCCACCGCGCGGCGTGCAGCTTCAAGAAGCGGCCCGGCCACGTCTATCACCTCTACCGGCGCGCCGACGGCGTCCGCTACCTCTCGATGCTCTCGCCCGACGAGTGGGGCGGCTCGCCGCCGCACGCGTTCGAGGGCTCGTACCGGCTCGAGGTCGACATGTCGTGGACGCCGGCCGGCGAGGCCGAGGCGCACGACGCCGAGGCCGGCGCGCTCGCGCGGCTCCTCGGCCGCGGCGCGTGAGGAGCGCCCGCGCGCTCTGACGCGATCACGCGTCGAGCCGGAGCAGCACCTTCCCGAACGACGCGTTGCTCGCCATGTAAACGTGCGCTGCTGCTGCATCGTCGAGCGGGAAGACCCTGTCGATGATCGGCCGCACGGCGCGGCTCGCGAGCCACGGGGAGATGTTGCGCTCGAGCACCTGCGCCGCCGCGATCTTCTCCTCGAGGGGGCGCGAGCGGAGCACGGTGCCGATCAGCTCGACCCGCTTGCGCAGGAGCTCGCGCAGATCGAGCTCCGCGGAGGCGCCGGCGGTCAGCCCGACCAGCGCGATGCGGGCCCGCATCGCGCACGCCTTGAGGTCCTCGCTGACGTACGCGCCGCCGACGAGCTCGAGCACCGCGTCGACGCCCGCGCCGCGCGTCGCCTTCAGCACCTCGTCCGCGAACTTCCCGCCCGACGCCGCGATCCCGGCGTGCAGCCCGAGCTCGCGGCAGCGGTCCAGTTTGTCCTGCGTGCGCGACGTGCCGGCGACGAAGCACCCGAGCGCGCGCGCGATCTGGAGGCCGGCCGTCCCCACGCCGCTGCCGACAGCGTGGACGAGCACGCGCTCGCCGGGGGCGAGCCGGGCGCGCGTCACGAGCGCGTCGTAGGCGGTCACGAACGCCTCGGGGACGGCCGCCGCCTCCTCGTCGGTGAGCCCGTCCGGCACCGGCGCGACCTCGCGCTCGTGGGCGACGATCCGCTCGGCGTAGGCGCCGCCCGGCACGAGGCCGAAGACGCGATCGCCCGGCGCGAAGCGGCGCGCGCCCTTGCCGACGGCCTCGATCACGCCCGCGTACTCGAGCCCCGGCACGTCCGGCGGCGCGCCGGGCGGCGCCGGGTACACGCCGAGCCGCTGGAGCAGATCGGCGCGGTTCACCCCGGCGAAGCGGACGGCCACGCGCACGTGCCCCTCGGGCACCTCGGGCGGCTCCACCTCGCGCACTTCCAGGACGTCCGGCCCGCCCGGCTCACGGATGACGACGGCTCGCATGGGTCTCGACCTCCCGCGCCCCCCGCGCGCGCCGCTCACTCTTCCATGGGCGGCGGGAGCACGCTCTTCCGGTAGAAGTACTCGACCTTCTCGGAGTCCGGATCGACCGGCTCGGTCGGCTCGGCCGGCGGGGCGCCGCCGATGGCCGCCTCGATCTGCACCTGCTCGAGCGCGTCGAGCATCGAGGCCGCGCTCGGGAAGCGCTCCTCGCGGTCGAGCGCGAGCGCGCGCATCGTCGCGACGTCGAGCGAGTGGGGCACCTCCGGGCGCAGCATGCGCGGCCTGATCGGCTTGACGCGCTGGATCTCGGCGAGCAGGGCCGCGGGCGTCGGCGCCTTGAACGGGAGCTGCCCGGTGAGCATCACGTAGAGCAGCATGCCCACCGAGTAGAGGTCCGCGCGCGCGTCGAGATCGCGGACGCCCTGCGCCTGCTCCGGCGCCATGAAGGCCGGGGTGCCGGCCACCGCGTGGCTCCCCGCGGCGCCCGTGGAGACGAGGATCGACGGCCCCGACCCCGTGTTGAACGCCTCGGCGACGCCGAAGTCGAGCACCTTCACGGTGAGCGGGCCGCGGCCGCCGCCGACGAGGCAGATGTTGTCCGGCTTGAGATCGCGGTGGAGGATGCCCTCGGTGTGCGTGACGACGAGCGCGCTGAGCACCTGGACGGCCACGTCCAGCACGACGGGAATGGGCATCGGGCGCTCTCGCCCGAGCCGCTCGGTGATCGTCTCGCCCTCGAGCCGCTCCATCACGAGGTAGGGCGTGCCGTCCTCGAGCACGCCGAGATCGTAGACCTCGACGATGTTCGGGTGACCGAAGCGGCCCGCGACAGCGGCCTCATTGTGGAAGCGGGCGATCGCCGTCTTGCTCTGCGCGTACTGGCCGCGGAGCGTCTTGATCGCGACGCGGCGCCGCAGGCCGATGTGGATGGCGTCATAGACCATCCCCATCCCGCCCTTCGCGATGACGCCGAGGATGCGGTAGCGATCGTGCAGAAGCCGGCCGACGAGCGGCGCTTCCTTCGTCGGCCGGGGCTGGTCCGGATCGAACTCGTGCCCGAGCGGGCCGTCCACCGGCCACACCGACTCGCCCCTGCTCGTCGGCGGCACCCGCGTCGAGGAGGGCGGGGCGACGCTCGGCGTGAGCGCCGTGCCGTGCACCGGGCACCTTTCGGTGTCCGACGGGTGCGGCAACCCGCACGCCTGGCATCGGATAAAGTGCTGCGGCGGCATCGGGGACCCGGTCAGAGTACGGGTACATCCGCCCATGCAGCAAGCTCGTTCAGGGAGCAAGCGTCCCGGCCGGCGACGCGTGCCCACAGCGTGCGGTCGGGTAGCCAACGGATGTCAACTTCAGCAGCTGGGTTGGATCGGCTCGCGGCTTACGGTAGGCTGAGCTCAACGTGCCGCAGCGAGTCCGGAGATCAAGCCGACGAGCGCGGGCGGCGTCGCGGCGAGCCAGGTCCCAGGATTTGTATCGGACGTGAGCGAAACGTGAGGCAAGACGTGAGGTAGGACGTAAGCCCGGACGTGAGACAGACGTAAGTCGAACGCAAGGCGAACGAAGGCAGCGCGCGACGGGATCGGGGTACGCTTTCCCCGACTGCCAGCAGTGGGGGCCAGCGGGATGGGAAGGGGAAAGAGACAGAGGCCATGAGCACGGCGGAGAAGCTTTCGGACAGTGCCTCGTCGGCCAGCGGTGAGTCCGATCCGCTGCTCGGAAAGGTCTTGAATCAGAAGTTCAAGATCCACTCCCTCCTCGCGACGGGCGGCATGGGGGTCATCTACCGCGGAGAGCAGATCGCGCTCGAGCGCCAGGTCGCGATCAAGGTCCTCACGCCCACCAACTCATCGAATCAGATCGATCCCAACTTTCATAAGCGCTTCTTCCTCGAGGCGAGCATCCTCGCCAGGCTCCAGCACCCGAACATCGTCACGGTCTTCGACTACGGCCGAGTCGAGAACATGGAGCCCGAGCGGTACTTCATGGCGATGGAGTTCCTCGAGGGCGAGACGCTCTTCCGGCGGCTGCGCAAGGCCGGCCGCCTGTCGGCGCCCGACGCGATGGGCATCGCCCGGCAGATCGCGCGCGGGCTCCGCGAGGCGCACAAGCACGGCGTGGTGCACCGCGATCTGAAGCCGTCGAACGTCATGCTCGTCCCCGGCGAGGACACCGGGGAGCTCGTCAAGATCCTCGACTTCGGCCTCGTGAAGGTGCTCGCCGACGACTCGGAGGAGCTCACGCAGCAGGGCTCGTTCCTCGGCTCCCCGCGCTTCATGTCGCCGGAGCAGATCTCGCACGGCAAGGTCGACCTCCGGACGGACGTCTACTCGCTGGGCGTGATCGTCTATCAGATGCTCTGCGGCAAGGTCCCCTTCGAGGCGCAGAACTCGGTCCAGATCCTGATCGCCCACCTCCAGCAGCCCGTCCCGCGGATGCGCGAGCGCAACCCCGAGGCCGACGTCCCCGAGGTGCTCGAGGCGTTCGTGATGCGCTGCCTGTCGAAGGAGCCGGACGGCCGCCCGGCCAACATGGAGGCCTTCATCCGCGGCCTCGGCGAGTGCGCCCAGGCGATCGGCCTGTCGCCGGCGTTCGGCTCGACGGGCCTCGTGACCATGGACTCCGGCGGGACCGGCAGGATGCCCACGCCGATGCCGCCCGTGCGCGTGATGACGGCGATCCCCGCGAGCCCCTCGCCCCCGTCGTCGTCCAGCGGCGCGGGCTCGCAGGTGGACGACGCGTCGCTCGGCGCCGCCTCGCGCCCCGCCGACGCGGCGCCGCAGGGCCGCAAGGGCATCGTGCTCGTCGCGGTGGGGGTCCTCGCCGTCGCGGGCATCGGGGTCGCGATGTCGCAGATGCGCCCGAGCGAGCCGGCGCCTGTCGCCGTGCCGCAAGAGAAGCCGCCGCAGGTCGCCCCGCCGCCGCCCGACGTCAGCTCGTTCGTGCTGATGGTCGAGTCGATGCCCTCCGGCGCCGAGGTCCTGGAGGACGGCAAGCTCCTCGGCAACACGCCGCTCCAGCTCTCGATCTCGAACAGCTCGGTGCGCGCCAATCCCCGCCGGCTCACCGTGCGGCAAGAGGGGTACGAGCCGTACTCGATCGTCCAGGGTCCCTCGGATCAGTCGGTCCGCCTGGTCGCCACGCTCACGAAGCGCGCGGCCGCGCCGACGAGCACGCCGGCCGCGCCCACGCCGCCCCCGGCGACCCCGGCGACCCCGGCGCCCAGGTCCTACGGGCGGCCGGCCCCGAGACCCTCGCCGGCCCCCGACACGCCGCCGCCGTCACCTCCCCCGCCTCGGCCGCTGGATATCCAGATCGAACGATGACCTTCCAGCGCCCCACACATCTCTTCATCGTGTCCCCGTCTGTCCTCTCTGCGCGGCCGCTCTGGGCGGATGTCCGCGCCGACGGGATGGGGCGATACTCCAGGCTCTCCGTCGAGGAGCACCCCTCACGAGGCGCCGGTGTGCCGTGTCCTGCGGAGCGCGCGCACGCTGACCAGCCCGCGCAGCGTCGGGACCAGCCCGCGCAGCGTCGGGACCAGCCCGCGCAGCGTCGGGACCAGCCCGCGCAGCGTCGGGACCAGCCCGCGCAGCACCCGACGAGCGCCTCGTGCGCCGATGGGGCCGCCGATCGAAGATCCCCGTATTCATCTGTTCCCGCCGGCAGTAGACTCCAGGCTCTGCGTCCCGCAGACGCGCTTCCCAGGCCGATTCCAAGCGGGATCCGTTGCTGAGGAGCAAGGAAATGAACCCGCTCGTCCCCGACTTCATCATCCAGCAAGACGCTCTCGGCAACACCGAGGGCAGCTTCACGGGGGCGGTGCTGATGATCGACATCCCCGGCTTCACCGAGCTCACGGAGAAGCTGATGCAGCACGGGCGCGCGGGCGCGGAGACGCTCGCGGGCACGCTCCGGTACTACTTCGACCCGCTCATCGCCGCGGTCCACCACGCCGGAGGCTTCATCACGAACTTCGCGGGCGACGCGTTCACGGCGCTGTTCCAGGACACGCCGGACCGCAAGGTCGCGGAGTACGTGCTCGGCGCGGCGCTCTCGATGCGCGACCTGTTCGCGGAGCACCCCGAGCGCGACACGCCGTTCGGCAGCTTCCCGTTCTCGTTCCGGATGGGGCTGGCGTGGGGCTCGGTCGAGTGGGGCATCGTCCGCATCTCCCCGGAGCGCGCGTACTACCACTTCCACGGGCAGGCGCTCGCCGCGTGCGTCGCGATCGAGCGGCAAGCGCAGAAGGGGGACATCCTCCTCGACCGCGCGCTCTGCGATCGCATCCCGCCCGCGAGCGCGAAGTACCACGGCGAGGGCGTCTACAAGCTCGGCGACGTGCCGGCGCCCAGGATGCCGCAGGTCCCGAGGAACCCGCCGCGCGGCGAGGGCACCGCCTTCGTGGCGAGGGGCGTCGCGGACATGCCCCCGGAGGGCGAGTTCCGCAACGTCACGAGCGTCTTCCTCTCGTTCGAGCAGATCCCGAGCTTCGCGGAGCTCACGCGCCTCCTGCACGAGCTCTCGGAGCTGTACGGCGGCACCTTCACGGGCATCGACGCGGGCGATCTCGGCATCGCCGCGCTCATCCACTTCGGCGCGCCGATCACGCACGAGAACGACAACGATCGCGCGCTCGACTTCGCGCTGGAGCTGAAGAAGCGCGGCCTCCGGCAGATGCGCCTCCGCGCGGGGATCACGCGCGACGTCCGCTACGCCGGCTTCAACGGCGGCACCGAGCGGCACGAGTTCGCGTGCATCGGCCGCGCGACGAACCTCGCCGCGCGCCTCGTCGCGAAGGCCCCCTGGTCGGCGATCTGGGCCGACGAGCAGGTCTTCCGTGCCGGCGAGACGAGCTACCAGTGGACGACGGAGAACATCTTCCGGTTCAAGGGCTTCGATCTGCCCATCCTCGTCTACTCGCTCGAGCGGCGCCGCATCTCGGTCCAGAAGGAGTTCTACGACCTCGGCCTCATCGGCCGCGAGGCGGAGATCGAGCAGCTCGCGCGCTACGTCGGGCCGATCTTCGAGGGCAGGCCCGCCGGGATCACGTACATCGACGGCGAGCCGGGGCTCGGCAAGAGCTACCTCGTGCAGCGCTTCCGCCACCGGTGCGAGGAGCACCAGAGCGACCGGCCCTTCCTGTGGATCGACGCGCGCTGCGACCAGACGCTCCAGAGCTCGCTGAACGCGTTCGAGTTCGCGCTGAAGGAGTACTTCTGGGAGTCCTCCGCGCTCGGCAAGGAAGAGAAGCTCACCAACTTCGACGACGCGTTCGAGTACCTCCTCGAGCGGCTGCCCGAGAGCCAGGCCGCGCTGAAGCGCGAGCTGGAGCGCGCGCGCTCGGTGTTCGCGGCGCTGATCGGCATCCGCTGGGAGGACTCGCCGTACGAGCGCCTGCACCCGAAGCTCCGGTACACGAGCACGCTGTCGGCGCTCTCCTTCGTCTTCCTCGCCGAGGCGTCGCTCCAGCCGGTGATCCTCCACCTCGAGGACGCGCACTGGGCCGACGAGGACTCGCTCGAGGCGGTGCGCGTCATCGCGCGCGCGTGCAGGGGGCTGCCCATCGCGATCATCTGTACGACGCGGCGCAAGGACGACGGCACCCCGGTGCGCATCCCGCTCGACCCCGGGATCTCCGAGAAGGTGATCGAGCTGAAGCCGCTGCCGCGCGAGCAGCTCCTCGCGCTCGCTGTCCCGTTCTTCGGCGGCCCGATGCCGGACATGCTCGCGACGCTGCTCTGCGAGACCGCCGGCGGCAACCCGTTCTTCGCGCAGGAGATCCTCGCCTATTGGCTCGAGGACGGGCGCTACGGCTCGAGCTCGAGCTCCATCTCGATCTCGAACACGTTCATGCCGCCCAAGAACGTGAACAGCCTGCTCATCTCGCGGCTCGACCGGCTCGACGCGAAGGTGAAGCAGACGATCGTCGCCGCCGCCGTCCTCGGGCGCGAGTTCGACCTGCGCGTGCTCGCGCTGATGCTCCCCGACGCGTCGGTGCTCGAGGAGCACGTGCGCATCGGCGAGGCGCAGTGCATCTGGTCGCAGATGACGGAGCGGCGCTTCCAGTTCAGCAACGCGCTGCTCCGGAATGCCGCCTACGAGATGCAGTCCCGCGCGCGGCTGCAGGAGCTCCACCGGCTCGCCGCCGAGGCGATCGAGAGCCTCTACGGCGACGACCTCGAGGACCAGCTCGTGGCGCTCGGCCGGCACTGGCGGCGCGCGGGCAAGGTCGATCACGCGCGCCGCTACTTCCTCGCGGGCGCGCGGAAGGCGGCGGCGCGCTACGCGCACGAGGAGGCGACGCGGCTCTACCGCGTCTACTTCAAGCTGTCGCCGGAGCCGACGCCCGAGAGCGTCATCGTGCGCTACGAGTTCGCGCGCGACGTCCTCGAGGCGCGGAACCGGTACCAGGAGGCGCGGCAGGAGCACATCCGCGTGCTGACCGACGCGCAGAAGCTCGGCGATCGCGCGTCCGAGGCGCTCGGGTTCCTGGGCCTCGGCCGCACGCACTGGGCGATGCAGCAGCCGGACGACGCGCGCACGTACTGGGAAGAAGGGCTGCGCGCCGCGCGCGAGTCGGGCAACCTGCCGACCGAGGGGCTCACGCTCGCGAGCCTCGGGATGGCCTACGCCGTTCAGGGTCGGTATGATACCGCGCGGACGCTGTACACCCGCGCGATCGCCATCGAGCGGCAGATCGGGAACCGGCGCGAGGAGGCGAGGCTCCTCGCCGATTTCGCGAAGCTGCACCGGCTGAGCGGCCACCTCGGCGAGGCGGAGGCTCTGCAGGAGCAGGCCGCCGCGATCGAGCGTGAGCTGGGCGCCTCATGAGCCGGCGCGGGGGGCCGTGGCGCCCCCCGCCGGCCCCCTGAGCATCATCGTCGTCGCGATCGTCGCTGCCGCATACCTGCCCGGCGGCGAACTCGCTATGCTCGGCGCGTCCGGGGCGCGGCGCTAGCGCGCCTCGGGCCGAGAGCAGCGCGCGGGATTTCGCCACATCGTCCGAGAGGTCTCTCAAGAGCATGACACAGCAGGAAGCAGGGGACGTTGCGGAGCCGGTGCAGGTAGAGCAGCTCGGGAAGGGCAAGCGGCTCAAGCTGGTACAGGCGCTCCTGGCCGCTGCCGTCTCGGGGACGCTGGTCGTCACCTTCGACATCTCGCTGGCCGCGCTCGTGTTCACGCACGACTTCGCGGACCGCCTGTCGAAGGGGATCGGCATCTTCCTGATCAGCTCCGTCATCATCGGGGTGATCGTCGCCCTCCTCAGCTCGTTCCGGCCCGTCATCGCCGCGCCCCAGGAGGACGCCGCCGTCATTTTCGCCTCGATGGCCACGGCGATCGCGGCGGGCGTCTACAAGATCGACCCGAACGCGGACGCGTTCCCGACGGTGATCGTCGCGATCGCGCTCACCTCGGTCGTCGCCGGCGGCTTCTTCCTGCTGCTCGGCATCCTCCGCCTCGGCGTCCTCGTCCGCTTCATCCCCTATCCGGTGGCCGGCGGCTTCCTCGCCGGCGCCGGCTGGCTGCTCGTGCTGGGGTCGCTGTCCGTCATGTCGGGCAAGCCCGCCACGCTGAAGACGCTGCCGGGCCTGTTCTCGAGCTCGCTGGACCAGTGCCTCACCGGCCTCCTGTTCGGCCTCCTGCTCGTGGCGCTGCTCCGGCGGTACTCGAACCTCCTGCTCCTGCCGATCCTGCTCCTCGGGTCGACCGGCGTCTTCTATCTCATCCTCTACATCTCCGACTCCGGCGTGGCGCAGGCGTTCTCGGACGGGTGGCTCCTCGGGCCGTTCCCGCGAGACGCGCTCTGGCCGCCCATCCAGGCCTCCGACCTCCAGCAGGTGAACTGGTCGGTCCTGGTCAAGGAAGGCGGTGGCAACATGGTGGCCGTCACGGTCATGGCGGCCATCACCGTGCTCCTGAGCGCGTCAGGCGTGGAGCTCGCCACCGAGCAGGAGATCGACCTCGATCGGGAGCTGCGCGCGACGGGCGTCGCGAACATCGTAGGGAGCGTGTTCGGGTGCGTCGTCGGGTACATGTCGATGCCCGAGTCGTCGATGAACTTCAAGACCGGCGCGAACACCCGCCTCGCGGGCATCTTCGCGGCGTCGGTCAGCGCGATCGTGCTGGTCATCGGCGCCGACGCGATCAGCTATTACCCGCGCCCCGTGCTCGGGGGGCTCATCGCTTATCTCGGCTTTCACTTCCTGATCAACACGCTGTACGAGGGCTATTTCCGGCTGCGCCGGACCGAGTACCTCGTCGTGGTGGTCATCCTCCTCGTCGTGGCCGTCTCGGACTTCCTCACCGGGGTCGCGGTGGGGCTCGGCGTGTCGCTCATCCTGTTCGCGCTCAGCTACAGCCGCATCGAGGTCATCCGCAACGCCATCTCCGGCCTGCACCTCCGCAGCAACGTGGCCCGCAGCGACGGCGAGGAGATGACGTTGATGGAGCGCGCCAAGCAGCTCTACATCCTCCAGCTCCAGGGCTACGTCTTCTTCGGGACGGCGTACAACCTGCTCACGAGCGCGCAGCAGCGCATCCAGAGCACGGACGCGGACATCCGGTATCTGCTCCTCGACTTCCGGCACGTCAACGGGCTCGACTCCTCGGCCATCGCCAGCTTCCTCCGGCTCCGCCGGCTCGCGAAGGCGCACGGGGTGAGGCTCATCCTCACCGAGGTGCCGGCGGACATCAGGAACCACCTCGAGCGCGGCGAGGTCGTGATCGAGAACGACGACGTGTGCCGCATCTACCCGGATCTGGACCGCGGCCTCGAGGCGTGTGAGAACGAGATCATCCAGGAGGCGCCCCCGAGCATGCTGCCGCCGCCCATGCTCTTCTACGACCTCCAGGATGTCTTCAACGGCAGGCCGGAGATGCTCCGCTTCCTTGGCTACCTGGAGCGGGTCGAGGCCCCGGCGGGGTTCGACCTGTTCCGGCAAGGGGACGTCTCCAAGGATCTATACCTTATCGAGAGCGGTGAGCTTACAGCGTGGCTGGAAATTGACGGGAAGAAGATCAAGCGGCTCCGCACCATGGGACCGGGCTCCGTCGTCGGCGAGTCCGGGCTGTACATGGGCGAGAAACGTTCGGCGACCGTGACGGCGAGCCGCCAGGCCACGCTCTACCGGCTCTCGGAGGAGGCGCTGCAGCGGCTCACCGCCGAGGCCCCGGAGCTGGCGGCCGCATTCCATCACTTCGTGGTTACGTTGCTTGCGCGCAGAATCGTCCACTCGACAGGTCCTGTCAAATCATTGTTCAACTAGAGCGACGAACGTCCGAGCACGCCGCGTTCCCGCAAGATGCCTTGAACAAGACGGAGAAAGGACTGACCGATGCAATACAGACGTAGACCCCTGGTGCTTGTTTCGATGCTGCTGGGGGCCCTTTCGCTTATCGCTTGCTCCAAGAAGGAGCCCGCGCCGACGGGTAAGGAGTCGGGCTCTGGCGCCAAAGCCGCGGCGCCCGCCGAAGTAGGCGAGTTGAACTTGCTGATCTTCCCGGACTACATCGATGAGAAGATCATCAAGGACTTCGAGGCGCAGACCAAGGCCCAGGTGCGGCTGACCCGGTACGACTCCACCGAGGAGATGGAGAGCAAGCTCGCGTACGCGGGCGCCGACAGCCAGTACGACGTCGTGATCATGGCCAGCCAGATCCTGCCCAGGATGGTGCGGCGCGGGCTCATCAAGCCGCTGGAGCACGCCCAGATCCCGAACCTCAAGAACCTGGAGCCGCGGTTCGCCGGGCCCGGGTTCGACGACGGCAACAAGCACGGCGTGCCGTACCAGTGGGGCACCGTCGGCATCGTCTACAACAAGAAGAAGCTGCCCAACCTCGACCCCTCGTGGTCGTCGCTGCTCGATCCGCAGAAGCTGGCGGGGACGTTCGTGCTGCTCGACGAGCAGCGGGACATGCTCGGGTCGGTGCTCAAGTACAAGGGGCACTCGAGCAACACCACGAACGCGAACGAGATCCGCGAGGCGGGCCGCGTCCTCAAGGACGTGAAGAAGCAATCGAAGTGCCTCGGCTTCAAGGGCGGCGTGGGCGCCATGGAGGACGTCAGGGCGGGCTCCGTGGACATGGCGGTCGTCTGGAACGGCGACGCGCAGAAGGCGATCGAGCAGGACAAGGAGCGCCTCGCCTTCGTGATCCCCAAGGAAGGCTCGGTCATCTGGGTCGACGTGATGACGATCGCGGCGAAGGCGCCTCACCCCGAGCTGGCCCACAAGTTCATCAATCACGTGCTCACGCCGGAGGGCGGCGCGCAGCTCTCGATGTACACGAAGTATGCGTCGCCCAACGCCGCGGCGCAGGGGAAGCTGCCGGATGCGGATCGAACGAACACGCTCATCTATCCGACGAAAGAGGTGGCGGATCGCCTGGAGCACCACCGCGACCTGGGTGAGGCAGCCAAGGTGTTCGACGAGGTGTGGACCGAGGTGAAGTCGCAGTGACGCCGACGCCGACGACCCATGGGAGCGCGACGCGCGACAGGGGGTTCGAGGCGGTACGTGCGCCCACGTGTACTGACACACGACCTCTGTGAAGTTGCCTGTCTGACCGGCCGCGAGGAGCGGCGCGCGGGCTCTGCCGCACCTGGTGTGATGCGGAGGGCCCAGCGCGTGGCTGGCGCGCGGCTCGTCGTCGCGCGTGACGCGCACAATTCGGACGCACAGACGCCAGTTTGCGGCACCGCCTCGCGGAACGATGATAGGCTGGGCGTCATACCTGGGAGAATCCCCTGATGAGTAGCCCTCTCGATCTGCCGTTTGCCGTGCATCCCCGTATCGAGACCGAGCGCCTGATCTTGCGTGAGATCATAGAAGCCGACGCTGAAGCCTTGTTCTCCGTCTGCTCGGACGATGAGTGGCTGCGGCTCTGGGGTGCCCCCGTTCACAAGACGGTCGCCGACACGCGAAAAATGATCGGCATGCTCAAGCGCGCGCACCAGGAGGGCACGCAGCTCCGCTGGGGCATCTGCGTGCGCGGGGCGGAGCAACACCTGATCGGCGCCGTGGGGTTCTTCCGCTTCGTGCCGTATCACTACCGCGCCGAGATCACCTATGAGCAGGCGCGCACGGCGAGCGGCAAGGGGTACATGACCGAGGCGCTGCGCGCGATCGTGCGGTTCGGGTTCGAGCAGCTCGACCTGCACACGATCGAGGCGGGCATCGACCCCGAGCACGGGCCCTCGCTCAGGGTCGCCGAGCGGGTCGGGTTCCAACGAGAAGGGTACCTCCGGGAGAACTACTTCTTCCAGGGGAAGTTCTACGACACGATCCTGTGTACGATGTTCAGCCCCCGGCCGGCGCAGCGGCCTTACAACAAGTAGCGGGGACCTTCCGGCTCACGCTTGTGGCACGCCCCCCGGAGGGGTAGGTCGTCGCGTGGGGCAGGGGATGGACTGAACTCGCCTCGGACAAAGAGGCTCCAGCGTGCTCTGCACGCCGGAGCCTCTTCGTCATTTGGGCTCAGACAACAGCCCATCCCCCACCCCGCGCGACGACCTCCCCCTCCGGGGGCCCACGCTCGTTGGATGAAGGGTCCTGGTCGCCCAGGCGGCATCGGCTGGTCGCGCCGGCGGCATCTGCTGGTCGCGCCAGCGGCACCTGCCGGTCGCGCCGGCGGCATCTGCTGGTCGCCCAGGCGGCATCTGGTCGGCAGGCGCCGCTGCACGAGGCCTGTCGGCAGCCGGCGTCGTGTCGAGCGCAAGCCAACCTCCCGGACGCGTCGCTCGGGGCCGGGGGACCCCGGTGTGGCAACGATGGGGGAGACAAAAAGGCAACGCCCCTCCGCTGGAAGGGAGGGGCGCTGTCGTGCGTCGGGCCGGCTGGCGAGACCAGCGCCCGCGTTGCTCAGAGGTTCATGTTGAGCGAGGCGAGGAACGTACGGCCGTTCTGCGGGAACTTGGCGATTGTGTACTGCGCGGCCGTGGGGGCCGTCCAGCGCCAGTCACCGACGTTGTAGACGCCCACGTTGTAGCGGAGCCCGCCGACATCCACCTGCCCGGAGAGGACGATGTCCCAGATCACGACCGGATCGGTCTTGGTCTGCGAGATGTCGGGGTTCGCCCGGACATTGCGGTCGTACCGCGGTGCTTCGACCGTGAGGCGCGACGCCAGACCGAGCGCCTTCCCGAAGAGCGGCACCGCGCCGCGGACCGACCCCATGTGCTCCGGCGAGTTCGGGACCGCGCGCAGCTGGTTCACGCCAGCGTCCTCCAGGTACTGCGCCTTCGCGTAGGAGTACGAGACCGACGCCATCCACCCCTGGCGCCACTCGCGGCGAAGCTCCGCCTCGCCGCCGACCACCAGGATCGGATCCTCGGTGTTCTCGTAGCGCGTCGGATCCCCGACTGTCTGGGAGCCCTGCTGGAAGATCAGGTTGCTCAGGTGGTTCACGTACGCGGCGCCGAGCGCCGAGACCGTGGAGGAGAGGCGGTGCGTGAACTCGACCTCTCCCGACCAGACGCTCTCGGGTTCAAGGTCCGGCGCGGGCCTGTAGGTCACGTCGTAACCCTGCTCGTTGACCGCAGGGACGGCATACCCATAGAACAGCTCCTGAATCGAGGGCGCGCGGAACGCGCGGCCGCCGGTGACCTTCAGGTTGCCCCCCTCGTACGGCTTGACGATGAGCGCGACCCTGGGGCTCGGGACCGGCGTCGGGTCGTCCAGCGTCGAGTAGTAGTCGAAGCGCGAGCCCGCCGAGATGCGGAGCCGCTCCGACGGCATGATGTCGACGAGCGCGTACGCCGCCAGGATGTTGTAGGGGTGCTTGTCGTAAGCTTTATCCTCCTCGAGCGTCCCCAGTGGCAGGTACACGAAGGGGTAGCACCCGGTGCTGTCGCAGCCCGTGTCCACGCCGCGCTGCGCGGCCGTGAAGTGGATCTGCGCCTCGGCGCCCGCCGTGATCTTGAGCTGCGGGATCGGGCTGAACTCTACCCGCTGCTCGGCGAGCAACCAGATGTCGTCGAAGGTCTCCTTGTCATACACCTGATACATGCCCATGCGCGGAGCGATGTATTCAGGGTAGTACCAGAGCCTGTCCTCGAACTGGTACATGTTGATGCTCGCGCGGGTCAGCGTCGCGAGCTTGTCCCCGAAGCGCGGCGCGAGCGAGAGCTCGAGGAACCCGCGTGTGTCCTGGTAGAACGTGTTGTCGACGCCGAGCTGCGTCGTCGCGACGCCGTTGGGGACCGTCTTCGAGCGGGAGTTCAGGTACCACTGCGCCGAGAATGACTTCAGCCAGAGGCGCCCCTGGAGCGTCCCCACGGTGAACTTGTCGTTATTCCGCGAGTGCCCGTCGAACCTGTAACGGAGCGGGTCGTCCGGTGGATTCGGGACTGCCTCGGTCGGCTCGGGCCGGGGATCACTGGAAGTGGGATGATCCCTGTAATCGCCGAAGTAGTAGTCCCGCCCCAGGCTGCGCGCGGCGCCGACCGACATCCAGACGCCCGAGTCGCGCCCGAGCGGGAGCTGGAACGACGCGCGCCCACGGATGAGCGAGTTGTCGGCCGTGCCCACGCCGAGGCCCACGCTGGTCGCCGTCGGACGGCCCTTGGTCACGACGTTGACGACGCCGGAGAACGCGCCCGTACCGTAGAGCACCGAGCCGGGACCCCTCACGATCTCGATCCGCTCCACGTCCTCCAGGTCCGTCCGGGCCAGGTAATCGAAGTACGAAAGGTTGACCCAGCTGTCGTTCATCGAATGCCCGTTGAGCAGCGTGAGCATCCGGTTGCCGAAGTCGCCAGGCAGGTTGATCCCGCGGACGCCGGCGAAGGTGTAGACGCCGTCGTACGTCGTGTAGAGGCCGCGCACGCCCCTCAGGGCCTCCGCGACCGTGGGATACCCCATCGCGCGGAGCTCCTGCCCGGGGATGATGGTGACCGAGCCGGGGGCGTCTTCGACGGCCTCCGTCGAACGAGACGCGGCCTCGACCTCCTCGAGCTGGCGCAACGAGAGGTCGATCCGGGTCTGCTGGCTCGCCACGACGTTGACGACCTGCTCCACCGGGCGGAAGCCGCGCAGCGAGACGCGCACCCGGCGCTGGCCGCTCTGCACGTTGAGCACCGCCGGCGTGAAGCCCATCGGCTTGCCGTCGACCTCGACGAGCGCGTCGCGCTCGTCCGCGTTGACAACGAGGCTGCCGGTGAGCGGGTTCAGCCGGTACCGCGCGGGCACCGCCGTGCCGGCCGCGACGTTCACGTCCTGCTCCGACGGCTGATAACCCTCCTGCGACAGATAGAGGCGGTGACGGCCGGGAGGCAGCGTGAGATCGCACGGCGCGGTGCACGCCACAGGCCCGCTCGCGTCGTTGACCCTGACCTGCGTGCCCGCCGTCTCACCGACGACACGCACCGTGCCGACGATGCGCTTGAGCTTTATCGCGACGGTCGTCTGCTCGCCGGTCTTCGCCTCGACGTTCTCGACCTCCGCGGGCTCGTAGCCCTCGAGGTCGACGATGATCTTGTGCTTGCCGGGCTGGAAGCCGAGGAGGCGGGGCGTGTTGCCGCGACCGCCGAGATCGCGGCGGTTGATGTACACCGTCGCTCCAGGCGGGTCCGTCTGCACGTGGATGACGGCGACGTTGGGACGGATGCGCGCGAGCGCCTCCTCGATGGCGGGCCTGCGCGCCGCGTTGGGCTCCTGCTCGAGCGCCTGAACGTAGTAGCGGAACGCGTCCGGGTACTCCCCGAGCGCCTCGTACGTTCGAGCGATGTTGAAGATGACGTTGCGGTTCGGCACGAGCCGGTTCGACACCAGGAAGTGCTCCAGGGCGCCCCGGTAATCGCGCTGTGAGTACCGGTCGGTGGCGATCCTGAAGTGTAGATCGGCCTCATCGGCCAGATCGTCCGCCCAGGCAGGCCGACCGGAGAATGTGAGGAGTGAAACGAGTATGAGTAGGAGTGCGGAGCGACGAAAGCTCATCTTTCGATCTCGATTCCCAACGGTCGAAGTGGAGCGGAATGCGCCGCCGCCGGGTCCAGCAGTCACGCCGAGACACGGCGAGCTTGGGACGAACAGCCGCATTGCCAGGTCAGCTTACCGTAAGCCGTGAGCCGATCCAACCTGTTCGCACAAGCCCCCGATGCCCCGAGGTCCACGTGGACCTCGCTGTGTAGGCGCCCTGCGCGGAGCGCATACAGAGTGAGCGGCGCCGAGGGCGCCGCGCGCGTGGATCTCCCCGGAACCGTTCGCGTCTGCGCGCGCAGGGAGCCAGGCGCGCGAGCTCGGGCTTGCCCGCTCGCGCCGCGCCGGAGGCCCGCTCCCGCCGCGGTCGCCGAGGGCTGGATGACGTCGCCGCCGCGGCCGCGACGCGGCGCCGCGCGATCGCGCCG
>NZ_JEMA01000406.1 GCF_001589285.1 Sorangium cellulosum | reverse complement strand
GCCGCCGCTGCCGCCGCTGCCCGTGCTGCCTCTCGTCGTGCCGCTGAGGACGAGCTGGTCGAGCATCGAGCTGTCGGCGGAGCTGCTCGTGGCATACCGGATCTTCAGGCCCCCGCCCGACACGAAGCGCTGATACGGCGCGGGCAGGCTCAGGCTCGCGCTCGTCCAGGACCAGTCGCCCGCGAACGTGTTGTCGCCGACCGGGACCCAGGCGCCGGCGGCCGCGTCCCACGCCTCGAACGTCCACCGCATGTCCGCCTTCGCCGGGCCGCGGTAGTTCACGCCGAGCGCGAGGGACGCGAGCTGCGCCGCCGACGTGCCGGCGGGGAGCGCGTACTCGCACGTCGCGCTCGTGCGGGGCGCGAACTCGACGTACTTGCTCCACACGTCCTGCTCGCCGGTGAGATCCGCTGTCGCGAGCGCGGCGGCCGTCTGCCCTGCGCCGATCTTGCCCCGGCTCACCGTCAACCTGGAGCACGTCATCGTGAATCCGCCCGTCACCGCGTCGCCGCTCGCCGCCGAGGTGACCTCCGCGTCGGCGCCCGGATCCGAGCTGCACCCGGCGGCCGCGATCGTCGCGGTCAGGCACACGAGGGCATGGCGCATGGCGCTGCGGATCGCGAGGACGGACGTCGATCGGATGGAATAAGTCATTGTCTCTGCTCCTGTTGTGCTCGTCGTTGGTGAAGCTCGGCGCACGTCGGCGCGAGGCGCGGCAAGGCGCGCGATCTCCGCGATGGCTCCCGGCGACGGCGGCTCCCGCCTCGCGTCTCCGTGCGCGCCGGGGACGCATTGCAAGGCGGGGACCAGCGCGCGCACGGCGCGCTTCTCGCGGCGCTGCGCGGCGCCGTTGCTGAGCGTTGCGCAAACGTCGTACAGTTGCGCAACCTTCGAACGGCATGGCGGAGCGAGATCCTCGTCGACAGGCAGCCCCTCCCGGGGTCGAGCCGCTGCCCGCCGGGGCCGAGCTCGCGACCGAGCTCGAGGCCGCGGAGGGCGCGCCCGGCGAGCGGGCGCCGCAGGGGCAGGCGTCGCTGATCGTGCGCGCCGGCGACGGGGCCGCGCGGGTGATCGACATGACCGACGGCGACGTCGTCGCGATCGGCCGCGCGCCCGAGTCCGCGGTCTGCGTCGACGACGCCCGCGTCTCGCGCAACCACGCGCGCATCGCGCGGCGGGGCCACGCCCTCGCGCTCGCCGACCTCGGGAGCCGCAACGGCACCTCCGTGAACGGCGCTGTCGTGCGCGGGGCCGAGCGGGCCCTCGCCGGCGGCGACGTGATCCGCGTCGGCCCGGCCGAGATCGTCGTGGCGATCGCCGCGCCCGCGCCCGTCGAGGCGGCGCCGCCGAGCTCCGCGCCGGCGGCCCTGGAGGGCCCGTCGTCCGGGGCCGGCGCCGGCTTCGTCGTCGCGGACGAGGCGATGGTGAAGGTCTTCCAGGTGGTGCAGCGCCTCGCGCGCGCCCAGACGACGGTGNGTCTTCCAGGTGGTGCAGCGCCTCGCGCGCGCCCAGACGACGGTGCTCGTCCTCGGCGAGACGGGGGCGGGGAAGGAGGTCGTCTCCGAGCAGATCCACCGCGCGAGCCCGCGCGCCGCGGGCCCGTTCGTGCGGCTGAGCTGCGCGGCGCTGCCCGAGGCGCTGCTCGAGAGCGAGCTGTTCGGCCACGAGAAGGCCGCGTTCACCGGGGCGGACCGCCGCAAGATCGGCTATTTCGAGGCCGCGCAGGGCGGCACGCTGCTGCTCGACGAGATCGGCGAGCTGCCGCTCGCCATGCAGGCCAAGCTGCTGCGGGTGCTCGAGAGCCGGCGCATGGCGCGGATCGGCGGCACGCAGGAGATCGAGCTCGACGTGCGCGTCGTGTGCGCCACGCACCGCGACCTGCAGGCCGAGGTGGCGGCCGGGCGGTTCCGGCAGGATCTCTATTACCGCATCAGCACGTTCGTCCTGCGCGTCCCGCCGCTCCGCGAGCGGCGCGCCGAGATCGCGCTGCTCGCGCACCGCTTCGCGCACCAGGTCGCCGGCCGGATGGGCGAGCCGGCGCCGCGGTTCGCGCCGGCCGCGATGCGGGTGCTGGAGGCGCACGCGTGGCCCGGCAACCTGCGCGAGCTGCGCAACGCGGTCGAGCACGCCGTGGTGCTGGCCGAGGCCGGCGTCATCGAAGTCGAGCACCTGCCCGCGTCCGTCGTCGAGGGCGACGCGGCGCCGCTCAGCGCCGGCGCGCCGGGCAGCGCGGGCGCGCCGGCCGAGGGCGGGCCGATGCCGGCGCGCCTCGCGGAGCTGGAGAAGAAGAGCATCGAGGAGGCGCTCGCCGCCGAGGGGAACAACCAGACGCGCGCGGCGAAGCGGCTCGGCATCTCGCGGCGCGCGCTGCTCTACAAGCTCGACAAGTACGACATCCGGCGGTGAGCGCGGGCTCGGCGCCCGCGCAGGATCGCGCCGGTTCGCTGGCAAGAGCCGGAGAGGAAGCGACGAATGACGGACAGGAGAGGGCGGTCCTCGCGGGCGCCCCGGCGCGACGGGACCTGGATGCGCCGTGGGTCGGCGACGGTCCTGGGCCTCGCCATGGTGTTTCTCCTCGGCTGCACGTCGAGCGACGGGAGCGGCGCCCAGGACGACGGCGCGGGGGGCGCGCCGGAGGCGACGAGCGCTGGCGCCGGAGCGGGCGCGACGCCGTGTGAAGAGCGCTCGTCCCAGGAAGACTGCGAAGCTCAGCCATCCCCCGGGGGCACGTGCTCCTGGGAGGTGGTACATGTGAGCTCCCGCGACGCCTCCTGCGACGCGCTGCGTGAGGAGCACCGCTGCCTGACGATCCCGGCCGGCGGACCCGGCGCATGCGCGGCGAGCCCGGAGTGCGGTCAGCTGGACGGTCTGCACCTGCTCTATCGCGAGGTAGGAGGGACCATCGAGCTCCATCGCTTCGACGGCGTCTGTGGCTTCATCCCGGTAGGATGGATGTATTGCGACTGGAACGAGGGAGAGCTCACGGAGGGGCCTTCCTCCTGCGCGTGCTCGTGTCCCCGAGGCGCCGAGCAGCGCGAGCGGCCGGGGAAGTGAAGGGGACTGTGCCCCCGCGCGCACACCGACGTGCGCTGTCGTACCCGCCCTGACCGTCATTGACGCCGCCCCCCGCGCGGCCGCCCGCGCCTCCGTACCATTCTCGTGTTGATTCACATTTATGCCGGGCCACGCGGGCTCCTCCGTAGCCGCGCCCGCCCCGTCCGCGCCAGGGATCGATCCGGGCCCTGGCGGGCCGATTCGCATTGACATGGGTGATGTGAGCGTTCACATTTGCCCGTGGGGGCTTCGTTCCAGCGGAGCAGGCAGCGGCGCGCATCGGCCCCGGCGAAGCCGAGCTTCGTGCGGTTCACGCGAGCATTCCCGATGGCCCGGCGACGAACGCCCGCGCCACCGAGCTCGCGCGATGGTCGATCTGGCAACAGGGCAGGATCACCGGGAGACATCGTATGAATCGACCAACGTTACTGGCCGGCGCTCAGGGCGGTGTTCCGGCCGCATCGGAGCGCGCTCTCGTCAGAGATCCCAGGTGCCGTGAGGACCTGTATCACGAAGCCAATTCCATGAATTTTTCCGCTCATCATCGCAGCCGGAACATCGCGAGCAATCGACTGGAAGTGGAAACATCCACTCGCGGCAAGATGGCCTCTCGACTGCGCGGGATCGCCGCGTGCGCTTCGCTCCTCGTCGCAGGGTGCGTTGGCGACATCGGCTCGGGCGCGACCCCCCCGGGCGGCGGCACGGCCGCCTCGGGCGGCGGCGTGAATCCCCCGGGCACCGAGAGCGGCCTGTGCAGCCCGCGGCTGGAACGACGGATCGTGCTGCTCGCCGACCTGCAGTTCATGAATGCCATCCGGGATCTCCTGGGAGAGGAGGCCATCGAGCCGGGCCAGGCGCCGGACGCGCGGACGAAGCCGTTCGCCAAGAAGGGCATCGTGGTCGGGACCTCCCTTGTGCACGCGCGGCTCGCCAGGGCCGCCTATGCGGCCGAGAGCCTCACGGGGCGCTTCGAGCAGGTGACCGGCTGCGCCGCCGGAGAGGACGGCGGCGACGACGCCTGCGCCAAGGAGTTCCTGACGCGGTTCGCGCAGCGGGCGTTCCGCCGGCCGATGGAGGCGACGGAGCTCGACAACCTGTGGGCCGTCTACGGCCTCGGGCGAGAGACGAGCTTGGAGCGCGGCGTCTCGCTCGCTGTCGAGGCCGTCCTCGCGTCCCCCTCGTTCTCTTACCGCACCGAGCTCGGCGACGTAGCGAACGGCGATGTAGTCAAGCTGACGGCGCACGAGACCGCCAGCGAGCTCGCGTTCTTCCTGACCGACAGCCTGCCGGACGCGGACCTCGCCGCCGCCGCCGACTCCGGCGCCCTCCACGACCCGGAGGAGCTGAAGCGCCAGACCGAACGCCTGCTCGAGAAGCCCGAGACGCGCAGCAGCCTGAGCACCACGCTCATCGCGGCGTGGGGGCTCAGCAACCTGTTCGGCACGATCAAGGATCCAGGGCTGTTCCCCGAGTACACCCCCTCTCTCCAGGCGAGCATGTTCCACGAGACCGAGCTGCTCCTCGACGAGCTCCTGTGGAACCGCGGCGCGGACGTCTCGACCCTGCTCACCTCGCGGGAGACGTTCGTGAACGGCTCCCTCGCGGAGGTCTACGGCGTCGAGCACACGGGCGCCTCCCCGGAGGAGTTCGCGAAGGTCACGCTGCCGGCCGACGAGCGCGCCGGGATCCTCACGCAGCCCGGCCTGCTCGCGGCGCTGTCCCGGACCGACAACACGAGCGTCGTCGCGCGCGGGCTCTTCGTGCGCGGCGCGCTGCTCTGCATGGGGAAGATCCCCTCGCCCCCGGAGGCGCTCGCGGGCGCGATCGAGGAGCTGCTCAAGGCCGACATGACCGAGCGCGAGCGCGCCGAGGCGCGGGCAGGGAACGCCACCTGCGCGGCCTGTCACAAGCAGTTCGACGCGTTCGGCCTGCTGCTCGAGCGCTACGATCCGGTCGGCCGGTACCGAGACACCCTCGGGGGGGAGCCCATCGACGCGCGCGTCGACCTGGCCAACATGGGCGACATCGATGGAGTCTACACGAGCGCCGTCGAGTTCGCCGACGCCGTGGCGCAGACCGACGGGTTCGCCGCCTGCGTCGTGCGGCACCTCGTGACGTACGGAACGGACGACGAGGCGCTCTCGACCCGCGACTGTCAGGTCGAGCGCGTGATCACGGCGCTGCCCGAGGGCCAGCGGACCTTACCCAACATCGTGAACGCCATCGTGACGTCACCGGCGCTGACCGAGCGCGCCAAGGAGCAATGACTGTGCGCTACAACCTGTCTTATGCATGGTCTCGCCGCCGCTTCCTGCAAGGCATCGGCGCCGCCGCGGGCCTCTTCACGGTGCTCAGGACCCTCGAGTCGGCCGCGGAGGGCGGGACGGCCCCGAAGCGCCTCCTGATCATCCAGCGCCCGGTGGGCACCGTGTACCAGAACTTCTGGCCGCAAGGCAGCGGCACCGACTTCACGCTCTCTCGCATCCTCGACCCGTTCGCGTCCATGAAGGATCGCATGGTCGTGATGCGCGACCTGAAGCTGCCCTTCGATGGCTCCGTCGGCGGCGGCCACGAGCGCGGAACGGTGCTGATGACCACGGGGCAGCGGACCAAGAAGCTGTATCCGGGCAACGGCGGCGACGATCCGGTGTCCGAGGGGCCGAGCATCGACCAGCTCCTCGTGCGGCAGTCGACGGAGCTCCAGGGCACGCCCATCGCGTCGCTCCAGATCTCCTGTGACAAGCGCGCCGACACGCCCGAGGTGTCGACCCGCCACATGTCCTATTCGGGCGCGGCCGCGCCGATGACGCCGTACTACCAGCCGCTGGACGCGTACCGGCGGGTGTTCGGCGCGATGATGCCGGGCGGCCCCACGAACGACAACCTGAACGCCCTGGCCCGCGCGCGCCTCGAGAAGAAGAGCGTGCTCGACTTCGCGATGAAGGACCTCAAGCGCCTCGAGAGCCTCGCGCCGAGCTCGCAGCGAGAGACGCTCGACGCGCACGCCGCCGCCATCCGCGAGGTGGAGAAGGAGTTCGACGCGGACCCGACGGACCCCGCGTCCTGCGGCGTCGCGGAGGAGCCCGAGACGATCGACGTGAGCGGTCACATCGACCCTTACAACAGCTCGCACGTCGTCAACGAGCGCGACGACGTGAAGCACGCGCGCATCGGCGCCCTGCATTTCGCGGTGGTCAAGGCGGCTCTCCGCTGCGACCTCACCCGCGTGGTCACGTTCCAGTGGGCCCCGGGCACCAACCACGTGAGCTTCGGCGAGCTGTGGCCCCCCGACTCCTCCATCTACAAGGTGCACCACACGACGAGCCACGACCCCGATACGCGCGACACGCTCGAGTTCCTCACGCGGGTGGAAGAGTTCTACTCCCGCCTCGTCGCCGGCTTTCTGCAGCAGCTCGCGGAGACCGACGACGTGGGCGGCGGGAAGCTGCTCGACAGCACGCTGGTGCCGTACATCACGGAGGTCGGCACCCGGACCCACAACTGGGACAACATGCCGTGGGTGCTGTTCGGCGGCGCGAACACCAAGCTGCGCGGCGGGCAGGTGTGGAACAACCGCGGCGGCGGCCTCCGCTCCACCAACGACGTGTGGATGGCGTGCGCGGCTGCCTTCGGTGCCCCGGATCTCGTGATGGGGGACAGCGACCAGCGGACGAAGGCTGTCGAGGGGCTGTTCGGGTGAGCGCGGGCGTCAGGGCGGGAGGTCCACGCGATGAAGTCGAGCTGCATGCTGCGCGTCGTGGGCCTTCTGGCGCTCTGCGCATGCGGTGAGCCGCCGGGCAGCAGCAGCGCGACGACGAGCAGCGGCGGCGGCCCGGACGGCAGCGAGCCCGCGGCCGGCGGCCAGGGCGCCGGCGGAGCAGCAGGCAACGGCAGCTCGGGCGGCGCCGACGGCGCATCTCAGGGCGGCGGCGCGCAAGGCGGCGCCGCCGGCGCGGGCGCCGGGGGGGCCTTCGTCCCCGGCGACCCGGGCGGAACCGGCTCCGACTACGTCCTCGATTGCGGCGCGAACGGCGTGGCCATCGAGAGCGCAGGCCCACCCGAGAACCGCGTCAACTACGTCATCCTGGGCGACGGCTACGACGCCACGACGGTGAGCTCCACGTACCTCGAGCACATCGAGGCGGCGATGGAGCTGCGCTTCAGCAGCCCGATCGGCGAGCCCTACGGCAGGTACCGCAAGTTCGTCAACATCTGCGCCATCAAGGTGGTCAGCCCCTCGAACGGCGTCCCGGGCGCGCTCGGCTGCACGGGCGACGATGAGAGCCGCCTCGCAGAGTGCGACACCCGCGCGGCGGATCGCGCGCTCGAGGCGAATCTCCCCGACGACCTCGAGGTCGACTGGCACGCCATCGTGCTGAACAACGACCGCTGGTGGAACACGGGCTCCTCCTGGATGCTCTGGTCCGGCAGGCACCCCGAGGCCCCCGGCGCGGCCCTGCACGAGGGCGGTCACGGCTTCCATCAGCTCGCCGACGAGTATTGCGCCAAAGCCACGGGCTCGGGCTGCGGCCCGGACATGTGCGGCGGCAGCGGCACCGAGTACGTCGAGGTGAACTCCACGGCCAGCTGCGACACGACGGCGGGCAAATGGGACAGGTGGCTGGGTCACGACGCCGCCGACTCCACGGGCATCCAGGGCACCTTCGTCGGCAGCCGCTACGTGGATACCGGACAGTACCGCCCCTCCTCGAACTCGATGATGAACAGCCTGTTCGGAGGCCACAAGAACACGAGCTTCAACCCGGTCTCGCGCGAGAAGATCATCATGGACATCTGGATGCGCGTGAAGCCGATCGACTCGGCCGATCCGCCCGCCGGGCCCGTCACGGACCCGGCGACGCTCACTGTCAACGTGATCGATCCCGAGGTCATCAGCGTCGATTGGACCCTCGACGGCGACGTGATCGCGACCGACGGCGGCCCCGTCTACGACATCGCCGCGGCACGCCTCCCGTCGGGCACGCACACCATCGTCGCCAGGGCCTACGACAACGCCGGCGAGGAGTGGGTGCGCTACCGCAGCGGCGAGTGCCTCGACCCCCCGCCCTCGAGGAACCCCGGCTACTTCGATCCCTGCTGGGGCCGCGACAGCTGGCGCCGCTCGCAAGAGACAGTGACATGGACGGTGACGATCCCATGAGCTCGCCGCGCTGGGGCTGGTTCGTGGTCGCGCCGATGCTCCTCGGCGCGGCGCTCTGCCTCGTCACCCGCTCGCGATCGCCAGATGGCCGACCGCTGCCTTCAGCTCGGCAGGAGGCCCCGCGGGGCGAGGCGCCGCGCGAGGGAGCGTCGCGCCGCGCGCCGGAAGAACCGCCGGCGCTGGCCGGCAGCGCCGAGCCTGCCGAGGCGGTCGGTGGGCTGCCCCTCGTCGGGCCGAGCCCCGACGACCGACACGACGGCCCCGCTCACCCTCACCCCACCACGCCGCGTCACCTCGAGATCCAGCACGAGAACGGCCTTGTCGCGCTGCTGAACGACGCGATGAGCGCGCGGAACGGCGCGCGCATGCGTGAGCTCCTGAACGAGGTCCGCCGCACGCACCCCGGCGACGCGAACGGTCTCCAGGACGGCTACGGGATCATCGCAGACTGCCTCGAGGCGCCCGGCGAGGCGTCGAGGGCGGCGGCCGAGGGCTACCACGCCCGGCGTCGCGCCTCGACCGTGAGGCGCTTCGTGCGCACGATCTGCCTCGAAGGTGGCTGAGGCGTGAAGGCGAGCTCCTGCGATCGCCGGGCTGGCGGGCTCACCCGCTCCTGGGCGCCGCGGTGCTCTTGCGCAGGATCAGCTCGGCCTCGACAACGACGCGCGACCACGAGCGCTGGCCGCTCTCGATCTGACCGAGCAGGAGGTGGAGGCACCGGCGCCCGAGCTCGGAGAAATCCTGGCGGACGGTGGTGAGCGGAGGCGTGAAGTAGGCGGCCTCCGGGATGTCGTCGAAGCCGACGATGCTGATGTCCCGCGGCGTCTCGTGGCCGATCTCGTGGAGGTAGCGGAGCAGGCCGAGCGCCATCTGGTCGTTGGCCACGAACACGGCGGTCACGCCCGGCGTGCGCGTGAGCCGCGGGGCGAGCTCGTAGCCGGATCGCGCGCTCCAGTCGCCGCGCAGGAGAGGGGGCACCTCGGCGCCGGCCGCCTCCAGCGTCGAGCGCCAGCCTTCGATGCGCTGGTCGGCCTCCAGCCAGTCGGACGAACCGGCGATGTGCCACACCGTCGGGTGGCCCAGATCGAGCAAGTGCCGGGTCGCCGCGGCCGCGCCGCCGTGCTGGTCGACGGCGACCACCGGGATCGAGTCGTCCGGCCCGCCCTCGACGGCGACCACCGGCACGTCGGAGCTCAGGTGGAGGAGCGCGTCCACCGCCGACCGCTGCGGGGCGATGACGACGATGCCGTCGGCCCCCTGATCGCAAAGGCGCTGCACGGCCTCCACCACCGGGGCGCGGCTGAGCGACCGCAGGCTGGCGATGCTGACGCCGTAGCCGGCGTCGTGCGCCGCCTCCTCGAGCCCGAGCAGGGTCGACGCCGGGCCGTACAGCGTCGTGTTGAAGCTGACAACGCCGAGCTTCCTCGACCGCCCGGTGACGAGCGCCTGCGCCACCGAGCTCGGCCGGTAGTCGAGCTGGCGGATCGCGTCGAGCACGCGCTCCCTCGTGTCGCGTCGCACGTGCGGGCTGTCGTGCAGGACGCGCGAGACCGTCTGGTACGAGACGCCCGCGAGCTTGGCCACGTCGACCATCACCGCGGCCCGGCGCCCGCCTCTCTTGACGCGTCGCTCCGCAGGCGACTTGCCATTCTTGTCTTCCATCGGGGCGGGAGAATAGTCGCGGGCGGACAGATTGGAATTGACATCAGGGATGTGAACGTTCACATTTCATCTCGAGCTCATCCTTCCCCTGCTTCACCCCAGCAAACGGGTCGTCATGCGCACCGGAACCTTCGTCATCGGGATCGATTTCGGCACCGACTCCGTTCGCGCTGTCGTCGCGGACGCGCGCAACGGCGAGCTCGCGGGGGCCGCTGTCGTTCCGTACCCGCGCTGGGCGCAAGGCCTCCACTGCGACCCGCACGCGCACCGGTTCCGCCAGCATCCGCTCGACTACCTGGTCGCCATGGAGTCGTCGGTCCGCGCGGCCCTGGGCCAGGCGGGCAGCGACGCCGCCGCGCGCGTGCGCGGGATCGCCGTCGACACCACCGGATCCACGCCGGTCCTGGCCGACGCGAAGGGCACGCCCCTCTCGCTCTGCCCCGGCTTCGAGGAGGATCCGGACGCGATGTTCATCCTCTGGAAGGACCACACGGCGGTGGCCGAGGCGGCGCGGATCAACGACCTCGCCCGCACCTGGGGCGGCGTGGACTACACGAAGTTCGAGGGCGGCGTTTACTCCTCCGAGTGGTTCTGGGCCAAGGTGCTCCACGTCATCGAGACCAACCCGGCGGTGGCGAGCGCGGCGGTCACCGTCCTGGAGCACTGCGACTGGATCCCCGCGGTCCTGACCGGCACCGACGACCTCCGGCGGATCCGGCGGAGCCGTTGCGCCGCGGGCCACAAGGCGATGTGGCACCCCGAGTTCGACGGGTATCCCTCGAACGAGTTCCTCGCGAGGCTGAACCCGCGCCTGCCCGAGCTCAGGGCCACGCTCGGCTCGCAGACCTGGACCGCGGACGCGCCCTTCGGGACGATCTCGCCCGAGTGGGCGGCGAAGCTGGGGGTGCCGGGCGACGTCGTCGTCGCCGTCGGCGCCTTCGACGCGCACATGGGCGCTGTCGGCGGCGACATCCAGCCGCACCACCTGCTCAAGGTCATGGGCACCAGCACGTGCGATATGCTCGTCGTCCCGAGGACGGGCGCGCCGGAGGTCCTCGTCGCCGGGATCTGCGGCCAGGTCGACGGCTCCATCCTCCCGGGCGCGATCGGCTACGAGGCGGGGCAGTCCGCCTTCGGCGATGTCTTCGCCTGGTTCAAGCAGCTCCTGAGCTGGCCGCTGCGCGCGATCCAGCCCGCCATCCCCGACGGCGACGCGCTCGCCGAGCGGATCATCCCCGAGCTGGAGAGGGCGGCCGCGGAGATCCCGCCGGCGCCGAGCTCGGTGATGGCGCTCGACTGGCTGAACGGGCGGAGGACCCCGGACGCGGACCAGCGGCTCCAGGGCGCCATCGTCCGCCTCGACCTCGCCACGGACGCTCCGCGGATCTACCGCGCCCTCGTCGAGGCGATCGCCTTCGGATCGCGCGCCATCGTCGAGCGCTTCCGGTCTCACGGCATCCGCATCGACGGCGTCATCGGGATCGGGGGCGTCGCGCGCAAGAGCCCCTTCACCATGCAGGTCCTGGCGGACGTGCTCGACATGACCGTCGAGGTCCGCGCCGGCGAGCAGCCGGTCGCCCTGGGGGCGGCGATGTTCGCCGCGACGGCCGCCGGCCTGCACGCGACCGTCGAGGAAGCGCAGCGCGCGATGTCGCCCGGGACCGAGGCGCGGTACCGGCCCGATCCAGCGCGCGCCAGGCTCTATGACGCGCTGTACCAGGAGTACGTCGCGCTCGGGTCCTTTGTGGAGAGAGAGCTGACACAATGAGCGGAGTCGTCATGCAAGATCTTCGGGAGAGCTTCGAGGTATGGTTCCTGACGGGCAGTCAGGACCTTTACGGCGAGGAGGCGCTGCGGCAGGTCGCGGAGCACGCGCGGGAGATCGCCGCGCACCTCGACTCGTCGGGCAAGCTCCCGGTCAAGGTCGTCTGGAAGCCGACGCTCAAGAGCCCCGAGGCGATCCTCGCCGTCTGCCGCGAGGCCAACGCGACGCCGCGGTGTGCCGGCGTGATCACGTGGATGCACACGTTCTCGCCCGCCAAGATGTGGATCGCGGGGCTCATGCGCCTGGAGAAGCCGATCGCGCACCTGCACACGCAGTACAGCCGCGAGCTCCCCTGGGACAGCATCGACATGGACTTCATGAACCTGCACCAGTCGGCCCACGGGGACCGCGAGTTCGGGTACATCGGCGCTCGCCTGCGCATCGAGCGGAAGGTCGTCGTCGGCCACTGGACGGACGACGACGTCCTCGGGAAGCTCGACGTCTGGGCGCGCGCCGCCTGCGCCATCATCGACGCGCGGCGGCTCAAGATCGCCCGCTTCGGCGGCATGAACATGCGAGAGGTGGCCGTCACCGGCGGCGACCGCGTCGAGGCGCAGGTCAAGCTCGGCTGGTCGGTGAACGGCTATGCGCTGGGCGATCTCGTGGGTCGGATCGCCGAGGTCGACGAGGCCGCTGTCGATCGCCTGGTGGCGGAGTACGACGAGGCGTACGCCGTCGCTCCCGCCCTGAGGAAGGGCGGAAATCGCCGCGGCGAGCTGCGGTACGCTGCGAGGCAGGAGGCGGCGATACGCTCCTTCCTCGAGGAGGGCGGGTTCGGCGGGTTCACCACGACCTTCGAGGACCTGCACGGGCTCAAGCAGCTCCCCGGCCTCGCGGTGCAGCGGCTCATGGCCGACGGCTACGGCTTCGGGGCCGAGGGCGACTGGAAGTCCTGCGGCCTGGTCCGCGCCCTGAAGGTCATGTCGGCCGGCCTGCGCGGGGGCGTCTCCTTCATGGAGGACTACACCTATCACCTCGTCCAGGGGAAGGAGCGCGTCCTCGGCGCCCACATGCTCGAGATCTGCCCGTCGATCGCAGCCGGGAAGCCGTCCCTGGAGATCCACCCGCTCTCGATCGGCGGCAAGGACGATCCGTGCCGGCTCGTCTTCGACGCCGGGACCGGGCCCGCTGTGAACGTTGCCATGATCGACATGCGGGGCCGCATGCGCATCGTCGCCAACGAGCTCGAGGCGGTGGCGCCCGACCGGGCGATGCCGAAGCTGCCCGTGGCGCGCGCTGTGTGGATCCCCAGGCCCAACTTCAAGCTCGCGTGCGAGGCGTGGATCCTCGCCGGAGGCGCCCATCACTGCGCGCACAGCCGCGCCCTGACGATGGAGCACGTGGAGGACTTCGCCTCCATCGCCGGCGTGGAGCTGATCCGCATCGGCGAGGGGACCGAGATCCGCGCGCTGAAGAACGAGCTCCGATGGAACGACCTCGCCTACCGGCTGGCGGATTGAGGGGCAAGACGTGAGCGCGACCTACCGGGAGCTGCGCGAGCGCGCGTGGGCGGCGAACATGGAGATCCCGCGCCGCGGGCTCGCCATCTACACGTTCGGCAACGTGTCGGCGTTCGATCGCGACAAAGGTGTCCTGGCCATCAAGCCAAGCGGCGTCGCCTACGATACGCTCTCGATCGACGACATGGTGGTGCTCGATCTCGAGGGGAAGGTGGTGGAGGGACATCTCCGCCCCTCGTCGGATACCCGGACGCACATCTTCCTGTACGCGAACTTCCGCGGGATCGGCGGCGTCGTGCACACGCACTCGACGTACGCGACGGGCTGGGCGCAGACGGGCACGCCGATCCCGATCTACGGGACGACGCACGCCGACCACCTGGCCGAGGACGTGCCGTGCACCGAGGTGATGCGCGCCGACGCCGTGCAGGGCGACTACGAGATGGAGACCGGGAAGCAGATCGTCGAGTGCTTCCGGGAGCGGAGCCCGCTCCACACGCCGATGGTGCTCGTGGCGGGCCACGGCCCCTTCACGTGGGGAGCGGACGCCGAGAAGGCCGTGTACAACGCGGTGGTGCTCGAGGAGATCGCGCGGATGGCGTTCATCACCCGCACGATCCACCCGGGCGCCGCGCGCCTGCCCGATGCGCTCGTGCGCAAGCACTTCGACCGGAAGCACGGGAAGGGCGCGTACTACGGCCAGAAGTGACGCCGGACGTCGCGTGACGACGGCGAGGACGACAAGGTGCCCTGGGGGACGGGGCGAGAGACGAGAAGAGAGAGGAGCTGCGCCGTGAAGAAGAGCAAGGTTGTCGCCGCGGTGATGGTGGCGCTGGTCGGACTGGCGCTGGTCCTG
Source organism: Sorangium cellulosum (assembly GCF_001589285.1). GTDB lineage: Bacteria > Myxococcota_A > Polyangia > Polyangiales > Polyangiaceae > Sorangium > Sorangium cellulosum_G. The sequence goes on along the minus strand of NZ_JEMA01000406.1, from coordinate 7,650 downwards.
ACCGGCGTCGGCTGTCAGAAGGAAAAGAAGCAGATCACGCTCGGGTTCTCCCAGATCGGCGCGGAGAGCGAGTGGCGGACCGCGAACACCAAGTCGATCGAGGAGACGGCCAAGGCGGAAGGGATCGACCTCAAGCTCTCCGACGCTCAGCAGAAGCAGGAGAACCAGATCAAGGCCATCCGGTCGTTCATCGCCCAGAAGGTCGACGTCATCGCCTTCTCGCCCGTTGTCGAGACCGGGTGGGAGCCCGTCCTGCGTGAGGCGAAGGAGGCGAAGATCCCCGTCATCCTGACCGATCGCGCCGTGGACACGAAGGACGACAGCCTCTGGGTCACCTTCATCGGGTCGGACTTCGTCGAGGAGGGCCGCCGCGCAGCGAAGTGGCTGGTCGAGAAGACGAAGGACCGGACCGACCCCGTGAACATCGTCGAGCTGCAGGGCACCGTCGGCTCGGCCCCCGCGATCGACCGCAAGAAGGGGTTCGAGGAGATCATCAAGGACAAGCCCCAGCTCAAGATCCTCCGCTCGCAGACGGGCGACTTCACCCGCGCGAAGGGCAAGGAGGTCATGGAGGCGTTCCTCAAGGCGGAGGGCAAGAACATCCACGTCCTCTACGCCCACAACGACGACATGGCGATCGGCGCGATCCAGGCGATCGAGGAGGCCGGCCTCCGCCCCGGCCAGGACATCCTCATCATCTCCATCGACGCGGTGAAGGGCGCGTTCGAGGCGATGATGGCCGGCAAGCTCAACGTGACCGTCGAGTGCAGCCCGCTGCTCGGGCCGCAGCTCATGAGCGCGGTCAAGGACCTCATGGCAGGCAAGACGCTGCCGAAGCGCATCGTGACCGAGGAGGGCGTCTTCCCGATGGAGACCGCCGCCCAGGAGTTCCCGAAGCGCAAGTACTGAGCGGCGGGTCACGGGATCATCGATCTCCGAGCCGGGAGGAGGAGAGCCATGGGAAGCAATGCCGTGCCCGTGCTCGAGCTGAAGAGGATCTCCAAGAGCTTCCCCGGCGTGCAGGCGCTCCTGTGCGTCGACTTCCGCCTGCTGGCGGGGGAGGTGCACACGCTCATGGGGCAGAACGGCGCCGGCAAGTCGACGCTGGTCAAGATCATGACCGGCGTCCACCCGCCGGACGGCGGGCAGATCCTCCTCGACGGCCGGGAGATCAGGCCGTCGAGCCCGCAGAGCGCGCAGCGGGCGGGCATCAGCGCCGTGTTCCAGGAGGTGAACCTCTGCACCAACCTGTCGGTCGCCGAGAACATCTTCCTCGGGCGTGAGGGGTCGAGCCCCTTCGCCATCCGGTGGGCGGAGATGCGCCGGAAGGCCGACGCCCTGCTCTCGGATCTCAACGTCCACATCGACGTCGCCGCGCCGCTCTCGACCTTCTCGCTGGCCGTCCAGCAGATCGTCGCGATCGCCCGCGCGCTGAGCGCGAAGGCCAAGGTCCTCATCCTCGACGAGCCGACATCGAGCCTGGCCGAGGACGAGGTCAAGGTGCTGTTCTCGGTCATCCGGCGCCTCAAGGCGCAAGGGATGGCGATCCTGTTCATCACGCACTTCCTCGACCAGGTGTTCGAGATCTCCGATCGAATCACGGTGCTGAGGAATGGCCAGCGGGTCGGCGAGTACCCGGCCGCGGAGCTCTCACGCATGCAGCTCGTCACGCGGATGGTGGGGCGCGACGTCGCGGACGAGGGCCCGCGCCGGGCCGATCGCGCCCAGGCGGCGAGGCCGGAGGGCGGGGACGCGCCGTTCCTGCGGACGCGCGGCCTCGGCAAGAAGGGCTCGGTCCGGGACATCGACCTCGATGTGAGGTCCGGGGAAGAGCTCGGCATCGCGGGCCTCCTGGGCGCCGGGAAGTCGGAGACCGTGCGGCTCCTGTTCGGCATCGACAGGGCGGATCAGGGCACCATCGAGATCGACGGCGAGCAGGCGCGCATCGGCTCGCCGCTCGACGCGATCGCGCGCGGCCTCGGCTTCTGCCCCGAGGACCGGAAGCTCGAGGGCATCGTCGGCGACCTCTCGCTGCGCGAGAACATCATCCTCGCGCTCCAGGCCAAGCGCGGCATCTTCCGCAACCTGTCGCGGGCGCGACAGGACGAGATCGCCGGCGCGTACATCGAGCGGCTCGGCATCGTGGCGGCCGACGCGGAGGTCCCCATCTCCAAGCTGAGCGGCGGCAACCAGCAGAAGGCGCTCCTGGCCCGCTGGCTGGCGACCGACCCCCGCATGCTCATCCTCGACGAGCCGACCCGCGGCATCGACGTGGCCGCCAAGGCCGAGATCATGGGCAAGGTCATGGATCTCTGCGACAGGGGCATGGCCGTGGTGTTCGTCTCGTCCGAGATGGCCGAGGCGCTGCGCTACGCCGACAGGGTCGTCGTGCTGCGCGACCGGCGCAAGGTGGCCGACCTGGCCGCCGCCGCGACCGACGAGCAGGCGGTGTACCAGATCATCGCGGGAGGCGCGGCGTGAGCGCGGCGGTCGCCTCCCTGCGCCAGCTCACCCGGAGGAGCGCCTTCTGGCCGACGGCGATGCTCGGCCTCCTGCTCCTCGTCAACCTCCTGATCAACCCGCAGCTCTTCGCGATCACGGTCAAGGACGGCCACCTGTACGGCAGCGTCATCGACATCCTGAACCGCGCGGCGCCGCTCATGATCGTCGCCATGGGGCTCACCCTGGTGATCGCGACCCACGGCATCGACATCTCGGTCGGCGCCGTCGTCGCCATCTCGGGCGCGGTCGCCGCGGCGCTCATCGGCGGCGAGCTTGTCCTTCACGGCGGCGCCGGCATGCAGGACGTGACGCAGGTCCCGCTGCCGGTCGTCATCGGCGGCGCGCTCGGCGTGGCCCTGGTCTTCGGCATGTGGAACGGAGCGCTGGTGTCGCTGCTCGGCATGCAGCCGATCATCGCGACGTTGATCTTGCTCGTCATGGGCCGGGGCGTCGCCCAGCTCATCACGAACGGCCAGATCCTCACGATCTACTACAGCCCTTACTACGTCATCGGGAACGGCTTCTTGCTGGGCATCCCGGTCTCGCTGTTCATCGTGGCGGGCGTGGGCGCCGCCCTCTGGCTCCTCGCCCGCAAGACAGCGCTCGGCATGTTCGTGGAGGCGATCGGCATCAACCCGGTCGCCTCGCGGCTGGCCGGGATCCGCGCGCGCTCGATCACCTTCGCCTGCTATGCGGTGTGCGGCCTGTGCGCCGGCATCGCCGGGCTCATCGTGAGCTCGAACGTGAAGAGCGCCGACGGCAACAACGCGGGGCTGCTCTTCGAGCTGGACGCCATCCTGGCCGTCGTCCTGGGCGGGACGTCGCTCTCCGGGGGCAAGTTCACGCTGGTGGGGAGCGTCATCGGCGCCCTCATCCTCCAGACGCTCACCACCACGATCTACTCGGTGGGCGTGCCGCCCGAGGTCAACCTGGTGGTCAAGGCCCTCGTCGTCTTCCTGGTCAGCATCCTGCAATCGCAGAAGGTCAGGGACCTCATCGGAAAGCAGCGCGCAGTGAAGGTGGCTATCTCATGAGCGACACCGCAGCCGTGACCAGGAGCGACACCGTCGCCGCGACAAGGAGCGACGCCGCGGCCGTGGCCCGACCGTCGGTCCGGATCGACCCGAGGCACCTGCCGCTCGCGGTCACCATCGGCCTGTTCATCCTCATGTTCGGGGCCGGATCGATCCTGTTCGACGGGTTCTTCTCGCTGCAGGTGTTCCTCAACTTCTTCATCGACAACGCGTTCCTGGCGATCGCCGCCATCGGGATGACCTTCGTCATCCTCTCCGGCGGGATCGACCTCTCGGTCGGCTCGGTCATCGCGCTGACCACGATGGTCTCCGCGTCGCTCGTCGAGAAGCACGGCTTCAGCCCGGCCGTGGTCATCCCGCTCGTCCTCGCCATGGGCGCGGGCATCGGCCTCGTGATGGGGATCGTCATCCAGTACTTCGAGGTGCAGGCCTTCATCGTCACCCTGGCGGGCATGTTCCTGGCCCGCGGGCTCTGCTACCTCATCAGCATCGATTCCATCACGATCACCCATCGTTTCTACGTCGACGTCTCATCGCACCGCATCCCGTTCCTGTTCGACACCTCGATCACCTGGAACGTGGTCATCGCGCTCGCGCTGTTCGTCGCGGCCGTCTACATCGCGCACTACACGCGCTTCGGCCGCACGGTCTATGCGATCGGCGGCAGCGAGCAGTCCGCCATGCTCATGGGCCTGCCGGTGCCGAGGACCAAGGTGCTCGTCTATACGTGGAGCGGGTTCTGCTCGGCGCTGGCCGGCGTCGCCTTCACGTTCTACATGGTGTCCGGCTACGCGCTTCACGCCGGCGGGATGGAGATGGACGCCATCGCCGCCGTCGTCATCGGCGGCACGCTGTTGACCGGCGGGTTCGGCACCGTCTTCGGCACCCTGTTCGGTGTGCTCATCCTCGGCACCATCCAGACCCTCATCACGTTCGAGGGCACGCTCAGCTCCTGGTGGACCAAGATTGTTGTCGGGCTCCTGCTCCTGGTCTCCTGCCTCTTTCAGCGGCTGTTCGATCGCCGCCATCTGGGTCTGAAGCGCGAGGGGTGAAGGGGCGCCTCGGGTCCCCCGGGGGGCGACGAGCGCTCGATGGCCGAGCTCGACAGGCAGCTCACACGGGCGCCGCGGCCGGCCGCCGCCGCGCGCCACCCCCCGGGATCGAGGATCGCCGCGCGCCGGTTTTGGGTTGACTCCAGCCATGTGAACGTTCACAATTGGTTCTTGTATCCTTCCGCTTCGTCCTGGATGGGCACGTCTTGTGCCCCGACCCGTTCGTCCGCCTGCGCGCTAACCTTGACGGTCGGGCTCTGAGGAGCTCGCTGCCCGATCGGGCACCCCCCTGGAGACTGCCATGAACACTCACCTCGATTGGCCCCGCCAGATCCTGACTCTGCGCCGTTCCACCCTTTGCTTCTCTGCCCTCGGTTGCGTGCTCGCGGCGCTCGCCGGTTGCGCCAGCGACACGACGGAAGGGGAGCAGCCCCCCCCTGCCGGGGGGACGGGTGGCACGGAGAATCCGATGTCGAGCACCAGCGGCACGACGGGCTCGGGGGGAGGCGGCACAGGCGGGTCGATCCCCGGCACGAGCACGTCGAGCGTCGCGGGCACGGGCGGCGACATGGCGGGCGGCATGACGTCCTCGGGGAGCGGCGGCTCTCCGGCGGTCGGGAGCGGTGGCGCAGGCGGCTCGACGCCGACCTGCGAGCTGCCGACCACGTACAAGTGGAAGTCGGGGCCTCCGGTGATCAGCCCCAAGCCGCCGGCTGGCCGTACGTTCGCGTCCGTCAAGGACCCGACGATCGTGTTCCACGACGGCAAGCACCACGTGTTCGCCACCGTGTTCGACACCACCGGGGGCAACGGCGGGTGGCAGTCGGTGTACTTGAACTTCACGGACTTCTCTCAGGCGAACGCCGCTGAGCAGCACTACATGGCGGGCTGGCCCACCGGCAGCACGGTCGCTCCCCAGGTCTTCTATTTCCGGCCGCACAACAAGTGGTACCTCATCTACCAGTGGAACGGCAGGTACTCGACCAACGACGACATCAACAACATGAACGGGTGGAGCCGGCCCCAGTCGCTGCTCCGGGGCGAGCCGGGCGCCATGGGGAGCACCCTCGGCGCGCTGGACTTCTGGGTCATCTGCGACGACGACAACTGCCATCTCTTCTTCTCGCGGGACGACGGGAAGCTCTACCGCTCCAAGGTCCGCATCGAAGACTTCCCGAAGTTCGATGGTTACGAGGTCGTCATGTCGGCTCCCAGCGCGGGGCTCCTGTTCGAGGCCAGCAACGTCTACAAGGTGGATGGGTCGAACAAGTACCTGCTCCTGGTGGAGGCGTTCGACAACAGCCCTCGCTTCTTCAGGTCGTGGACCTCCGAGAGCCTGGATGGCCCCTGGGCTCCCCTGGCTGACACCAAGGCGAACCCCTTCGCCGGCCCCGCGAACGTGACGTTCGAGGGCGGGGACTGGACCGACGACATCAGCCACGGCGAGCTGACCCGCTCCGGGAGCGACGAGCGGATGACCATCAACCCGTGCGACATGCAGTTCCTCTACCAGGGGAGGGATCCGAACTCTCGGGAGGAGTACGGCCGCTTGCCCTACAGGCTCGGGCTGTTGACGCTCGACCTGTGACCCCGCTTCCCCTCCGAGCGCACGGAGGGGACGTTCGGGCAGCAGAGGCGACCTCCCCGACGAGCCCGCGGCGACTCGATGTCACCGCGGGCTCGTTCGCGTCTGGTCTCCGGGGAGCTCGGCTCGGGCCCTTACACCGGCCCACGTGACGCTCGCGCTGCGGCGCTTCGCGCTCGGGCCTTGCCGCGACCGGTGCTGGGTACGGTCACGTCACGCCGGCGCGGAGCTCACGGCATGTTCGTGAAGAAGTCGTACATCGCCTGGATGGCAAAGCACGGCACGCCGTGGCTCGTATTGCTGTACGCGGGATCGTCGTGTGAGCACCAGATCGTCGGCTCCGAACAGCCACTGTAGGAGACGCAACCGGGGTTCACCGTCTTGCCGCTGCTCTGGCAGCCCATGACCTCGGAATACGGCGTCGAGCTCATCTGGCACATGTTGGCGGTGCGGAACCTGGCGACCGTGCTCGCCCCGTCCCCCCCGCGAACGGTGTCGTTCGTGCCCTGGATGTACATCACGGGCATGGGCACCTGCAGCGCGCCGTAATCGGAGGCCGCAACGGGCGCGACCGCCTTGAAGTTCATGTGCTCGGCATCGGACCTGTGCGCCAAGATCTGCACGATCATCTGGGCGCCGGAGCTGTGGCCGGTGGCGAACACACGGTCCATGTCGATGCAGTAGTTGTTCATGAGGTCGTCGTAGGTTCGAAGGACCTTGGCGATGTCGTTGTTGTAGTTCCAGCATCCACCCGAGTCCGACGACCTCCCCACGGCGCGCACGTACTCCGTCTCGAAAGCCGACCCCCGGGTGAGGTTGATGAACTGGTCGATCGGGTTGCCGCAGGCGTGGAAGCCCACCAGGAGGGGGAAAGGGGCGCGGCCGTCGTAGCTGTCCGGGAACGTATAGATGTGATCATTGTCGACCGTCACCTTTCCGTTCGCGGGCCGCCCCGCCTTGCCGCAGCCTGGGCTCGGGTTGCCCATGGGCGATTCAGCGCCGCCGGTCCCCGTGCCGCCGTCCCCTGTCGACGATGCGCCTCCTGTCGACGATGCGCCCCCTGTCGACGATGCGCCCCCTGTCGATGCTCCTGTCGTGCCACCCCCGCTGCTCGCTGAGGCATCGGCCCCGCCCGTCGTCATCGCGCCGCCCGTGGAGGGGGCGCCGCCGCTCGTGGATGCGCCGCCCGCACCCTGACCGGCTCCGTGATCTCCCTCATCGGGCGTGCCTGTCTCGGACGAGCAAGCGAGGACCATCAAGGCGAGGGCGGGGATGGAGGAACGAAAACCTGGCTTCGGCATGATCTGGGCTCCGTGGTGATTGCGCGATCAGGAGATGATCGGGTGGACGAGTTCGGCTTGGATGTTGCTGTCGCCGAAGTCAATCGCGAACGACGGACGTCGTCTAAGTCAATCGCGAACGACGGACGTCGTCTCGTCTTCAGCGCTGCGCTGCGCCGCGCTCAGACCTGGATGCC
>NZ_JEMA01000405.1 GCF_001589285.1 Sorangium cellulosum | reverse complement strand
GCACGTCTCGCAGAGACGCTTCTGGCAAGCCTGGATGAGCTCTCCGAGGAGGAGCACAGGCGCCTCTGGACCGAGGAAGCGACGCGCCGGGACGCAGCGCTTGACGCAGATCCGTCCCGGGGGCGACCGGCCGAGGACGTCTTTCGTGACGCCCGCGCGCGGCTCCGGTGACGCTCCCGGTCATCTTTAACGACCTGGCTGAGGCCGAGCTGAACGAGGCCGCCGCCTAAACCGCTCGGGCACGTCCTGGCCTTGGCGATGCCTTTCTCGCCGCGATTCAAGGTGCAGTCGATGCCCTGGCTGCGTCACCGCTCGCGGGGAGCGCCGTGGAGAACGATGTTCGCTGGTGGCTCGTGCGGCGAATTTCCTACAGCGTGCTGTACCGGATACGTGACGATCACATTCGTATTCTCGCGATTGCACATCAGAAGCGGCGGCCCTTCACCTGGCGCGGGCGCCAATCGTCCGGCTCGGCGCCTGCTCGCGCGCGGTTCCGACGACGTCCTCGACGTCGGCCGCTCCATCGTCCTGCGCACGGCGCTGGACATGGCCGCCCACAGCTTCGTCCTGGCCCATAACCACACCAGCGGCGATCCGACTCCGACCCACGAGGACGAAGCGATGATCCTGGCCCTCGGCCACCGCGTCGATCCAGACGACGGCGCGACCGTGGTGCGGATGCGCCCGGTGCAGTCCGGCGACGAGCACGCTCGTGTCGAAGGCGAGCTTCACGACTCTCCCTGGATCCGGTCCGCTCGTGCATCGCGATCGGGGCGATGGTCGAACACTTCGGCCGGCATGGTGGCGCCAGCGTCGACAAACAGGAGGCCATGCCGCTCGGTCAAGGTGACGCCCTCACGTCGCGCTGGATGATCTGCAGCAGGGACGTCGCTGGCGGCCTCGTGCGCGACCAGCTCGATCACGCGAAGCCGATCGGTCACAGGGAGGGCGCGGTGGCGGCGACGGTCGGACCCGACGGTCATGCCCGGCAGGATGCCATCCCCGCAGCCAGGAAGGAAGGCGAGGATCGGTTGCTGATGCATTGAACAGGCGGAACGAGCGCGGCCGCATCCTCGGCGAGCAGCGCCGGCACGTCGTCCAGGATCTCCGCATCAACGGGCAACTCCCGGTGCAGCCGCGCCATCTGCTCAGGCTTGAGCGGCGAGTTCGTCACGCCCACCATGTCGGCCACCTCGCGGGGGATCGGCGGCCTGGCCGGCCTGGTGCTGCTCGACCTCGCAGGGGGCTCGAGCGCTTCTTCGTCGTCGTTCGGGGGGCCGTGGACTTCCCCTGGCGGCTTCAAGGTCGATGATGGCTTCGTCAGCATGGAATGATGGGTCGGCCATCCATTCCATGCTGAAACGGCCATCGTCGAAGCCTGCGGGGTCAACCCTGGAGCATCGCTCGGCCAGCTCTCAGCATGGGTTCAGCGACATCGCGAACGCCCTGACGGTGTGCTGCGGGCGCGAAGCGCCAACAGGCACCAGGGCCAGGTTAGCCCGTTGTACCTTCGCCTCGAACGCGTTTCTTCCAGACAGACGGGCTACGCCGCTGATGGAGTACGGCGAGGATGACCACCGCCCGCTCGTTTCCTTCACCACGGAGCAGGAAGTAGACCGCATAGGGGAACCGCTTGAGCAGCGCGCGCCGGACACCACCCCGCCCGACATCGGGGAACTGCGACGGGAGGTCGCTGATCCGGCGCACGATGTGCCGTAGCTCATCGACGAACTGTCCGCCCAGCCCGTCCTCCTCGCCCTCGTACCAGTCCGCTGCCTCCCGGATGTCCAGCTCGGCAGACGGGAGAACGAGGAGCCGGCTCATCGACGCGTTGCGAGGTGCGTACGGAGGTCGGCCTCGACCTGTTCCCAGGAGCGGCCGGCATCCGGTGCGGCCTCGACCTCGGCGAGCCGGCGATCGAGCTCGGCCTTGTGCCACTCGGGTACCGGCACCTCGTCCTCCCTCGCCGCGATCCGCTCCCAGAGCGCCTGGACGTACTCGATCTGCTCGTGCACGGTGAGGTCGTCGAAGCCGGGCGGCGGGCCCTGGATGGCTCGTTGCATGAGCCACAAGATACCACGAGGTCTGAGGCGAAGCCCCAGCGAGGCGCTCACCCCGCGGGCCCTGCATCCGGGACCGGCACGCGGCCGATCGCGTAAGGCAGGATTCGCGCGATGTTGCGCGCGTCGTCGATCCCGCGGTGGTGTGTCCCGTGGAGCGGGAGTCCGAGCCGCTCGAGCGCGCTCGCCATGCCGTAGCGCTGCGTCACCCCGAGCGTCGCGGAGAAGCGCTTCTTGATGTTCATGTGCCCCTGCAGCGGCAGGGGCACGCCCCAGCGGGCCGCGTCGATCTCGAGCTGCTTGCGGTCGTAATCGCCCCACGAGCAGAAGAGCGCCTCCCGCTGGCCGACGAAGCGCCCGAGCGCCGCGATGGCCTCGGGGAACGTGGGCGCGGCGTCGACGTCTGCTTGCGTGATCGTGGTGAGCTTCGTGCAGAACTCCGTGAGCTTCGGCCGGATGACCGGGCGCACGAAGGTGGCAAAGTCGCTCACGGGCGCGAGCGTCGCACCGTCCACGAGGACCGCGCCGATCTCGATGATCTCCATGATGCGCTCGGGGATACGGCCCTCCTCGTCGCACGTCGCCTCCAGATCGATCACCAGGAAAAATGCAGGTTCCTTTCCCATGTCCGTCCTCCTTTCTGCTGGACCTTGATACGATCCGCGCGACGAACATGCCCGGACACGAAACCGGACAGGCCGCTCCCGCAGGCTTTTCCTGGGACGATTACGTCGCCTGGCTCGTCGCGCAGCACGGCTCCTTGACCGCGGTCGCCGAGCGGCTCTCCTCCCTGCGGGGCTACGAGGACGACGTCACCTCGATCGAGCGCGCCTTGCGCCGGCTGCGGACGCGTGGCCAGCGGGACGGCGGGACCTGGGGGGCGCGCGCGCTCGCGGCCTTCGGCTTGCCGGACGCGCTCACCGAGCGCGCCCGCTGGATGGGCGCCTATCACTCGCGGTTCACCGACCTGCCCCTGCCCCTCGCCCAGGACCTCTTGCGCCTCTGGGATCGACCGCCGGTGAGCGAGGATCCGACCTCCCATGTCTTCCTCGCCCTCGCCCACGCCACCTGCGTGCTGCGCGGCGACGACCGCGAGGCCGGCAAGACGCACCTCGCCCGCATCCGGCCGCTGCTCGGAAAGGCCCCGCCCGAGGCGCGGGTGGAGGCTCTGCTCACGGAGGCCTTCCTGGCGAGCCGTGATGACGTCGCGCGCGTGGCCGGCCTGCTCGACGAGATCGAGCCGCTCTTCGAGCTGCCGATACCCGCCCACGACCGAGCCTGCCTGTTCGCCCGGTGGATCGATCAACGCGCCTTCGAGCGGAACCGCTCCTGGGGCGGCAAGCCGCCGGATCCGGCGGCCGCGGAGGCGCTTTACCGGCGCATCCCGGAGGACGGTCCGGCCTTCGCGCGGGCGCGGCGGGCGAACGGGCTGGCGTATGCACGGTGGAAGCAGGGTTTCCCCGAGGAAGGCGCGGCGCTCGCGCGGGAGGCGTGCCAGCACGCGGGGGACGGCGGGCACCTGCGGATGCGCGCGATGGGGCTGAACATGCTGGCGCGAATCGTGGGCGGCGAGGAGGGCGCGGAGGCGAGGCGGCGGGCGATGGCGATCGCGAACGAGCTCGAGGACGAGGTGCTCAGGCTGCGGTTCGAGCGGCGAGCGGGAAACAAGGGCCGAGGTGGGTAGGGGGACAAACGCCTTGGCGAAGGCAAGTGCCCACTCGCCCAACGAACAGGCGTTTGCGGGACCGCGCCGGGACCTCGCCGCCGCTGCGGCTCAGGGCGGCCCGCGCGGCGCCGTGCAGATCGGGCGGCCGATGAGGTCGAGCGCCTCGCCGGCGCGGGGACGCCTGGCGGAGCGGGACGCCGCGCCGGGAGGGCGACGCGCGGGGGCGCCGGGGCATCGGACGCTGCATGGCCACGCCCGATCCGAACGCGCGGCGAGCGGCGCCGGCCGGCTTCGGCCGCGCGCTCGCGGCGCTGCTCCTCGCCGCGCCGCTCCTCGGGGCGGGCTGCGGCCGGCCATCGACCCGCGTGCCCTCCGCGCGCCAGATAGAGCCGCGCGTGCGGGCCGTCCTGGAAGCGTACGTCGCCGCTGCGCGCCCGGTGCCGTCGGCCGCGGGATCGGTCCCGCTGCTGCTCGTCGCGGACGCGGGGGGTAGCGCGCCATCGCCGCCCGTCGCGCCCGCGAAGCGACCGCCGGGAGCGCCGCCGCCGCCGGAGGTCGCCGTGTCGGCGGCCGTGCCGTTCGCGCCGGGCGCGCTGCGCGACGTCCGGCTCCTCCGCCTGCGCGACGGGCGCGGCGCGGCGGTCCCGCTCCGCGCGAGGCCGCTCGCGGTCTGGCCCCAGGGCCGCTCGATCCGCAGCGCGCTCGTCGCCTTCCGCGCCGCGCTCTCGCCGGGCGAGCGCGCGATCTACACGCTGGAGTACGGCGCTCCAGCGCCTCCCTCACCGGGCGCGCCGGGGCAGCGCGCCGACGCGCCGGGGCAGCGCGCCGGGACGCCCGCCACCCAGGGCACGCCCGCCACCCCCGGCGCCGTGCTCGACGAGGCGCTCCTCCCCAACCCCGACGGCCCGATCGCCGCTGTGCTGCCGCCGTCGTGGTACGCGGCGAGCCAGGTGTGCGGGCCGCAGCTGCCCGCCATGGACGACCGCCGGTTCCCCGGGTTCGAGAGCGGCATCGAGCGCGGGCTCGCCCGCATGACGCCCGCGTACGACGCGTACGGCGTGAGCTGCTCGGGCGCGCACCGCACGTACTACGACGGCCCGCACGCGCTCTACCAGCGCTTCCTCCGGAACGGGGACGCCGCCCGCTACAGGCGCGCGCGCGCCGAGGCGATCTGGTACCGGCAGCACGAGCTCCGGTTCTCGCCCGACCGACGGCTCGCGATCCACGTGTGCGAGACGGAGGACTGGAGCCCGGCGAGGCCGCTGTCGTGGCACACCCTCCGGCGCATGCTCGGCCAGGGGATGCTCGACGACTACCTGCTCACCGGCGACCCGGCGGCGAAGGAGGCGGTCCTCGCCATGGGCGAGGCGCTCCGGCTGAACCTCTCCACGCTCACGGGCGGGAAGGGGGACGCGCTGCGCGCGACCGAGCGCAACATGGCCTGGGCCATGATGACCCTGGCGAGCACCTACGCGCTCGACCCCAGGCCGGACGTGCTCGCGGCGCTGCGCGGGCTCGCGGATCGCACCGTGGCATGGCAGCAGCAGGGCGCGTCGGGCGCGTTCGAGCACGACCTCCACCGCGCCGATCCGTCGGAGTGCGAGCGCGGGCCGCGCGGCGGCTCGCCGTTCATGACCGCGCTGCTCGTCGACGCGCTCATGGAGTACCACGCGCTCACCGGCGATCCGCGCGTCCGCCACGTGGTCGCGCGCGCGGCCGGCTGGCTGGAAGAGCGCGCGATCACCTCGGACAGGCGCGCCTTCCGCTACCTCTGGGGCTGCGAGACCGACGCGTACGACGACAGCGGCACCGCCGACCTCAACCTGCTGATCGTGCCCGCGTTCGGCGCCGCCTACGCGCTGACGCGCGATCCACGGTGGATCGACGTGGGCGACGCGCTCGCCGACGCCGGCGTGAAGGCGATGTGGGTGAAGCAGCCCAAGCACTGGAACCAGGCGATGCGCGGGTTCGGGCGCTACCTCGGGTACCGGGCGCTGCTCCCCGGTCCCCCCGCGGCCGCGCAGCGGTCCCTCGAGCGCTGAAGCGCGCTGAGGCGCGCCGAAGCGCGCTGAGGCGCGCCGAGGCGACCCGCGCAGCGTCAGAGGCGCGGCGCGCCGTCGCCCGCCTGCTTCAGCGCGTAGCCGATGCCGCTCTTGAGCGTCCCCTTCGTCACGACAGCGCCGAGATCGACGCCCAGGTCGATGAGCGTCTGCGCCAGCTCGGCGCGGATGCCGGTGATCACCGTCCTCGCCCCGAGCAGGCGCAGCGCCGCCGCCGTGCTCATCAGCGTGCTCGCGACCTCGGAGTCGAGCACCGTCACGCCGGTGACGTCGAGGATGACCACCTGCGCGCGGTTCGCCTGGACGCCGTTCAGCGCCGCCTCGAGCGCCTGCTGCGCCCTGGTGGAGTCGATCGTGCCGATGAGCGGCATCACCATGATGTGATCGGTGATCGGGATGAGCGGCGTGGAGAGCTCGGCCAGCCGGGCGTCCTGCGCCTGGATGATCTCCGCCTGGAGCGCCGCGCGCGCCTCCTCGGCCCGCGCCCGCTCCGCGAGCTCCATCTCCAGGCGCTCGTTCGTCCGGCGGAGCTCCTCGGTCTGGCGCGCGACCTCGGTCTCCAGGCGCTCGTTCGACCTGCGCAGCGCCGACGCCATCTCCGCCTGCTGCGCGTAGAGCAGGGCGTTCTTCACGGCGATCGCCGCCTGGGAGGCGAGCAGCCCGAGCGTCTCGAGCTGCGCCGGGAGCAGCGGCTCCGGCGTCGCGTCGCCCTCGATGTAGAGCACCCCGATGAGCTCGCCCTGGCACATCATCGCGAGGCCGAGGATCGACAGCGGCGCCTTCCCCTCGAGGTACCGCGCGCTCCCGAGGCGCGCCTCGCGGCTCGTGTCCCCGAGGAAGACGGGCCCCCGCGTCCTCGCGACCTCCTCGACGACCGACACAGCGAGGTCGGCGTCCGGGCGGACAGGCGTCGCGAGCCCCAGCCGGACGGCGTCCGGATCCCGCGTGATCGACGCCTCGACGACCAGCCCGGACGCGCGCGAGAGGACGAGGACGCACCGCTGCGCGCTGGCGTGCTCGAGCGTGATCCGCAGCAGCCGGTCGAGCACGCCGTCGAGGACGACCTCGCCCGAGACCGCCTGGGCCGCGCGGATCACCGTCGCCATCTGGGCCTGCGCCTGCGTGAGCCCCGCGAGCGCGCGCTCGAGCTGGGCCGTGCGGTCGGCGACGCGCCGCTCGAGGTCGTGCGTGAGCTGCTGCAGCGCCGACTCCGCGGCGAGGCGCTCCTCCACCTGCGCCGCGAGGCTCTTCGTGAGCTTCCTCAGCTTCGTGTGCACCCGGACGCGCGCGAGCAGCTCCTCGTCCAGGAACGGCTTGGCGAGGTAGTCGACGGCGCCCAGGTTCAGGCCCTTCACCCGGTCCGAGGACAGATCGGTGCTCGCCGTCATGAAGATGACAGGGATCGCGCTCGTGGAAGGGTCGCCCTTCAGCCGGCGGCAGGTCTCGAATCCATCGATCCCATCCATCTTCACGTCGAGCAGGATGAGATCGGGCATCCCTTCCTTCGCGAGCCGGATCGCGCGCACGCCGTCCACCGCCACCGCGACCTCGAAGCCCGAGCCCGTCAGGGTGTCGGACAGGAGCCCGAGGTTCCTCGGGTTGTCATCCACGATCAATATCGTTCCGGCTTCACTGGCATCCATCATCCACCCTCCAGGACGCGCGTGCACGCACCTCCACCACAGCCGATGTCGTCATGGCGTCTCAGGGATCCCCGGCGCATCGCCGTCAGCGTGCGCCGCTGATCAGCGGCGCGGTGATGGCCCGACGGCGAGTCTCCTCCATGTTGGGCAACATACCATGAACCCCGCGCGCGCCGCGACGCCGTACGACCGGACCGCCGCATTTTGCGGGTAGACCGCTCCACGCCGCGGGCACCCGGCCGCCCGTGGAGATTTTGTGTAGGTGAACCGGTGTCGATGTAGGTCGCGCGGGGCGACGTGCGTAAGAGCTGGTGCGACTGTAATTCAACATTGTAATCTGGCCGGGTTGCGACTAGCTTCTATCCTCCGCGCCTCTCGCGCTCTCGTTCCTTTGAATCCTCTCGAGCAGACCCGGATGCGCCTGCGGGCGTCTCCACAGCATTCACCTCTCGACGCAATCTCAACAGCCCACCGGAGGAATCATGTTTGGCCTAGAAAGCGCCCCGCGGTCGCTCGAAGATTTTGCGGTGCCCACCGGCACGGCGGCGCCTATCACATCGGCTTCCGAACCGCTGGCGTCCCTCGCGATCGTCGTCCAGGCGCACCCCGAGAACACCGATCTCGTCAGGATTGGCGGCTCGGGGCTGACCCTGACGTCCGGCAACGTGCTTGCGCCGGGTCAGTCGATGACATTCCCGATCGGCCGCGCGCGCAACATCTACGCCCTCGCTGCGTCCAGCGGACAGCGCCTCTGCACCAACGTGATCTGAAAGGGGATATCGTGCAAAGCCTGATCTCCGAGCCGCCTATCCAGAACGCGCTTGCGCAGCTTGGCCCCGATCTGCCGGCCTATTCTGACCTCAATTCGCTGGTGTCGAGACGGCTCCACGCGACCGCGTGGAAGACGAGCGCATGGACTCGCGCTCCTCGCGTTCTCCAGCTCCACGAGCCGTCCGGACATTCCGGGCTCGGGCGTCGATTCTGGGTCAATTACGATGGCCTCGCGCCGGACGGCGGCTATCTGCAAAGACCCTGGACGTGTCCGCCTGGCGTGACAAGCGTGGCGCTCGAGCTCGACGGCGTACAGCTCCCAGGCGGCGCCCCGTCCTCGCCCGCCTTCGCGCTTCAGCTCCTGGATAGCCCGAGAGCGAACATACTTCACACAACGTCGTTTACGCCCGGCGCATCGTCTGTCAATCTGGCCACGCCTGCCATCGCGGTGACACCGGGGACGCAGTACTGGGTCCGCCTGGCGGTGTGCGTCGCCGGACAGGCCACCTTTCTCTGCGACGGGATCAGGGTGCGCCCGGTCGCAGCGACGGGCATCTTCGGCCGGCCGTTCGTCCGGATCGACGCCCATCCGAGCCTGATGCACGACTCGGCCGAGGTCCGCTACGAAGATCCAGCCTTGTGGCCGAATCCTCGTTTCGCCATGCACAGCAGCCATTCGAGCCTCCGATTGCGGACCTCGGCCAGCACGCTCGCGGTGGAGCTGTACGACACGGCAAACCGGGGTCTCGGCGATCGCGGTAGGCCCTCGGTGTTCGTGGACGGCGAGCCGCTCGACCCTCCGCTGCCCGTCACGCGCGATCGGGTGAGCTACCACGAGCTCGCCATCCCCCGCGGACGGCGTGCCGACCGCGAGATCGTGGCGCACTCCGGCCCGCAGCTCTACACAGCCCTCCCCGCGCCCGCGCGAGAGCATCGGGGCACCTACCTCTCTGCGCTCTACCTGCCCGCCGATGCGCGGATTGACATCCAGCGCCCGCCCGCCCCGCGCCCGGACATCATCCTGGGAGACTCCAAGGGAACCGGCTATTACAGCTCCCATGTTGGCAGCAATTCACTGCATTACCAGCTCGAGGAGCGCGGGATGCGGGTCATCACCTACGCCGCGGGCGGCTGGTATCTGCGCTCCGAGACGGGCTCTGCTCTGACCGTCGCGGCGTGCATGCCGCTCGCGCGCGCCATCGTGCGCCACAGCCCGGCGCGGCTATGGCTCCAGATCGGCCGCAACGACCTTGCCGGCCAGTACTTCACAAATATTCAGAACCTCGCGACGCAGCTCGGCAATCTGTGCGACGCGTGCCACCAGCTCTTGCCCGACCTTCAGATCATCGTTCCGACCATCACCCGGGAAACCAATGAGCCGGACGTGACCGGCGGCACATGGCAGGACTTCCGCGCTTTGCAGCGCGCGCTCGCCACCGGGCGAGACTACGTGACCATCCAGGACTGGGCTACGGCCTGGACCAAGAGCGAGGCGCCGCAGTTCACGTCCGACGGCGTGCACCCGAACGATCGAGGATACGAGCACACGGTCGCGATGGCGATCGGGGAGCCGCACCCCTATTCTCCGAAGCGGATCGCCTCGCTCCGCGGATGGTGGGAGGCGGATACAGGGCTCGGCGGCGGCGCGATGTCGACGGTCACGGCGAGCGGCAACACGCCGCCTACCGTCAACGTCACAGGCACCGCGACGCGAGCGTTTCGGCTGCGCGTGGAGGTGACCACGGCGGGGACGCCGCCGAGCTCGCGGCTCCGCTGGACGATCGATGAGGGCCGCTACTGGGAGGAGATCGATGTTCCGCTCGGGGCGAGCGTGCCGCTCGGCGGAACGGGCCTTTCGCTCTCGATGGCCACCGGCGTCGGCTACGCCAATAACGTGGTCTATACCTGGGACGTCCGCCCGGCGAGCTGGCTCGACCTCTCCGGGAACGGCAATGATCTGTCGGTGGAGCACGCGGGCTTCGCTGGACAGTACAACCCGACGGCGCTCAACAACCAGCCTGGGATCCTCTGGACGCCGAACCAGGGGATGCGGCTGCTCGGGCTGAATATCACCGCGCCCTATGCGGTGGCCGTCGTCGCGACGCTCGGCACGATGACGCCGATTCGCTCGCTCATCGGGCGTCAGACGGCGGCCGAGGGGGTCATCCTGTATTCCTCGAGCGCCACGAGGATGTCTGTGGCCGATGGGCCCAGCCAGATCAACGCGGATGGCGTGGTGGCGAAGGTTCCCCACGTCTATGTCGCGATCGTCGACGGGGCGAACAGCAGGCTGTATGTGGACGGCGCGGTGGCCGCGAGCGGAACGCTCAGCAACTTCCCCCTCACGGGGCTGTGGTTCGGGCTTGACCGCGTGGCCGGTTGGGGATCGGACGGCCACCACCTCGCTGCGGCGCTCTTTGCTGCGCGACCGACAGACGACGAGATCGCCTGTCTCACGGCGCGGTGGCGGCAGAAGTATCGCTTTTGACGGCGGGCGCCGCCAACGTTGCCGCTGGGGAATCGAAAGGTACGGGCCGAGCCGCGCTGCTCCGGTGCATGACGCGCGGCGAGGCGAACGGGCTGCCGGCGCGGGGCCGGGGAGGGCTGACGGGACGGGGGGGGCCGACGCGCGCGGCGTGAGCCGGCCCCCGAGCGGGGGACGCTACCCCGCCGGCCGGAGCCGGAACGCGCCGCACTCGGGGTGCTCGATGCGGCCGGCGAAGAGCGAGCCGTCGAGCGCGAGGTCGCCCTTCATGCTCACCGTGACGTAGTTGGGAGGCCGCTCGATCCAGGCGCCGGGCGAGAACGAGGCGGTGCGCGTCTCGGCGTCGTAGCGGCCGAGCATGAGGTATTTGCCGGAGACGCCGGACGCGGCGTGATGGAAGTCGAAGATGGCCTTGATCCTGTCGTCCTTGACCCGGAGGATCCGGAACGTCATCTGGGTCGTGCCCTGCGGACAGTCGTAATCGCCGATCCAGGTCCGCGTCCGCTCGAACGGGCTGTCGCCGCGGGGCTCGTCAGGCACCCAGCCGTCGGTCGCCACGGGGGCCGTCGGGGGCGGATCGTGGAGGACGATGTAGACCGTCTCGGCGGCGGCCGGCGGCTCCGGGGCGCGGGGCTCGCCGAGGCCGGGCGCGGGGCCGCAGGCGGCCAGCAGGAGGGCCGCGCAGGGGGCGCAGCGCAGGGCAGAGCGCCGTCGGAGGGAGGGGGCGTTCGCGGTACCCATGCGGGGGAGGGTACCACAGGGACCGCGCGGGGGAGGCGGCGCGGGGGGACGACGTGGCGCTGGCCGGGCGGGGGAGGCCGCTCGGTCGCGGTGGGCCGCTCGGCGGCGCCGCGCGCGTGCGTCGACGCGCGGCCTGCACGCCTATCGCTGGTCTCGGGATGCTTGATACCTGGTGAGCCGCGTGACGGATCGATGCCAGATCGACATCGATGCTTGCAGTTCTATCCGAGCGCCGCCGCCGCGCGGGCCGCCTGGAGCCACGGCCGTCTCATCGATCGTCACGCTACCGAGTCGGTAGGATATCACTTATCGATTCTGCCAATTTGCGCTTGCTCTGCTGCGCCTCCTCCACCGCCGTCCTGGCCTTGTCCGCCCGCACGCGGGCGCGCTCGGCCTCGACCTTGGCGCGCTCCAGGTCCTTCACCGCGTCCTCGTGCCTCCGCTCGGCCTCTATGCGCTGCTCCTCGCTGTCCTTCGGCGTCGGCCTCCTGGAAAGAGGAGAGGCCGGCGAACGGGCACTCGTCGGCGCCGAGGTGGATCTCCCGGCGTCCGGGCAGGAGGGGCAAGAGCTCGGCCAGGAGCTCCTCGGCGGAGGCGTAGCGCTCGGCTTTGCTCTTCCGCAGGCAGCGATCGATGATCGCGCCGAGCGCGCCGATCTCGGGGTGGCGCGCGCCGACCTCGGGCATGGGCTCGTCGAGCGCCGGCACGCCGAGGAGGTCCATCCTGCTGCACGGCGCGAGCGGGTGCGCGCCGAGCACGAGCTCGTGCAGCAGGATGCCCACCGCCCAGATATCGCTGGACGGATCGATCTCCCTTCCTCGCCACTGCTCGGGGGACATGTACGGCAGCGTGCCGACCATCCCTCCGTCGCGGGTGAGGCGCGTGTCACCCGCGCCAGAGCCCTCGGCCGCGCGCCTCGCCTCGTCGTCGCGCAGCTTGGCGATGCCGAAATCGACCACCTTCATCGCGCCGGACGCCTCCAGCATGATGTTCTCGGGCTTGAGATCGCGATGGACGATGCCGGACGCGTGCGCTCTCGCGAGCGCGCGCACGACGGGGACGATCATGTCGACCGCCAGGCTGGGCGGGAGCGGCGCCGTCGACACCTCCGCGCCGGCGCCCACGGGCCTGCGCTGCTCCATCCAGGCGCGGAGGCTCTGACCCTCGATGTACTCGAGCACCATGTACGGGTATCCGTCGTGCTCGTTCACCTCGTAAATCGTCACGATGTGTTCGTGCTTGCAGCGCGCGGTTGTCTGCGCCTCGACAAGGAAGCGCTGGACCCCGAGGCTGCTCAGCCGGGTGAGGAGCTTGATCGCGACGAGGCGGGCGAGCCGCGTGTCGCGGGCGAGGAACACAACGCCCATTCCGCCCTGGCCGAGCTCGCGCAGGAGCTCGTAGTGGCCGATGCGGGTGCCGGCCGACGGCGCCGGCCTGGCCTGCGACTGCACGAGCGACGGCGGGGCGGCCGTCGCGGTTGTCGAGCGATCCGCCTCCTCGCGCGCGCCCGTGGCCACGCCGCCGGCCTTGAGCATCACCCCATGGGGCAGCGTGGCGCCCGAGGGCGCTGCGGCCGCAGGCGCCTTGTTCGCGTAGGCAGCGTCCTTACCCAAGTCGCTGCTTATCGCTGGACGTCCCGCAAACGTGATGGACCGCGCAGGAATTCGACGGAGCGGCTCCCCGCTAGTGAATGTGGCGGACATCTCCCCTCCTTCTGTGCAAGACGACCGAAGATCAACGGCTGAGTCGCTCCTTCAATGCAGCCACATGGACGAAAGAGATTACTTTTGTCGGATAATGTGTGACACGTTTCCACGCAGGCCCGCGTCGAGGCGGCGCGCCCGGCCAGATCGTCGACCGCGAGCAGGGTTGCGACGTAGTCCGGAGTCTCTGGATGGCGCTCAGGGCCTTGCTTTCAGGGCTCTCCCGAGGCCGCTGTCTCAGAGCTCCTGGTGTCCAACGCGTCGTCGGCCGCGTCGTCGGCGCGCTGGGGGGGTGGATTCAGCCAGATGGTTGAGTTTCGTCGTCCCAGACGACCTCGATCGAGGACTCGTGGGTTGATTGAGCTGTAGCAGATAGCGTCGACTGGTCGTTGAATATCAGAAAGCGCGCCTCCACGTTTCCGATCCGCAGATGATCGCGATGTCTCAGGCCGTCTGCGAGCTTTACTTTGCGTCCGTTGATGGTCGTCCCGTGCCTCGAGCGCAGATCGTGCACAAAGAAGCCGCCCTCGTGGAGGAATATGATGCAATGAAGCCTGGACACGCTCGGGTGAATCAGCGTGATGTTGCTCCTGCTCGAGCGGCCGATGGTGTTGAACTCTCTCAGCTGGATGGTGCTCGGTCTTTTGTGGTTCGCTATCTCGAGAGCTGCACGTTCGTGAGGTCGACATCGCTCGGACCTGTTGTCGTACTTGTCGATGAACGGCGGGGTGAGGTCCGTGGTGTCCTCTTCGAGCGTACTGCGGATGATGGCCGCCAGCTTGGCCCATGCGTCGTCCGGGTTGGTCCAGGCGGAGATGGGGTTGTCAGATTCCTTGTGCAGGACGTGAGGGAGATGCCCGAACGGGGCGTGTCGCCAGTCGCAGGAGCGGACGACGGCTACAAGGATCTTTGTGTGGCTCGCCAGCGCGCCATAGATCTCGTTGCTGTAGCATTCGTTCGTGGAGATGTAGTCTGCGCTGACCAGTACGAGCAGTATATCGGCGCGGTGTATCGCCGCTCTGAGCTCTGCGCTGCGGTCGCTGCCGGGGGCGATCTGTCCCGCGTGCCACACGTCGACTCCATCCCGGATCAGCGGCGTAAGATGCTTGTGGAGCTGTAACATGTATGGCTCGTCAGCGGGCGCATACAAGATGCCAACGCGGTACATGGTCGAAATGTAGCATGGTTTGACGCGGCCGAACACAACGTGGCTGCTCGCCCACGTGAGTCACTCCGGAGATGACGTGCGGTCTCAGGAGAGGGGGTGCCTCCGGTTCCTCCGGCAGGCAGCGCGCCGGCCTCCGCGCACGCGGCGAGCAGTTGTTGGCTTGTTCCGCTCTGGACGTAGGTAGGTCGCCCGGATCCCGCCTGCCGCCAGGCTTGCCTGCTGCGAGGCATACGAGCTCCACCACGAGGCGGTGGGCAAAGAGAGGGGCATGGGGGCTCAGCAAGAGCGGCGTTGTCCCCTCGCGCGGCGGTCGAGGTGCGTGCCCTCCGGAGCTGGTAACCGTTACATGAACCCCGTGTTCCGAGCGCGCGCCTCAGGGCGCATGCTCTGGGCCATGAAGACAGACCCAGGGCAGAGCTGGCGCGAGCGGGTGGAGCAACTCTGAGCATCGACCGCCTCGCGCTCGCCGCCTCCTCCCCACCTCCGCCGCTACGCCCCCAGGAGCAGCGCCCGCAGCGCCTCCGCTTCCCCCTTGGCCCGCGCGACGAACGGCACGAGCCCCACGATGCACCCGACCGGCACCTCCCGGACCAGGATCACCCCGTTCTGGCTGCGGAACACGCCGATCCCCTTTACCCTCAGCCGCGCCGGGCTGATCTCGAGCATCACGTCGACCTTCGCCCGCTTGCCCACCGCGCTGTCGAGCGCGTCGGTGCAGTGCACGTGCGTGCGCGCCGCCGGCCGGATCCCCTCGCGCGCGATGCCCCGGACCGCGCCCACGCTCGTGCCGTGCCAGATCGGCGCGTCGCCGAGGACCTCCTCCCACGACGCCTCGAGGCCGGCGAGCGTCACCGGCATCCCCTCGCGCGAGTGTCCCTGCGAGGCGCGCATCCTGTCGCCCCGGATCTCGAGGCGGTTCTTCGTGTTGTTCTCCACCGCCTCGTCCAGCCGCGAGCGCGGCATCCCGAGCGCCTTGAGCACGTCGTCCACGGCCACCCAGCCGGCGGCGTCCATGGCGATGCCCATCGAGGGCGCCCCGTGGCGGAGCAGCCAGGAGAGCTTCTTGCTCGTGTCGGTCATGTGATCGCGGCCCATCGTCAATCTCCGTCCTTTCCGCACGGAGAGCATAGACACCGCACTATCATCCGGAAGCGGTATTTCTGGATAGGCTATCGCGTTTCGCGATAGTCTGCCTCCCGCCATGCTCAACCTCGACTGGCTCGGCGCCTTCGTGGTCTTCACCGAGCACCTCAACTTCACGCGCGCGGCGCGGGCGCTCCACATCTCGCAGCCGGCGCTCCACGGCCAGATCGGCAAGCTCGGCGAGGCGCTCGGCGTCACGCTCTACCAGCGGCGCGGGCAGCGGCTCGAGCTCACGGCCGACGGCAAGCGCGTGGCCGCCTTCGGGCGCGAGGTGGGCGAGCGGACGCGGTCGTTCCTCGACGTGCTCCGCAACGGCGAGAGCCGCGAGCCGGTGGTGCTCTGCGCCGGCGAGGGCTCGTACCTCTACCTGCTCGGCGAGGGGATCCGCGCCTTCACCGCGCGCGCCGCCGCCCCGCTCCGGCTGCTCACGCGCGACCGCGACGCCACGCTCGACGCGGTGGCGACGGGCGAGGCGCACCTCGGCCTTGCGCCGCTCGAGGGCACCCCGGACGGGCTCGCCGCCGACCGCCTCACCGAGGTCGAGCAGGTCCTCGTCGTCCCCGACGCGCACCCGCTCGCCCGCAAGCGCCGGATCAAGCTGCGCGACCTCGAGGGCGCGCGCCTCGTCGTCCCAGGCCCCTCGCGGCCCCACCGGGCGCTGCTCGCGCAGGCGCTGCTCTCGGCGGGCGTCCGCTGGGAGCCGGCCGTCGAGGCGAACGGCTGGGAGCTGATGCTCCACTTCGTCCGGCTCGGCGTCGGCGTCGCGGTGGTCAACGCCTGCTGCCGCCTCCCGCGCGGCCTCGTCGCGCGCCCCATGCCCGAGCTGCCGCGCAAGGTCTTCCATGTCGTCCACCGCCGCGGGGGCGAGCTCCAGGGCGCGCCCGCGGAGCTCCGCGACACGCTGCTCGCGCACGGCGCGGCCTGGCAGCGGACCCGGCAGCGGCCTCGATAGCTCAAAGGAGAGCTCACAAAGAACGAAGGCGGGAAGGGGAGGCTCCTCGAGCCCCGCTCCCCGCCTCCGCCTCCTTCGTGGTCACATCCGACAACCGCCGCCGAGCCCCTGCACAGGGGCTTCAGGCGCTCAGGCCGCCTTCCTGGACTTCGACTTTCCCTGCTTCGCCTTGCTGCTTCCCATGTCGTCGGGGCGGCTCACCAGCTTGGAGAAGTAGCTCGGCTCGCCGCTCGCCTTGGCCTGCTGGTACACGAAGGCGAGGTTCGACTCCTCGAACT
>NZ_JEMA01000404.1 GCF_001589285.1 Sorangium cellulosum | reverse complement strand
AGGATCCCGGAGAGGACCGCGCCGCCCTCTGCCGGCGCCGGCGACCCCTCCGCCCCCCGCGACGCCTGCGACCCCTCCGCCCCCTGCGACGCAGGCGACCCCTGTGGCCCCGCCGACATGTGCGACGCGCGCCCCGCGTGCAGCGAGCGGAGACCGATCCGCAAGATCGCGAGGAGCGCGCGCATCGACGTGCGCCTCCACGCTACACCGCGGGCGCGGTTGCGCGCGACGCGCATCCGATCGACCCTCTCCGCGTGCGCACCGCGCTCGTGGTCCTGCTCCCGCTGCTCGCGGCCTGCGAGCGCCCGGAGCCCGCGCCGCCGGCGCAGGCCGACGCCGGGGCCCACGCCCCCTGGACGCGCGACGGCGCGGCGCCCCTCGCCCCCCACAGCGGAAGCCTCCGGACGGCCGGGGCGGCGGCGGTGAGCTCGGCCGAGCCGGAGGCGCTCGAGGAGATCCTCGCCGCCGCGCGGCAGGCCGCGCCCAGGCCGGGCGGCGGCGGGACGATCGCGAAGATCGGCACGAGCACCGGCGTCCCGGAGCCCTCCGCGCGCCCGGCTGCGNGGCGTCCCGGAGCCCTCCGCGCGCCCGGCTGCGTCGGCGCCGCCGCCCGCGCCCGCGCCGCGATCGCGCGTCGAGATCGGCGCGCCCGCGGTGCAGGTCGACATGTCGAGCCCCGCCATCGAGAAGGCCGCGCGCGCGCAGCTCTACTGGGACCTCGTGCAGCGCTGCCGCGGCCCGGACGGGAAGATCCTGCCGCCCGACGTCATCCGGGTGGAGTTCAACGTCGACGCCGACGGCTACATCGTGGCGCCGACGATCATCGGGAGCGCGTCCGACCCGCGCTACGACGACGCGGCCACCTGCATGCGGCGGGAGCTGTCCGCCGCGACGTTCCGCGCGCCGGCGGGCGCGCGCGGGCTGCCCACCCGGGTGGACGCGACCGTGCCGTCCGTCGACTGACCCGGCGCCCCGCCGCCCCGACCCGGAGCGGCGCCTCAGTCGAGGCGCGAGACGCTGAGCGGCCGCAGGAGCGCCCGCTTCTTGTCCTGGTGCTCGTGCATGCGCTGGAGCACGTCGACAACGAAGTGGACCGTCGCGACGATGTTCTCGCCCTGGTTGAGCATCACGCACTCGGCGCGCGAGCTCATCGCCGCGTCCGTCACCTCCCCGCGCGTCGGCACGCCGGTCTTGTTCAGGCTCTCGAGCACCTGCGTCGCCCAGATCGCCGGGACCAGCGCGGCCTCGCAGAGCCACAGGAGCTCCTCCTGCACCTCGGCCAGCCGCACGAACCCCATCTCGACGGCCATGTCGCCGCGCGCCACCATCACGCCGACGTTCTCGCTGCGCATCGCCGTGAGCAGGAGCCGCGGGAACTGCCGGAACGCGGGCGTCGTCTCGATCTTGAGCACGAGCCCGAGGTGCGCGGCCTCGCGCGCGGCGAGCTCCGCCTGGAGGCGCTCCACATCGGAAGGAGTCCTCACGAACGACAGCCCCACCATGTCGGCGTGGCGCGCGATGAAATCGAGATCCTCGAGATCCTTCGGCGTGAGCGGCGCGATCCCGAGCTCGGTGTCCGGGAAGTTGAGGCCCTTGCCCGGCTTCAGCTTCACGGAGCCCTGGCGCGCGAAATCCACCTCGACGAGCGCGGCGCCGTCGGTGACGAGCTTGACCGTGCCGCCGAGCCGCCCGTCGTCGTAGAACACCCGGTGCCCGGGCCGGAGGTCGTCGACGACCTCCGGGATGGTGCAGCCGACCGCGAGCGCCTCGCCCCCCTCGGCCGCCGCCGCGCGCGCCCGCTTCACGTCCTTCAGGTCCTTGCACAGCCAGAGCTGCGGCCGCCCCCCCGACTCCGGGAGCGCGAGGCGCGCCGAGCCCCCGTCGACCTTGCTCACGCGCGGGTTGGGCCCGGCGATGTCGCACAGGATCTTGCACGCGAACCCGGTCTCCTGCGCCGCCCTCCGGAGCCGCCCGACGAGGCCGGCCCACTCGGCCGCGTCGCCCTTCGAGCAGTTGATCCGCGCGACGTCCATGCCCGCCTCGAGCAGCCGCTTCAGGTCGCGCTTCCGCGCGTCCCCGGGCAGCGTGACCATCACCCGCGTCTGGCGCCCCGGCCTCCCCTCGCCGAGCAGCGCCCGCGCGTGGTCCTCGAGCAGCGACTCCCCCGCGTCGAACGTGGTGGGGTGCTCGCCGGGAGGCCGCGTCCCGGGGCGCCCCGCGAGCGCGTCGAGCGCGCCGAGCACGGCGTCGAGCGACGCCAGCGCGCAGCGCTCGAGCCGGCCCAGCGAGCTCAGGCCGAACGAGGCGAGCTGCCGCTGGAGATCGCGGAGGTCGCGCTGCCGGACAGCGAGGTAGTGGAGCAGGTTCGTCGCGCCCGCGCGGTGCGCCGGGTGCGCCGCGTCGATCAGCGCCCGGTGACGCTCCTCGTGCTCGACGGCGCTCCCGCGCAGCGCCCCGACGGCGGTCAGCGCTTGCTCGATGGTGTGCGGATCAAGGCAGGTCATGGCGCGATCTCCAGGGTGCGCGCGGATGCTCTCATCCGCCGCGGCGCGCCGCAACGCCGGGCGCGCTACGCGGGGGCGCGGTACCGCGCCACCACGACGGTGATGTCGTCGTCGGGGCTCGGACACCAGCCCTCGACCTCCCTCAGGATGCGGTCGCGGATCGCCTCGACGGGCGACGCCTGCGCGGCCTCGATCGCGGCGCAGAGCCGCTCCAGGCCGAACTGCTCGCGGTGCGCGTTGCGCGCCTCGGTCACGCCGTCGCTGTACAGCACGAGGACGTCGCCGTCCTCCAGGATGAACTCGGCGTCCCGCGTCGCCGCGTCGATGACGGGCAGCACGCCGATCCAGACGCCCGTGCTCGGGATGCACACGCACCGCCGCGTGCGCGCCGAGCACACGATGATGTCATCGTGCGCCCCCGCGAACGTCACGCGCCCGTCGCGCTCGTACCGCAGGAGCAGCAGCGTCGCGTGCTCGTCCCGCCTCAGGCGGCCGCGCACGTTCTTGAAGATGGCCTTGTTGAGCGCGGCGAGGAGCTCGCTCGGGCTGGCGCCCGGCTCCTTGCTCGTCAGCGCGGAGACCATGCTCTGGATCATCAGCATCACGAGCCCCGCCGCGAGCCCGTGCCCCGCGACGTCGCCGATCCCCAGCCACCCGCCCCCGGGCGTCGCGATGACGTCGTAGTAGTCGCCGCCCACGTCGGCGGCCGGCGTCATCGACGCGCAGAGCTCGAGCCCCTCCACCTCGAGCTGCTCCGGCACCAGCGTCGTCTGGATGCGCGCCGCGACGACGGTCTCCTCGCGCCCCCGCTCCTGCTCCAGCCGCTCCCGCAGCTCCACCTGCCGGACCATCTCGCGGTGCAGCGTCACCGTCTTCACCGCGGAGCCGACCTGCAGGCGCAGCGCGTCGTACACCATCTCGTTCACGCCGCTGCTGAGCGCCATCAGCCCGAAATACTCCGTCTCGCCGAACGTGAGCGGCATGACGACCACGCTCCTGCGCTCGCTCGAGCTCAGGAACCCGGGCGGCGCGAGAAGGCGCGACGAGAAGCTCTCCGAGGGCGGCTCGAGCTCGCGGCCGTCCTCCATCAGGAAGAGCGCCTTCAGGGTGGCGCGCGTCGGGTCGTCGTAGAGCGAGATGGCGACGCGCGTGAAGCCCAGCCGGGGCAGCTCCGAGGCCAGCATGCGCTTGAAGAGCGGCAAGCTCAGGCACGTCGAGAACCACCGGCCGCTCCAGGCCAGGCCGATCGAGGCGAGCTCGACGTCGAGGCGCTGCCGCCCCTCGGCGCGCACGGAAGCGCTCCCGATGAGGACACGGCACGCATGCCAGAGCTGCTCGAGGGCCTCGTTCACCGCGGCCCCGGCCGGATCGCCGCCGGGCTGGCGGAGCCGCGCGCGCAGCAGCGTGATCACGCCCTGGAACAGGTCGAGGAACACCCCCTCGCGCCCGGCCGCGTCGAGCAGCCGCTCCAGCACGCGCACGAAGCGCCCCTCGCCCCCGGCGAGCTCCTGCTCCAGCGCCGACAGGAGCTCGCCCGCCCAGCCGTGGAGCGAGGAGGCCGGGATGCCCACGGCCTGCTCGAGCGCGCGCTCCAGCTCGCCTCGCCGACCGGCGAGCAAGGTCGCCCCGGCGCGGGGCGGCGGGATCGTGAGCGGCCCCGCGGAGACGGCCTGGTACGCGCAGCCGCAGGACTCGCGCCGCGTGAGCTCGACCTGCTGCAGGTTGCGCGGCGGCACCGGCGCGCCGTCGAGCATGCGCAGCACGGTCTCGAGCGCGATCTCCCCCAGCCGGTTGATCGGCTGGCGCACCGTGGTCAAGGACGGCTTCGTGTAGCGCGCCACGCCGACGTCGTCGAAGCCGCACACGAGGATGTCCCTGGGGACGCTCCGGCCCTGCGCCTTCAGCAGCTCGATCGCGCCGAGGGCCATGTTGTCGTTGGCGGCGACAACGGCGTCGATCTCGACCCCGCGGCCCAGGATCTCGGCCATCGCGGCGCGGCCGGTGTCGATCGTGAACTCGCCGTTCGCGACGAGGCGCTCGTCGTAGGGGAGCGCGCGCGCGGCGAGCGCCTTGCGGTACGCCTCGGCGCGGAGCCTCGCCTCGCCGTTGTTCGTCGGACCGCCGATGTACGCGACGCGCCGGCAGGCGTGGTCGTCGAGCAGGTGGCCGGCCGCCATCTCGATCCCGAGCGCGTTGTCGACGACGATGCTCGGGATGCCCTGCAGCGGGATCCCGATGCTGCACATGGGCAGCGGCGCGAAGTCCCGGCAGAAGCGCTCCACCCCCTCGACCCCCACGTGATTGCAGAGCGTCGCCGCGGCGATCACGATGCCGTCGACCGCCTCGGCGCCGACGAGGCGGTAGACGCTGTTCTGGGCGATCTCCGAGGGGCCGTGGCCGGCGAGCGTCTCCCCGACCGCGATGACGAGGTGGACGTCGTGCGCCTCGGCGGCGCGCTCCACCCCGATCCGCACCGCGGACTGATACTCGCCACGCACGTAATCCATCAAGAGGGCGATCGTACGGCGCTTCGTCGTCATGTGCTGCGGCTCTCGGGATCAGACGTCGGAGATCGACACGACGTCCGGCGACATGCGCTCGAGCGCCGTCAGGCTCCGCCGCTGCCAGCCGAGCCGCGCGTCCGTGATGAACTCGACCTTGCACTTCATGCCCTGGCCCGGGAGGCCGCAGATGAAGCTGATGAACGCCTTCAGACAGCTCGAGTTCAGGAAATAAAGCGCCCTGACGTCGAACGCGACGCGGTTGATGGAGAGGCGCATCACCTCCGCCTGGAGCGCCTTGAGGCAGAGGCCGAGCGAGGGCGCCGCCGCCATGTCGCCTGTCCCGCTGAGCTTCACGCTGAGGGCGTCGTCCCTCAGGGTCGGCTCGATCCCGAAGCTGTCCGTGACGACAGGCTCAACCCGTAAACTGCTCATCTACCCTCCACCTCCGCCGCCGGCGCCCCCGCGAGGATCATCGGCTCGCTCCCGTCGGTCGTGTCATCCACGTCGAGCCCGCCCTCCGCGCGCACCTGCCCCGCCCGTCGCAACAGCGTTGCAATCGTCTGCTCACACGAGAAAACGTGGCGCACAAGGAACGGTGACGCGTCCTGGATCGGTTCGGAAGCTAACACGCCTTGGCCAGAGTACGTGGTTCTCGACCCGGAGCCAATCCCTCTTGCCCCGGTGTGCGACACGTGGGCAAGGGAGCGGCTTCGATTGACATGCAGCGCATGGCGACCGCGCGCGGCGCGCGATCAGGGCCGCCGGGGGGCACGGTATCTCGCCACGACCAGGGTGATGTCGTCGTCGGGGCTCGCGCACCAGCCGTCGACCTCCCTCAGGACGCGATCGCGGATGTCATAGACGGACGCGTACTGGGCGGACTCGATCGTGGAGCAGAGGCGCTCGAGGCCGAACTGCTCGTGGTGCGCGTTGCGCGCCTCGGTC
>NZ_JEMA01000403.1 GCF_001589285.1 Sorangium cellulosum | reverse complement strand
GACGAGGGCCCGCGGCCCTGCCCGTCACTTCCGGGGCGAAGAGCCGCCCGACCTGGGCGTCGGCGCCTGCGCCACCGGGCGCAGGTTGATGGTCAGCACCTCGTCGCGCGTGAACACGACGAAGCGCGCCTCCGGCGTGTAGCCGTCGGCCGCGACCCGGATGCGGTGCCCGGTGCCATCCCTGCTGAACCGCGCGAAGAACGGGTTGCTGGGGAGCTCGACGTCGTCGAGGTAGATCTTCGCGTCCAGCGGCGTGGCGATGATCCGGAGCTCGATGAGGTTGGCGACAGGAGCAGGGGTCGGGCCGGGTCCGGGGCCCGGGACCGTCGGCTCGACCGTAAGCGCCTGCTCCGGCGCAGGCCCGGGCGGGGGCCACTTCATGGTCATCACCGCCCACGCGGCCCCGCCGATCAGCAGGACGGAGAGCACCGCGATCCCCGCAGTCCAGAGCGCCTTGCGCCGGGTCGACTGCGTGTTGGCCACCATGATCGTCGGGATCGTCTGGCGGTTCGAGATGCTGTCCTCGCGCGCGCCGTCGTCGCCGAGCGTGTGGTCCGGCACCTGATGGGCGTACGGCTGCGACATCTGCGACATCTGCGCGGCCATCTGCGACATCGGCATTCGCTGGGACCACGGCGCGGCGCCGCGCTCCTCGAGCACCGGCAGGACCTCGAACTCCTCCGGGCCGTCGGCCGTGTCCGCGTGGAGCCGACCGAGCTGATCGCTGATCGCGGATCGCACCTCCGCGCGGCGGTTCGCGAACGTCTCCCCGATCAGGCGGCCGATCTCCGCCGACGACGGGCGCCGCCCCATGGTCGCGAGGTAGGCCTCGACGTCCTCGCGCATGTGGGCCGCTGTCGCGTACCGGTCCTCCGGCGCCATCGCGAGCGCGCGCGAGCAGATGCGATCGAGCGCCTCGGGCGCCGCCGGCCAGCGCTCGCGGAGCTGCGGGATCTCGCCAAACGTGAGCCGCTGGAGGATCTGCACGTCGGAGAGATCCCCCCAGAAGCGCTCGCCCACGACGAGCTCCCAGAAGATCAGGCCCATCGAGAAGACGTCAGCGCGGCGATCCACCATCGTCGCGAGGGCCTGCTCCGGCGCCATGTACCGGATCTTCCCCTTGACGACGCCGGTGCTGGTGTCCGCGTCGCGCGTCGCCCACTTCGCGATGCCGAAGTCGACGACCTTCGCCTGCCCGTCGTAGGTGACGAAGATGTTGTGCGGGCTGATGTCGCGATGGACCACCTGGAGCGGCTGCCCGTTGAAGTCCATGAGGTCGTGCGCGTAGTGCAGCCCGGCGAGCGCGTCGGAGAGGATCGCCAGGTAGATCGCGCGGTGCCGCGACGGGTCGATCTTCCGGCAGATCCGGTCGAGCGAGTGCCCCTCCAGGTACTCCATGACGATGTAGTACTGGTCGTCGATCTGACCGCACTCGTACGTCTGCACGACGTTCGGGTGGTTCAGCCGCGCGGCGAGCCTCGCCTCGTCGAGGAACATCGCGTTGACCTCGGGCTCGGTCGCGATGCCCGGCTTCAGCCGCTTGATCACGACCAGCTTCTCGAACCCGAGCGGGCCGCGATGCGCAGCGAGGAAGACCTCGGCCATCCCTCCCTGCCCAAGCTTTGCGATCAGCCTGTATCTCCCGAAGCCTCTCGCGGACTGCACGGGGAGCCGGACGATCATCGATGACGAGGTCACAGCACCCGATCGTTCGTAAGGATTGCTGACTCGTCAAGCAGACTCATGGAGATGTGCATCCCGACCGACACCCGGGGCCGAGAGCGAACGGCTCCGGCCCCGGGTGCTCCGATGGTTGAGGAAAATTCCGCTACCTTGGGTCGTTCTCCGCGCGCGCTCAGCCCTCGCCGATGGCGATGCCGAGCGCCTGACGCAGCGCGAAATACTGATCGCTTGTCGAGAAGGTGATGAGCTCCTTGAGCTTGTCCTGGGGCGGGAGATCCCCGGGCTGCTGCGGCTCGGCGGCGATGATCTTCTTGGCGATCTCGAGATCGCCCGAGAGGAGCAGGCCCGCGCGCGCCGCCGTGATGTCGACGCACTGGACCCACCGCTTGATGTTCGCCTTCGCGCCCTCCGCGAGGAACTTCTTGACCACCATGCGGAGCCCCTCGAGCTGCATGGGCTGCATGAACCCGCGGAGCGTCTGCGCGGTGGCCGTGATCTGCTTCTCGATGTCCTGCGGCACCGGCGTGTCGGGCGCGACGAGCTTGATCCCCGCGAAGAGGAGCACCGTCAGCTCGGTGACCGTCGGGAACAGCGTCTTGATGTAGTGCTCGCCGCGGTACATCGCGAGGTGCTTGCCCACGATGAACGTGAGCTCCTGCGGCGAGAACCCGGTCAAGACGGTCTGCCCCGCGACGGACGCCGGCTGCTCGTTCGCCACCGCCACGAGCGCGCCGGGCACGTCGCTGCGCACGTAGAGCCGCGGCGCCGTGATGCCGAGGACGTTGGCAGCCCAGCCGAAGGTCCGCGCGAACGTCACCGTCGATGTCGCCGGATCCTGCAGGAACCGCTGGTCGAGGACCGGCAGCTCCCTGCGCTGCTTCAGCGTCTCGATCTTCGCCCTGAGCGCGGCGCCCGCGATCATCTCGAAGATCTTGCCGACGTAGAGGTTCTCCTCCTCGTGGAACAGGTTCCTGATCCACTGCTCGTTGTCGAGCCGGCTCTTCGCCTGGATGAGCCCCTGCGGGCGGTAGTCCTCGAAGTACTGCTGCTCGTCCGGATCGGCCTTGCGGAGGAACGCCAGCGCCGCCGCCACGCACCAGGCCTGGTCGTACTGCTTGCCGTCCACGTACAGGCGGTAGAGCCGCTTGTACGGGTCGATCTTCATCGGATCGAGCTTGACCATCGCCTGGAACTCGCCGGTGGCCTGATCGAACTGCTCCGCCTGCTCGTAGAGCTCCGCCAGGATCAGGTGCTCCGTCGCGTCGTCGGGCTTGAGCCTCGAGGCCATGCGGAACGTCTCGACCGCGGCCGTCCTGTCGCCGAGCCGGTCGCGGTAGATGAGCCCGAGCGCGTGCCAGAGGCTGTACTCGAGGTCCGTGTTCCCCTTGCCGGCGACCCGGTGCAGCATCTTGCGGTACGCCCGCTCGAGCTGCTTCCACTCCTTCTGCGCCGTGAGGATCTTGTTGATGCGCTCGAAGGCCTCGAGGGAGTGCGGGTTCAGGTCCAGCGTCTCGTTGAACAGCTCCACCGCGCGCGCCGGGTCCTCCAGCTTGTCGCGGTAGATCTGCGCCATCGTGTAGAGGTAGCGGCTCTTGCGATCCGGCTGCGGCTCGAGCTCGGCGATGTGCTGGAGGCACTCCACCATCTGCGACCACTGCCCCGTGCGCTGATAGAGCTGGAGCAGCTTGTGGAGCAGCACGTGGTTGTGCGGCTCCAGCTCGAGCGCCTCCTCGAGGGCCTCCACGCCCTTCGGGATGTTGTTCTCCTTCTCGACCCAGATGTCGCCGATCTCGTTCAACATCCTGAACCGCTCGGGGCCGTCCATGATGTTGTCGAGGATCTGCCGCTTGTACTGGCAGACCTGCTTCCAGTCCTTGAGGCCCTCGTAGACGGAGACCATCGCCTCGAGCGTCGGCCGGTGCGCGGGCTCGGCCCCGAGCGCCTTCTCGAAGTTGTTGACCGCCTGCTTCGACTGCCCCTGCGCCTGCTTGATGCAGCCGAGCTTGTAGTAGACCGTGGCGCGCTCCTCGGTCTCGGCCTCGTCCAGGCTGGTCAGCACCTTCTGGTAGTTCGTCAGCGCGCTCGCCCAGTCGCTGAGCTTGAAGCTGACGTCCGCCAGGCCCCGGATCGTCTCCTGGTCGGTCAGATCGAGGTTGTGCGCAGCCGTGTAGGCCTTGAGCGCCGCCTCGTCCTTCCCGAGCCGCTCGAGGACCCGCCCGAAGGTCCGCTGCAGCCGGTGCTGCTCCGACCGGTCGCGCTTGCCGCTCTTGCGGACGAGCATCTCCGCGAGCGGCTCGGCCTGGGCCCACCGCTCCGTGGAGACGTACTCGGTGAGGAGCGGCATCGCGGCGTCCTCGTTGTCGGGGTCGCTCTGGAGCGCCATCTCGTACGCCTGCACCGCGAGCGCGTGCTCGCCGAGCATGTCGTCGCGGAGCTTGCCGAGCTCGACGAGCAGCCGCGCCTTGGCGCGGGGCGCGTCGGTGTTCATCTGCTCCTGCTCGAGGTAGCGCGCCGCCCGGTCCCAGTCGGCCGCGTCGATCGCGATGACCCGCAGCGCCGCCAGCGTCGGCACGTGGGACGGATCGAGATCGAGCGCCATCTCGAACCGCTCCTGCGCCAGCCCCCGCTCGCCGAGCTTCTCGTCGAGCTGCCGGCCGATGCGGTAGTACATCTCGACGCGCTGCTTGCCGTCGGCCGTGAGGTCGGCGACGCGCGTCATGTACTCGATGGCCTTCGACGAGTTGTCCTGCTTCTCGTAGAGCTTGGCCAGCGCCTCCAGGGCCGGGATGTGCGTCTCCTGGATGTCGACGATGTTCAGGTAGGCGTCGATCGCGCGGTCGAGATCCTCGATCTCCTCCGCGTAGACCTTCGCCGTGTGGGACCAGAGCTCGATCTTCTTCTGGCGATCCTCGGCGGCGTTGATGTGGCGGTCGTACGTGTTGATGAGATCGTGCCACTGCCGGAGCCGGCGGTAGCAGCGCTCGAGGGCCTCGAGCGCCGGCTCGTGCGACGGGTCGATCTCGACCACCTGCTCGAGCCGCGCGGCCGACAGATCGGGCTTCAGGAACTGCTCCTCCTGGAGGGTCGCGATCTTCATCAGCACGTCGATGCGCTCGCGCTCCGTGGTGACCACGTCGAGCTGCATCTCGAGGACGCGCACGAGATCCGGCCACTGGTGCGTGCTCGTGTACACGCGCTCGAGCCCCCGCATGGCGAGGAGGTTCGAGGCGTCGATGTCCAGCACCTCGCGGTAGACCGCGCCGGCCTTGTCGATCAGGCCGAGCTTGGTCTCGTACAGGCCGGCGGTGCGCAGCTTCACGGACGCGACAACGTCGGGCTCGGTGACGGCGCGCGCCTTGCGGAGCAGCACGTCGACGAGATCGTTCGACTGATCGCGGTCCGTGTAGATGCGCTCCAGCGCCTCGAGGGCGGGCAGGTGGAGCGGATCGACGTCGAGGGCGCGCCGGTAGAAGCTGAGCCCCTGCTCGACCTCGCCCATGTGCTTCTCGAGCACCTCGCCGAGCTCGGTCAGGATCTCCTTCCGGTCGACGTCGGTGACCGCGACGTTGAGGGCGCTGGTCAGCATCTGGCCCTGCTGCTGCCACTGGCCGGTCTTCTTGAGGTAGTTGGCCATCTGGCGCAGCACGGCCACGTTGTTCGGGTCGTACGCGAGGATCTGCTGGTAGTACGGCTGGGCGTACTCGGGGTGGCCGAGGTCCTCCGCGTACCACTTGGCGAGCCGCAGGCAGAGCGTGATCTTCTGGAGCGGCGCGGTCTGCTGCTGCAGCCAGCCGTTCACCGTCTGCACGAGCTCGGGCCAGCGGTTCGTCGCCTGCGCCATGCGCTCGAGGTAGCGGACCGTGTCCATGTCGGAGAAGTCCATCTCGAACGCCGTGAGCAGCGCGTCGAAGGCCTGGGGCTTGTCCTCGAGCTGCTCCTCGAAGACGCGGGCCACCTTGCGGAGGATCTCGGTCTTCTCGTGCACCTCCTCGCGCGAGTCGAGCCGCGCGAGGTAGAGCTCGATGAGCGGCTCGCTGCGCCGGGCCGCGTCGTGGAGCTGCTCGAGCGCCGCGAAGGCCTGGTCGTGCGTCGGCTCGAGCTCCAGGACCTTCTCGTACGCGAGCGTGCCCTTGTCCCTCTCCTCGACCTGGTGCTCCCAGATCTGCGCCACCTCGAGGTACTCGCGCACCTTGTCGGCCGGCGACTCGTAGGCCGCAGCCCGGCCCATCTTGACGTCGATGACCTCGACCCAGCGCCCCTCCGCCCGGAGCAGGTTCTCCAGGGCGGCCATGGCCTCGAAGTCCTTCGGGTCGACGTCGAGCAGCTTCCGCCAGGCGTCGATCGCGTCGTACGACTGCCCGAGGACGTGCTGGTAGGTCGTCCCGAGCTCGCGGTAGAGCGCGATCACGTTCTCGGCCGGCAGCACGTCCCGCGCGCGATCCACCGTCTGGTGGAGCGCGGTCACGATCTGCTCGGGCTCGTTGCGCAGCCGCCAGATCGCCGCGATGGCGTAGAGCGCCTCGAGGTTCGCGTAGTCGATGTCGAGGACGCGCTGGTAGTCGTCGAGCGCGGAGTCGTCGCGGCCGAGCTGCTCGTGGAACAGCTTGGCGCGGCGGAGCAGCACCGCGACGCGCGACTCGTCGTCGATCGCGATGTCGTAGTGCCGCTCGAGGACGTCGCAGAGCTCGGCCCACTGCCCGACCCGCTCGTACAGGTTCGACAGCGCCGCGAGCGCCTCCGGATCCTCACCGCGGAGGTCGAGGACGCGCTTCCACGTCTCGACCGCGCCCTGGACGTCGTTCAGCCGGTCGGCGAGCAGGTGCGCCATCTTGGCGCGGATGTCCGCCTCCTGGCTGTCGCCCATCGCGTTCTCGAGCTCGCGCTCCAGCACGACCTTGAGCTGGGTCCAGGCCCCCTTGGTCGTGTAGATGCGCTCGAGGGCGCTGATCGCCTGCTCGTTCGTCGTCTCGAGCTCGTCGAAGATCCGCCGGAAGGCGCGGATGGCGTCGTCGAGCTGGCCGAGCCGCTCCTCGTACGTCTGGCCGAGCCGGAGGTAGAGGTCGACGAGCTCCGGGCGGTCCTCGGTCGCGCGCACCCGCTGCTCGAGCACGCTCGCGAGCTCGGGGTACTGCTCGAGCTGCGTGTAGATCCGGTCGAGGTTGGAGAGCGCCTCCGCCTCGAGCGGCTCGATGCCGAGCACGTACCGGTACGTCTCCTCCGCCTTCGCGACGTCGCTGAGGTCGGTCTCGAAGACGCGCGCGAGCCGCTTGCCGATGCTGGTCTGCACGTCCTTGTCGGCGTGGATGCCGAGCACGTCGGCGTACGCGTTCGCGAGCAGCTCCCAGCCGCCGTCGACCGAGCCGGCGAGCCGCTCGACCTCCTCGAGCGTCTTCTCGTCGCGCGGGTACTCCTTGAGCGCCCGGATGTAGACGCTGAGGGCCCCGTCCACCGAGATGAGCCGCTCCTCGTGGAGCTCGCCCAGGCGGTAGTACATCGCCACCCGGTCGGACTCCTGGGTGAGGTGCGCGAGCTCCGCCTCGAGCACGCCGCCGAGCTTCTCCCACTCGGCCGCGGCCTGGTAGAGCGGCTCCAGGATCGCGCCGATCTCGATCTGCTTGATCCCGGCCGCGAAGAGCCCCTCGAGGGCCTCCAGCGTCGGCGTGTGCTCGGGGGCCGCGGTGAGCACCTCGCGGTACGCCGCGATGGCCGCCGGCAGGTCGTTGAGCCGCGTCTGGTGCACCACGCCGAGCCGGTACTTGAACTCGAGGATCTCGTCCGGCGACTGCGCGATCTCCGCCTCGCGCGAGAGGATCTCGACGAGGTCGCTCCACCGCTCGGTCGCGGTGAAGAGGCGGTCGAGCGACGCGATCGCGGCCTGGTTCTCCGGATCGACCTCGAGCACGCGCCTGTAGCGCGCGACGGCGCTGTCGATGTCGTCGAGCTGCGTCTCGAAGATCTGCGCGAGCCTGAGCCCGAGCTCGACGAAGCGCGACGGCTCCTCGCCGAGCCGGCCGAGCTCCGTGTCGTAGAGCGCGGCGACCTGCGGCCAGCGGTTCACCATCATCGCGAGCCGCTCGAGGTTGGAGAGCGACTCCTCGTTGCCGATGTCGCACGTCACCGCCCGCGCGTACGTCTCGAAGGCGGAGAGGTGATCGCTCAGCATCTCCTCGGAGAGGCGCGCCACGCGGTGGAGCAGATCGACCTTCTCGTACGGATCCTCGGCGACCCGGACCCGGACCTCGAGCACGCTGATCAGCTTCTGCCACTCGCCGGACGCGTCGTAGATCGGCTCGAGCACCAGGGCGGCGCCGAGCGCGTCCCTGCTGCCGTCCTTGATCTGCTCGAGCGCGCGGAGCGTCGGCTCGTGATCGGGCATCTGCTGCAGGAGGTCGCGGTAGAGCTCGATCGCGCGGGGCACGTCGTCGAGGTGCTTCTCGTAGAGCTCCGCGATCCGGTACTGGTAGCTGATGCCCTCGGCCGGGTCGGAGGTGATCTCCGCCTCGTGCTGGAGCACGCTGAGCAGCTCGAGCCAGTTCTGCGAGGTCTGGTAGAGGACGTCGAGCCGACCGAGCGCCTGGAGGTCGTCCGGGTCGATCTCGAGCACCCGCTGGTAGGTGTCGATCGCGCTCGCCACGTTGCCGAGCTCGCGCTCGTACACCGCGCCGATCTGGTAGTAGATGCGCTTCTTCTCGCCCGAATCGAGGACGAGATCGGCCTTCTTCGCGTAGACCGAGAGCAGCTCCTGCCAGCGCGAGAGGCTGAGGTAGAGCTTGGTCAGCGCGTCGATCGCCCGCAGGTCCTCGGCGTCGAGCTCGAGCACCTTGCCGTAGACGGCGATGGCCTGGTCGTGCCGCTCGAGCACCTCCTCCTCGATGCTCGCGGCCTGGAACAGCGCGAGCTTCTTCTCGTTCAGGTCGTCGAGGATGTCCGCCTTCTGCTGGAGGATCTGCGACAGCTCGTTGTAGCGCTCCGACGTCCGGAACAGCCGCTCGAGCGACTCGGCGGCGTGCAGGTTGCGCGGATCGATCTCGAGCACGCGCCGGTAGTGCCCGACGGCGCTGTCCATGTCGCCGAGGTCGCTCTCGTAGATGCGCGCGCTCATCGTGTAGAGCGTGCTCGCGAGCTCCGCGTCGGTCTGCTGCGCCGCCAGCGTCTCGAAGACGCGCGCCAGGTCGGCGAAGCGACCGGTCGCGCGCGCGAGCCGATCGAGCCCCTCCTGCGTCGACTCCGAGGCCGGATCCTGGCTCAGCGCCCGCGCGTAGGTGTCGAAGGCCGAGCTGAGGTCGCCGCCCGCGTCCTCGTAGAGCACGGCGATCTGGTGGAGCAGCTCGACGCGACGGGTCACGTCGTCGCTGCGGCGCACCTGCACCTCGTGCACCCCGATGAGCTTCGTGTAGTCGCCCGACTGGCGGTACAGGGGCTCGAGGATCTCCGCGATCGCGACCTCGTGCTCGGGGAGCTTGCCGAGGCGCTCGAGGGCCGCGAGCGCCTCGACGTTCGTCGGCTCGCGCTCGAGCACCTGCCGGTAGATGTCGATCGCCGGATCGACGAGCCGCATGCGCGACTCCCGGAGCGCCGCGAGCCGGAGCATGAGCCGGATCTGCGCCTCCTCCTCGACGGCGATGCTGAGCTGCGCCTCGAGGTTGTCCGCGAGCTCCTCCCACATGCCCTGGCGGCTGAAGAGCCCGTCGAGGGCGGTCAGCGCGACAAGGCTCGTGTCGTCGATGGAGAGGACCTCGCGGTAGGCGGCGATCGCCTCCTCCGGCTGCCCGAGCCGCTGCTCGTAGACCTCGGCCATCTGGGCGTAGAGGCCCTCGCGCTCGGAGGGCTCGTGCACGAGCTCGATGCGGCGCCGGTAGACGCCGATGAGATCGCCCCAGCGCTCGGTGCGCCGGTAGAGCGCGTCCATCGCCTCGAGCGCCTCCGAGTCGCCCGGATCGATCGAGAGCACGCGGAGATAGCCGTTCGCCGCCTCCTCGACCTTGCCGAGCCGCTCGTGGATGCTCGCGAGCCGCATCCAGTACTCGCGGCTCAGCCGGGCGTCGCTCAGCGAGTCCGCGATCTCGCTGAAGATCACGTCGAGCCGATCCCAGGCGCCCGCCTGCGCGGCGAGCGACTCGAGCTCCGCCCGGGTCTCGGCGTGCGACGGGTCGTCCTTGAGCGCCCGCGACTGCGCGTCGAACGCGCGGCCCAGGTCGTTCAGGCTCTCGGCCGCCGTCCGCGCCACCTTCCGGAGCAGCGAGACGCGCGTCGCCGTGTCGCCCTCGGCGGCCGCGAGGATCTCGAGCGCCTGGATCAGCTTCTCCCAGTCGCCGCGCCCCTCGTAGATCTCCTGCAGGATCGCCGCCGCCTCGGCCCGCAGCGACTCGTTCGAGAGCAGCGCCTCGAGCGCGAGGCGCGCCGCGTCGTTGCCCGGATCGAGGATCAGGATTTCCTTGTAGTTCTCGAGCGCTCCGGCCGCATCGTTCAGGTGCTTCTCGAGGGTGCTCCCGAGCCGGAACTTGAGGTCGATGAGCGCCTGCTCGTCGAGCGGGGAGTCGATGCGCTTGCGGAGCACGTCGACGTACGACTCCCAGTCCCCTTGCTCGCGGTAGAGCTTGTCGAGCGCCGCGAGCGCCTGCGGGTCGGTCGGCTCGTCGTCGAGCACCTGGCGGTACGTCGCGATCGCCCGCGCCGCGTCGCGCAGCTCCCCTTCATAGAGCTCCGCGATGGCGTAGAGGATCTGCTTGCGCTCCTCGGGCTCGGCGATGATCTCGAGCTTCTTCTCGTAGATGCCGAGCAGATCGCCGAACCGGCCCGTCTCGCGGTAGAGACGCTCCAGCGCGCTGATCGCGGCCTCGTTCTCGCCGTCCGCCTCGTACACGGCGCGGAACTGCGCGAGCGCCTCGTCGATGCGCTTCACCTCGTCGAGCAGCACGCGCCCGAGGCGGAGCCGGAGATCGACGCCGAGCGCGATGTCCCCCTCGCCCTCCGCGCGCGAGATCGCCGTCGAGTACGCGTCGATGAGCGCGTCCCACCCCTCGGTGGCGCGCGCCGCCCGCTCGACGTCGTCGATGCACTGCTCGTCCTGCGGGGCGATCTGGAACGCGGAGAGGTAGCGCTCGAACGCGCGCTGCGGCTCCTTGAGCCGCGTCTCGTAGAGCGCGGCCACCTGCCGGTAGAGGTCGAGCCGGGAGACGTCGTCCTGGTCGTGCGAGAGCTTCACCTCGATCGCGCCGGCGAGCCCCTTCGGGTTGTTCGCCTGCGTGTAGATCGGGATCAGCGCCTCGGCCGCGGCGAGGTGCGAGCCGTCGATCGAGAGCACCTTCTCGTAGGCGCGCGCCGCGCGATCGGCCTTCTGCTTCTGGTTCATCCAGAGCTCGGCGATCTTGACCAGCAGGCTGATCTTGGCGGCGTCGTCGGTCTCCTTCGCCTCCTGCGACTCGAGGACGCGGATGAACTCGTCCCACTTGCCGCTCTCGGCGTAGAACACCTCGAGGTCGTCCCAGCGCTGGAGCTGGAGGTACGCCTTCTTGAGCGCCTCCTGGGCCTTGCGGTCCTGGGGGTTCAGCGCGATCACCTCTTGCCACGCGCGGACGGCGGCCTCGTCGTCCTTGAGGCGCTCGCCGTAGAGCTGCGCGAGCTTGCTGAGGAGCGCGAGCTTCTGCCCGCTGTCGAAGGTCGTGTCGACCTGCTTCTGCAGCACCCGCGCGAACGCCTGGTAGTCCTTGTTCTTCTCGTAGAGCCCGGCCAGCGCGTTCAGCGCCTCGGGGTTCTCCGGGTCGTTCGCGAGGACCTCGTCCCAGAGCTCGATGCAGAAGTCGACCTTCTTCACGCGCTCGGACGCGAGCTTCGCGATCTCGAGGTACTTCGCGGCGCGCTCGCCGCCCTCCGGGAGCGCCGCGGCCTCGCGGCGGAGCAGCCCGATGAGCTTCTCCCAGTCGCGCCGCTTCTCGTAGCTCTGGCGGAGGAAGTCGATCGCCTGCGTGTGCTCGCCGTCGATCGCGAGGATCGCCTCGTAGCACTTCACCGCCTCGGCCGCGTTCGAGAACTTGCCCGAATAGAGCTCGGCCGCCTTCGAGTAGTTCTCGATCTTCTCGGCGGGATCCGACACCGCCTCGGCGATCTCGATCAGCGTCTTGACGTACTCGTTGTACCGCTTGGCCTGCTCTTGCTTCTGGGCCTTGGCCTTGAGCTCCTCGACCCGGCCCGCGGCCTCGGCGGCGGGCGGCGGCGGCGCCGTCGGGCGCCGGCCGATCTCGGAGTCGGCGGGCCTGCTCTCGGCGGGCGCGCGCGCCGGCGGCGCCGGCTCTGCAGCGACGACCGAGGTCCTCGCGCTGGCGTCATCGTCCGACGAGGCGTCGGCCGGGACGTCCGCGGGCGTGCTCGCCCTGCCGCTCACGGGCGCCGGCGCGCTGACAGGCGCCGGCGCGCTCACGGGAGCGCGCACGCTGACAGGCGCCGGCGCGCTCACGGG
>NZ_JEMA01000402.1 GCF_001589285.1 Sorangium cellulosum | reverse complement strand
GGCGGGACGCTCCTGCTCGACGACATCGCCGAGCTGTCCGCNGGGCGGGACGCTCCTGCTCGACGACATCGCCGAGCTGTCCGCGAGGGTCCAGGCGCGGCTCCTGCGCTTCCTCCAGACAGGCGAGGTGCGGCGCGTGGGATCGAGCCGCGGCCG
Organism: Sorangium cellulosum; assembly: GCF_001589285.1. Classification (GTDB taxonomy): domain Bacteria; phylum Myxococcota_A; class Polyangia; order Polyangiales; family Polyangiaceae; genus Sorangium; species Sorangium cellulosum_G. The sequence goes on along the minus strand of NZ_JEMA01000402.1, from coordinate 3,001 downwards.
GCCGGTCGACGTGCGCCTCATCGCCACGACGCGCCGGGATCTCGCGGAGCGGGTGCGCGACGGGTCGTTCCTGAGCGATCTCTACTTCCGGCTGCGCGTCCTCGAGATCCGCCTGCCGCCGCTGCGCGAGCGGCCGGGGGACCCGGTGCGCATCGCCGAGTCGCTGCTCAGGCGGCGCGCGTGGTCGACGGCGCAGACGCCGCTCGCGCTGTCGCCCGAGGCGCGCGCCGCCATCGCGGCCGCCCCGTGGCCTGGCAACGTCCGCGAGCTCGAGAACGCCGTTCACCGCGCCATGGTCCTCGCCGGGCGCAACGAGCTGGAGCTGGTCCACCTCGGGCTCGACGCCGCCCCCCCGCCGCCCGCTCCGTACGTCGATGCGCTCGAGGCAGCGTCCCCTTCCGACTCGCTCGAGGGCTATTTCCGCCGCTTCGTCCTGGAGCACCAGGCCGCGCTGACGGAGACCGAGATCGCCCGCCGACTCGGGATCAGCCGCAAGACCCTGTGGGAGCGCCGGCAGCGGCTCGGGATACCTCGCCCGCGCTCCTGACGGATCGCAGGCGGGCCATTCGACGCGCGCCGCGGTCGGGCCTCCCCGGCATGTCTATCCGCGGCTCCGCAGGAGCGCGCGCGTCTCCATCAGGATCTTCCCGAGCATGTTCCTGCCGACGCCCTCGGCACCACATCCCCAGTAGTAGTCCGAGGTGGACTTCTCGACGATCTCCTCGTCGCCTGTCGCCAGCAAGATCTCCCGGATGTCGGCGTGGGTCTCGAATTTGCGCAGGACCGCGCGCCTCATCACGTCATCCTTGACGCTCTCCCAGTCCGGGCGGAGCGGGAGCCGCCAATCCCGGCCCATTTCCTTCGCGAGCCCGGGCGTCGCGGCGAGGCGTACGCGCTCCTCGTGCTCGGTGCCGGCGAACTTCTGGGCCTGGAAGTAATGCTCGACGGTGGGCCAGTACCGGCCATCCACAGTGAAGCCGTGGAGAGAGGCGTTCGAGAGGCAGCCGTACTCGTCCCGGGGAACGTAGAACGATAGGACCATGATGGTTCCTCGGATGACATCGCCTGACCGGCTCCCCGCCGCGATGCGGTCGAGGCGAGCGCTGCCCTGTTTCATGTACGTGAGTTCACGGGCGTGTGCGTCGCCCGGCGCGAGCCTATCACACGGCGCGGCGGGCGCGGCGGGCGCGGGGTGGGGCGGGCGACGTCGTCGATTGATGTGGACCGGATGCTCGGCGATCACGGCGACTGCCCACGTCTCCTCGAGATGGCGCCCTCCGGGCCGTCGGGCGCGCGCGCTCGGCCCGCCTTGACCGACCCGGGCGAGGCCGCGCCCGCGAAAATTGATTGCATGCCTAACCATCTGGCGGTAGGGTCCCCGGATGTTCGACCACTGCCTGTACTTCAACACGACGTCGCTCGCCCGGCTGCTCGAGCGCGCGTGGAGCGCGGCGTTCGCGCCGTTCGGGCTCACCCCGCCGCAGGGCTTCCTGCTGCGCGTCGTGCTCAAGCGCCCGGGGCTGTCGCAGCGCGAGCTCGCCGAGATCATGACGATCGCGCGGCCGACCGCCACCCGCATCCTGGACGGGCTGGTCGGCCGCGGGCTGGTCGAGCGCCGGACCGGCGAGGCCGACGCGCGCGAGCAGCACATCCACCCGACCTGCGCCGCCGAGCAGATCGCGGGCGCGCTCGACGCGGCCAGCGCCGATGTCACGAGGAGGCTCAAGCAGGCGCTCGGCAAGCAGGTGTTCGACCAGGCCGTCGGGCAGCTACGCGGCATCCGCGCCGCGATCGGATAGCCGCCGCCCGCCCCGGCCCTCCCGGCTCGGCCTGATGGTTAGCTTCCTAATTGATTGCGATCGAACAACGAAAGGAATCACCATGCCCATCCTCAACGTCAAGATCAGCGCCCAGCCCAGCCCGGAGCTCGTCCGTCAGGTGACCGAGGCCTTGCTCGATCTCACCACGCGGATCCTGCACAAGAAGCGCGAATTGACCGCCATCACCTTCGACTTCGTGCGCCCCGAGCACTGGGTGGTGGGCGGCAGGACCCTCGCCGAGCAGGGCAAGCGCAGCTTCTACTTCGATATCAAGATCGTCGACGGCACCAACACCAAGGACGAGAAGGCGGCCTACGTCGCCGCGGCCTTCCAGGCGTTCGCGCAGCTGCTCGGCGAGCTGCACGACGAGAGCTACATCCACGTGCACGACGTCCGCGCGGACGCGTATGGCTACGGCGGGCTCACCCAGGAAACTCGCTACGTGCGCGGCAAGCTCCAGCCCGGGTGAGCCATCGAGCGCGCCGACATGGACGCCGCGAGGGCGCGGCGCGGCCTGGGTGATCCGCTCGGGGAGGCCTGGTACAGGTGGAGCAGGAGGCCCTCCCTGAAGAACCCTCGGCGGCTCTCGCCCTTCCCGCTGGCGCTGATCGCGATCTCCTGTGGTCCCGCCGCCGGGCCGGCCCCGGCGGCGCTCGCGCCAGCCTCGGTCGCCATCCCTCCCGCCCCGCCGGAGGCGCCGGTGCGCGCCGAGGGCGAGCCCGCCGACCCTCCCGTCGACCCCTCGGCCCCGCTGACGTTGCCGGCCGCCGCGACGCCGCCTGCGCCCTGGGTCGAGCCGCCCCTCGGAGAGCAGGAGCGCGCGCGGGCCGAGCGGAACCCGTTCAGCGAGCACCGCGAGGTCGCCCTCGGCGCGCGCGTCGCGGTCTTCGCCGCGCCCGGAGACGGCGCCGGCGCCCCGGGCGGCGCCGGCGCCCCGGGCGCAGCCGCTGTCGGCGCCTTCGCCGTCCACGAGGACCTCGGCGTCGTCGGCCCGTTGAAGCTGCCCGCGGGCTTCACCTGGGTCGGCCTCGCCGGCCAGCGGGACGACGCCCTGCACGTCGCGACGCCCGACGGCGCGCTCCACAGCGCCGCCGACGTCCGCGCCGCGCTCCGGCCCGACGGCTTCGAGCAGCGCGGCAGCGTCGCCGGCGCGACGGCCTGGGACGCCGCCGGCGGCCTCG